>PLXK01000239.1 GCA_003151415.1 Bacteroidota bacterium
ATTGAGGCATTTTTGTCTGAGCTCCTTTGCAGTTTTGTAACCAGTGAAAGAAAAATGTTTTGCTTAAACGTTCCTGAATCGACCCGCACTGAAAAGAGCGAGTGCCGAAAGCCCGACCCTGAAGTAAAGCGCAGCGCATGCTTCAGGGGCACGCCCCAATAATTATTAATTTCAATAAATAAATGAGTATACCAACCGAATACCTGAATAAGAACAAAGAATCCTGGAACCAGCGCACGGATTTTCATTTGAAATCTGAATTCTACAACCAGGAAGAATTTATGAAGGGCAGAACATCGCTCAACGAAATCGAGCTTTCCCTGCTCGGTGATATCAAGGGCAAGTCAATACTGCATCTGCAATGTCATTTCGGACAGGATTCGCTTTCTTTCGCACGCATGGGAGCAAAAGTAACCGGCGTTGATTTAAGCGACAATGCCATTGCCAACGCACAAAGACTGAATACCGAACTCCGGCTGGATGCCAAATTTATCTGTTGCAATATTTACGATCTTCCTCAGCATCTCGATGGGCAATTTGATCTTGTGTTTGTGAGCTATGGAGCTATCGTCTGGCTGCCCGATCTGGAGAAATGGGCCGATATCATTGCGCGTTATTTAAAACCCGGGGGACAATTTGTCTTTGTCGAATTTCACCCGGTAGTCATGCTTTTCGACAATGATTTTTCAAAAGTGACCTACCGCTATTTCAACAGCGGACCCATCATCGAAACCGAAACCGGAACCTATGCCGACCGCGGTGCGGCCATGAGCAAGGAAAATGTAACCTGGAACCACAGTCTGAGTGAAGTGATCAACAGCCTGATCAAAAGCGGTCTGCAGATCAAACGGCTCGATGAATATGATTACTCGCCCTACAACTGTTTCAGCCAGACAGAAAAGATTGCAGACAGAAAATACCGCATCAAACATCTTGGGGATAAGATACCGATGGTGTATTCGGCGGTGGCAGTGAAAGCATAAAGCGAGTCTTCCCAATCACAAATCCACATCAAGGCTTCCCCCTCTCTATCCTTCATAGAGAGGGGGACTGAGGGGGTGAGGTGAACCGCCGAAAAGGAGTATCTCCAATCAGCCGCCTGGTATGAAAAGAGCAGAAAATTATCCGATAAAATTCTTGGCATCCCTGCTCCTTTTCTTTTCCTCTTCAGTCTGCAGAAGACTAACAAAGCGGTTAGTGCTTTCAAGCCATTGGAATATTTCAGCAATACTCAGTTTTTGATGGGCCGCAATTTGCTCATCAGTAACTGTATAATGAAAGCCTTTGTCTTTGTTAGCTTCTATGGGAATGAGCTTTTTCATTTATTGCCAAGTAGTTTTGAAAGCAGGATAACATCATCCTGATCTTGTTTTCTGTTTGCAAAAGATTTCATTTCAATAAGCTGAGGCAACGAAACCAGATTTACCTCATACTTATTAAGTGAACGAACTTCTCGCTTTTCCCATAAAGATTCAAAAGTGAATGGAGGATCCAGTAAAACATCCACGGACATAAAATTAGACCGGCTGCTATAAAAAGAATAGACGATCATATTCTTCTCTTTTACGAGTTCAATTCTCCTGGCCTTGTCGCTGAGCTGGGAAACCGGTAAAGGAATAACCGGTGAATAGGAAAGTTTTTTCAGAACATGTTCGAAACGATTGAGGTTCTCTTTTTCGAAATCGAGTAACAAGTCAACGTCGGCAGTCATTCGTGGAATGCCGTATATATTTACCGCGAGCCCTCCGCAAAGCAATGATCTGATGCGTTCTTTCCATAAAGCTTCAAAGAGATGCTCGTATTCCATTATTACAAAGTTAGTTCTCTTTGTCTGAGACGCAAATTCCGATTCTTTTCAGGCAATACTCTTGATATTCCTTTTATAAAGCCGTACCGCCAGAAAATTAAGGACAAGACCGATCCCAAGGAGCACTGCCACCCGCATGAGAAACACAGGACTCGTTACCGGAAGCACCCTCCAGAAGATATCGTAAAAGCCCTGTATGCTCCAGTAGTTTACGGAAACAACAGCCATGTGCTGCATCCAGGCAGGCATGACAAAGGACGGAATCATGCTGCCCCCGATGGCCGACATGGTGAGAACAATAAGCGTCGTCATGCCCTGCACCTGGGCACGGCTTTTTGCCACGGAAGCCAGAAAGATGCCGAAACCCGAACAGGCAAATGCCGTAGCCACAATCATCAGGATAAGACCCGGAATGTTTTGTTTGATATTGAGTCCGAAAACGAGCCAGGAAAAAAGGAACATGATCAGCAATTGCGCCATGGCAACAAGGTTGGCCGAAATCATTTTCCCAAACAAAATATTGGAAGGCGACAAAGGCGAAAACAGCAGTTTCTTTAACGTGCCGTCTTCGCGTTCCTGAAGCAGGGATGCGCCCAGACCGGCCACGCTGAAAAGAAGCATCATCACTGCCGTTCCTGCGACAGCCTGAACAAGACCGGGCGAATTTTCTTTTTGCGCCTCCATGGGTGTGGCCTTGAGCATGGGTTCATCCTTTCCTCCGTCTCTGGAACCGCCACTGAAATTGGAAGCGATCATCGCATGCACGCCTTCGCGCATGGCCGAATCCATCCCTGGGTTTTGCTTATCGAAATTGGCAAGGGCTTTTTTCTCAAATGATTTTGTGCCGGCAAAGCGCATGAGGTTTCCGCTCAGGGCCGACATGAGTATGCCCATCTGCATCTCTTTGGCTTTGTCGTAAATAAGTTCCATGGGCAGGGGCTTGCCGGCATCCATAGAATCGCTGAGCCCCTTGTGCAGAATGAGTGCAGCATCTTCATCACCATTTCCTATCCAGCGTTTGATGGTGTCGAGCGAACTGAGCTGTACCTTGATTTCTTTCAGGGAGTCGAGTTGCTCAACGATGTGGTGGCTTGCCTTTGTTTTGTCTTCATCGCACATGATCAGAATGGTCGGCCTGGCCTCCGAACTCTTTCCGGATCCGCCAAAAGCTAAAGAAAACAAGGTAATCAGCGGAATGGGAAGCAGAAATGTCAAAAGCATGGCCCGCTTATCAGCCATAAACAGTTTCAGATCCTTGACGGCTATTTTGAACATGGTTTGAATTTATTTGGATGAGAAAATCAATGATCTCTTTGTTTAACTCCCTCTCCATTTTTCATGAAGAGGTAGGGCTGAGGTTCAGGCTCTGCGGATTTCCCGCTGAAAACTCCGGGAAGTTAATCCCTAAGCTGTTTCCCGGTTAAGGAAAGAAAAACAGTTTCCAGATTCACTTTCTGGATCTCGATATTGACAATGTCAGCTCCGGCTTCACTACAGCCAATAATCAGGCGGCTCAGATCGGTTTTGACATTGCTTGTATAAGAATGCAAAACGTTTTCCTCGAATTTGAATTCGCCCCCCAGGAAGGTGCCGATCTTTGTTTTTACAAGGTCAGTAAGATTCAGAAAGGTTACGGCAATGCTTTCTTTGAGCCCTCCGGTGTTTTTCAGTTCATTCAACGTGCCCTGGGCAATGATTGTCCCCTTGTCGATGATGGCGATGCGGTCGCAAAAACGTTCGGCTTCCTCCATGTAATGTGTCGTGTAAACAATGGTCATGCCTTCTTTGTGCAGTTTTTCAAGCACTTCAAAAATAAGGTTCCGGCTTTGCGGATCGATGCCAACGGTAGGCTCGTCCATAAACAACACTTTGGGACGGTGCAGCAGGGCCGAGGCGATATTGATCCTGCGTTTCATGCCTCCCGAGTACGTTTCAATTTTGTCATGCTGGCGGTCGGCCAGTCCGAAAAGCTGCAGGGTTTCGGCAATGCGGTTCTTCAGGTCATCCGCAGGCACATCATACAGGCTTCCCCAGAACATCAGGTTCTCGTAAGCCGAAAGTTTGTTGTACAGGGCTATTTCCTGTGTGACCACCCCGATGGTTCGTTTGCATTGACCGGGATCTTTCTTCAGGTCGTAGGTGCCGATAGTTACCTTGCCTTCGTTAGGCTCGAGGATGGTGCTCAGGATGCTGATGGTGGTTGTTTTTCCGGCTCCGTTGGGTCCCAGCAAACCAAAGAATTCTCCTTCTTTGATTTCAAAAGACACGCCATTCAGAGCAGGAACATCCCCATAACTCTTTTTCAGGTTTTCTACTTTGATCATGAAATGGATATTGTCGTTCAAAGTTGGTGAAATGTTCGGTATAAACAAGCCCTGCAGCAACTCCAAAATAATTGTATTTTTGAAACACAGACTCTCAAAAACAATCCGGCGCAGATGAATCGATCACTCTTCCTTTTTTTGCTTTTCATTTTATTCGCCTTTGTACCCGAATACACGATCCCTGCCTCGCCGGTAACACGGGGTAATATGTTTGAACGAACAAAAGATTCTTTAGTCACCGTCCGGATCAGCTTCACGGGCGATCTGATGTGTCATGTGCCGCAATACGAAAATTCGAAAGGGGCAAATGGCCTGTATGATTTCAATCCCAGTTTCAGTTACGTAAAACCCTATCTCCAGGCCGCTGATCTGACTATGGGAAATCTCGAACTGACTTTCGCCGGCACTTCCATTCCGTATGCCGGCTATCCCACCTTCAACGCGCCCGATACCTATGCCGATGCAGTTAAAAATGCCGGTTTTGATTTCGTGGTCACGGCAAACAACCACAGCATGGATACCGAAGAAAAAGGACTCTTGCGTACACTCGACATCTTAAAGAAGACCGGACTCGGCAGCACCGGAACATACAACTCGCAGCGCGATCATGATTCGGTAAGGGTGCTCAATGTAAAGGGAATAAAACTGGGTGTGCTCAACTACACCTATGGAACCAACGGCGCTTACCCGGCAGCAGACCATCGCTATATGCTCAACGTGATCGACACCTTGCTCATTCAGCACGATATTACACAGGCCCGATCGCAGGGGGCAGACCTGGTGCTGGTTTATTTTCATTACGGTGTAGAAAACAAAAGCGATCCGACAGATGCGCAGAAACTTGTCGTCAGAAAAACGGAAGAATATGGGGCGGACCTCATCATCGGTGGTCATCCGCATGTTATCAGTCCGGTGGGCTTTTACAAAACAAAAAACGCCATGCTCGATTCGGGACTGGTGGCCTGGTCGCTGGGCAATTTCCTTTCGAATCAGTATCACCGCTATACCGATGCCGGCGTTATTTTCACACTGACGCTCACCAAAAACATCACAAAGCACACTTATCTGAAACCCGAGGCAGAATATATCCCCACCTGGGTATACAGGGCAACAGATCCGAAAATGCACCGGCACATTGTTTTGCCTGCTGAACTTTCGCTGCAAGATTCGGTTCCCTTCTTCATCGATGCCGCATCGAAATTAAAAATGAAGGAAGCCTTTGAGGATACGAAAAAAGAAATGAGTAAATATTCGCCGGATATCAAGCTGAAAAGTATTCGGTAATCAATGATTGGGGTTCACCTCAGATCACCTCAGCCCCTGGCCTTCCTTGTTTTCCATCCCAACCCGTCATTCGATCAGTTATTATGGCGAAGAATTGATTCTATCAATAAATTTTAGGCTTCCACTCTCTCTATCCTTCATAGAGAGGGGGACCGAGGGGGTGAGTTGATCTATGCCCCTGTGGTGAAATGAAATGTCCGAAAGGAACAGCCTTCGCAACTAAACGATTTCTTGATTACTCCCCGATAAGCTTCAGATCTTTTGGCTGCAATTTATAGATTTGAGCCCCCTTGTTGAAAACATAAGAAAACTCACCCCGGTAATACATGACGAGTTTGTTCTCGGGAAAGACGATGGTGTAAGACACTTTCAGTTGGGCAACTTCCGGAAGAGAAACCCAGATAAATTTCAGTTTCTCTGCGCTGATATTGACCGAAGCGGCTCCGCTCTCCACAACATTGACGATTACCCCGGGTGGGAGAAACTCTGTAAACCGGCCAAATCCGCTTTTGCCTTCAGCATGAATAAGGACGGTAACTAAATATTGATTTTTTTCAGGAACACGTTCGAAAGTCCGGCTTACGCGAACCTCTTCTTCAGCAACTGGCAAACTTGAACAGGAAGAAGTGGGAATATGGAAAGTCAGTGTTGAAGCCAGCAGCAAATTCAAAAGAAGAGAATAGATCATTGCCGGGTTGTGTTTGATTTACTCTCCGATAAGCTTCAGGTCTTTGGGTTCCAGGTTATGGATTTGCACGACGTTATCCGAAAGATATCTCAACTCTCCTTTGTAATGCATAATCAGTTTTAAGTTGGCGAAGGTGATGGTGTAAACGATTTTGATTTCCGGATCGGCAGGGAAGGCGGTCCAGACGAATTTCACTTTTTCATCCGTTGTTGCCGCAGTAGATCCCGCATTCTGAAGAATGGTTACATGGGCCCCGGGAGGAAGAAATTCGGTGTATTTGGCAAAGCCGCTTATGCCTGCTGAATGAATATTTACCGTAACGGTATAGTCGGCCGTGCCCGGCACACGTTCGAAGCTGCGGGTGATCTCTGCCTTGTCGTATGCAGGTGCATTCGTGCAAGCCTTATCGGCCATGTTGAATGGGGGAGCAGAAAAAAGAAAACTGACGAGGAACGAAAAAACCATGGAGATTTAAAGATTGGAGTTTCGTTAATAATTCAAAAGAACCGGGCCGGCAGAATTTAGGCTCTGGCCACTCTGATTTTTGATCCTGGCATAAGTCTGTATACTTTTCCAAAACCGTTCATCTTTTTGATTTCATCCACGGTGGTCTTACTGCGCTGGCTGATGGTCCATAAGGTATCGCCTTTCTGGATGGTGTAATACAAAAACTTATCCGGACCAACCAGAGTATGAAAATCAGGATTGCTTTCCTGTTTTGCCACAGCGGTGGTTTCCTGAACAGCTACATTGGTTTTGACGGGAGCGGGTGTGGCGCTGGCAACAGTTCTGGCCGCGGCCGAATAAAAAATCAGTTTCTGCCCGGGTCTGACAGCGCTGCTTGCAAGTCCGTTCCAGGTCCTGAGATCATCTACTGTGCATTTGCAGGAACGGGCAATGAGATTGAGGTGTTCGCCTTTCTGCACGGTATAGATCTTTCTGATTTCCTGCGATTGGGCCGGAAGCCCTCTGACGATCACGGAACTCGAATCTGTTTTTTGTTTTTGATAAATAACGGTTTCGTTGCTGATAAAAAGACCAACCTTTTCGGCAGGAAGAATGAGTTTGTAGGCAACACCATCGGCAGCGCCGGGCACAACGCCTCTTTTGTACATCGGGTTGAGGAAGATCAGTTCATCCATCGGAATGTTGAGGCCGGATGCCACCTGAGCAAAAGTGACTTCCTGTTTGACATACACCGTGTCGGTCTGGAAAAAACTTCTTCGCGCCTCGGCCGGGGCAATGTTGTGTTCGGCGTAATAATTCATCACATAATTGGCGGCAATAAAAGCAGGGACATAACTCTGTGTTTCGCGCGGCAGGAAAGGCCTGATTTCCCAATAGGTCTTTTTTCCGCCCGAACGGCGCATGGCTTTCATGACATTTCCCGGTCCGCTGTTGTAGGCGGCAAGCACCAGTTGCCAGTCGCCAAAAAGACCGTACAAAAACTTGAGGTATTCGGCAGCGGCTACAGTGGCTTTGTAAGGATCGCAGCGGTCATCCACATAGGAGGTATTTTTCAGACCGTAAAGTTTACCTGTTTGAAACATGAACTGCCAGAGACCCATCGCGCCCGAATGCGATTTGGCATTTGGATTCAGGGCCGATTCGGTAACAGCCAGGTGACGGAGTTCCAGAGGCAGACCATATTTGTCCAGCACCTCTTCCATCATGGGGTAATAAAGCTGAGAAAGGCCAACCATGCGTGAAACAAGTTCGCGTTTGCGGAAGACATACAAATCGATGAACCCTCTTACAGGTTGGTTGTAGACAAGATCAAAAGGAGATGCGGCATCGAGTTTGGCCATACGCGCCTCATAAACCAGATCGTCAAAACGGGGGATGGAATCGGGAGTATAATTGTATTTGGATTTCGGACACTTGGTCGGTTTGCTGAAAAAGTTGAGCCGCGCAAGACTGTCGAGCATGGAAACAACAGGGTCGTTTTTAAAGCGGCTTGTATCAATCTGTGCCTTGGCCAAAAGGCTTGGCAAGAACAGGCAGACAAATAGAAATGCCGGGATAAATGATATTTTCCTGTTTATTGCCATGAATTGGGGATGCTCTGCTAATAAGTATACGTAAAAATAGTCGAATTGTTGTGTTTTCCAGCCTTTAACAGAGGTATTTCGTCAAAATCTGTATAAAAGGGAACAAAACATGCTATCTGCCGGATCAAAGACGGCAAAAGCTGGACAATTACAATGATAATCAAATCAGAAGATTAGCAGGCTAAGGGCTGGACCGACTTTTCAACTAGCGAATGTTCACCAGATAGTCTGAAAAACGCAGCAAGGCGGGTTCCTCAAAATGCTTGGCCATAAGCTGAACGCCAAAAGGAAGACCTTTTTTATTGGTGCCAAGGGGCAGGGAGATGGCCGGAATGCCCGCATGATTGGCATGAACCGTGAAAATATCCTCCAGATACATTTTGATGGGATCGGTTGAATTGGCTCCGATCTCAAAAGCGGGACCGGGAGTGGTGGGAAGAAGGATAAACTCGTAATTTTCAAAAATAGCGTTTGTTTTCCCCTGAATGAGACGCCGCACTTTTTGGCCCTTGGCATAATAGGCATCGTAATAACCGGCACTCAGTACAAAAGTGCCAAGCATGATGCGGCGCTT
>PLXK01000015.1 GCA_003151415.1 Bacteroidota bacterium
AATCAATTTCCCTGAGCGACGCGCTCCAGAAGTATTTCGGTTTCAACAAATTCAAGGGCGAACAGGAAGAAATCATCACCAGCGTGCTTGACGGCAAAGACACCTTTGTGATTATGCCTACAGGCGGGGGCAAGTCACTTTGTTATCAGTTACCTGCACTCATCAGCGAAGGCACCGCCATTATCGTTTCTCCGCTTATCGCCCTGATGAAGAATCAGGTGGATGCCATCCGCAATTACGGTTCTGAAGACGGAATCGCTCATTTTTTGAATTCATCCCTTTCCAAAGCTGAGATCCTGAAAGTAAAAACAGACATCAAGTCTGGAAAAACCAAATTGCTTTATGTTGCACCCGAATCCCTGAACAAGGAAGACAATGTTACCTTCCTGCGGGATATCCAGATATCTTTTTTTGCTATTGATGAAGCGCATTGTATTTCTGAATGGGGTCATGATTTCCGTCCGGAATACAGACGCCTGCGCGCAATTTTTGAAGAAATTGGCAAAGTTCCGGTCATCGCCCTCACAGCAACGGCCACACCCAAAGTTCAGCAGGATATTTTGAAAAACCTGGGCATGCAGGCTGCCAATGTATTTAAATCATCCTTCAACAGGCCCAATCTCTATTACGAAATACGTCCCAAAGTAAACGTCGCCAAAGAGATTATTAAATATGTAAAGAAAAATGACGGCAAGTCGGGCATCATTTATTGTCTGAGCCGAAAGAAAGTGGAAGAGCTCGCCGAGACCCTGCAGGTCAATGGCATTAAGGCAAAACCCTATCATGCCGGACTTGACGCCACAACCCGGGCGCAGACCCAGGATCAGTTTCTCATGGAAGATATTGATGTAATCGTTGCCACTATCGCTTTTGGAATGGGGATTGACAAACCGGACGTTCGCTTTGTCATTCACCACGATATCCCCAAATCGTTGGAAGGTTATTACCAGGAAACAGGCCGCTCGGGAAGAGACGGCGGAGAAGGCAATTGCCTGACTTTTTATTCTTACGACGACATCCAGAAACTTGAAAAATTCATGAAGGGCAAACCTGTTGCTGAACAGGAAATCGGAAAACAGCTCCTGCTTGAAACGGTAGCCTACGCCGAAACATCGGTGTGCCGCCGCAAGGTTTTGCTGCATTACTTCGGCGAAGGATATTCGGAAGAGAACTGCAACAGTTGCGACAATTGCCTTCATCCCAAAACCAAGTTCGAAGGAAAAGAAGAAATTGAACTTGTCCTGGAAGCCATTCTGGAGATGAAAGAAAAGTTCAAAGCAAAAGACGTGATCAATGTGCTCATGGCTACTTTAACGGCAACCGTAAAAGCATACAAACACAACGAACTGGATATTTTCGGAAAAGGCCTTGAAGAAGACAAAGACGAAAAATACTGGAATGCCGTTGTCCGCCATACGGTAATCAATGGATTCCTGACAAAAGACATCGAGAGTTACGGACTGCTCAAACTGACAAAAGAGGGCAAGGAATTTTTAAAGAAACCTTATTCCATTCTGATCACCCGCGATCATGATTATGAAGGAGCGGATGCCGATGATGATGAAATTGCTTCCGGCGGCGGACAGAAAGGATCGGGTGCAGACGAGATGCTCTTTTCCATGCTGAAAGATCTGGTGAAGAAAACGGCAAAAGTTAAAAATCTTCCTCCATACGTTATTTTTTCAGAAGTATCGATCGAAGAAATGGCCATTCAGTATCCTGTAAATATTGAAGAGCTGACTCATATCACCGGTGTTGGTCCGGGCAAGGCCCAGAAATTCGGCAAGCCTTTCGCAGACCTGATCGCGAAATATGTGGAAGAGAATGAGATTGACCGGCCCATGGATATGGTGGTCAAATCGGTGGTGAACAAATCCGGATTGAAAGTGCATATCATTCAAAGCATAGACCGCAAGCTGAATCTGGAGGATGTTGCGGGTGCAAAAGGCCTTTCCATGAATGATATGATTACCGAACTCGAAACCATTGTTGCCTCCGGAACACGTGTCAATATTGCTTACTATATTGACCAGGTGCTGGACGAAGAGAAACAATCGGAAGTGTATGATTATTTCCGGGAATCCGAATCTGACTCCGTACTTGTCGCTTCAAAAGAATTGGGCGAAAACGAATATACAGAAGAAGAAATCCGCCTGATGCGCATCAAGTTTATTTCGGAATTCGGAAACTAAAACTTTTTGAAAAAATAAAAACCTGAATCAGATTCGCATCTGTTCAGGTTTTTTTATTTCACCGGCTCGTCTTTCATTCATGTAATGACTTTAATTTCTTCCTCAAGCTCAAGCAAAGCTGTTTCACACACTTTTCTTAACTCTGCGATCTGGGTTTTCATCTCTTCTTCGTTTATTCCTTTTTCAGCATTCTCTTCCAGAGAAAGAATCAGGGCTTTCAGATTTGAAATTCCCATAAATCCAAAGGATGGTTTTATTTTGTGAACCGTAGCCCGCAAAGCCTTCCAGTCTTTTGCTTCAAATGCTTTTTCAATAGCGGCAAGTGCAACAGGGGTCTGTTCCTTGAAGAGATTGATCATCTGCAGCACGAACTCATTGCTTCCATTGGAAAGTTGTTTCAGATAATCAAGGTCTGTATATTTCTGTATGTCCATATCTTTTTTTTCTTTTGTGGTTTCTTGTGTAATTGGAGTAGGAAAGACCTGTTTCTTTTTCAGCACGGTAGCCATCTTCAAAAACAAATCCTTGGGATCGAAAGGTTTTGACACGTAATCGTCCATACCGGCTTCGAAACATTTTTCAGCTTCTCCGGAAATTGCATGGGCAGTCATGGCAATGATCGGAACATTCGACTTGGGTCTTTTCATTTTTTTTCGGATATGTCGCGTTGCTTCATAGCCATCCATTTCAGGAAGCTGGATATCCATGAGCACCAGATCAAAATCATTTTTTTCAAGTTTTTCAATAGCTACCAGACCGTTTTCGGCGACCTCCACTTTCAGTTGCCAGTCGGTCAGCACCTTTTTTGCAAGAACCTGATTCAGGTAATTGTCTTCCACCAACAGCAGATTGACCCCGTTGAGCGCCTCAGAATCGATTGTTTCATCATTCGGTTTCCCGTTTTCATTTCTGTAGGGCGAAAGGTTTTTCCGCAGAGAGAGAAGAAAAAAAAAGGTAGAGCCTTCACCCAATTTACTTTCTACAAAAACAGACCCACCTTGCAATTCGACAAGCTGTTTGACTATGGACAATCCGAGTCCTGTTCCGCCGAACTTGCGGGTCGTTTCATTTGTCGCCTGAGTGAAGCCTTCGAAAATCGAATTCAATTTGCTTTGAGGAATCCCGATGCCGGTATCAGAAACGGCAAATTTAAGATTCACGGCCTCTTTCGATTCTTCCAAGAGATCTACTGTAATCCGAATCTCCCCTTTTTCAGTAAACTTCACCGCATTACCCGCCAGATTGAGAAGAATCTGACTCAGCCGGGTAGGGTCGCCGATAAGGTTATCGGGAATTTTTTTATCAATCCGTGTTGAAAGCCGGATATTTTTTTCCATCGATTTGGGCAGCATCATCTCACTCAGAGAGGCAATTATTGTGCTCAGACGCAATGGAATCTGTTCGAAAGTAATCCGACCGGATTCTATTTTTGAAAAATCAAGAATATCGTTAATGATCACAAGAAGATTTTCGCCGGAGGTTTTTATGGCTTCGATAAATTGGCTTTGATCGGGCGTAACCTTGGTTTTTTGCAGCAGGTTTGTGAAGCCGACTATGGCATTCATCGGCGTCCGGATCTCGTGGCTCATATTGGCAAGAAATTGCTCTTTCACCTTCATTGATTCTTCCAGCTGCTTCTTGGCAATGGTCAGCTCGCTGAGGGCCTTATTCCCTTTTCTGAGCGAATGTTCGGAAATTTTGTTGGCAAGCACAAGATCCTCTTCCATTTGCTTGCGGTCGGTAATATCGGTATCTATGGATATGATCCGTTCGAGTTCACCGTCATTTCCAAGAACAGGACTAAGTGTGGTAATGGCCCAATACTTTTGCCCGTTTTTGCTATAGTTCAGGCTTTCGAATGAAAGGGGCATTTTTTCATGAAACAATCGTTCATAGTAAACCTTTTGATTGAGTATATCCGGATGATTGCCGTTTTTAAGAATCTCTCCCAAGGTATTCCGGACTTCTTCAATTTCATATCCGCTCAGTTTTGTAAATCCATCATTCACCCATTCAATTTTTCCGTTGCGGTCGCGTATGATCACTGAATTATAGGATTTGGTGGCAGCCGAAGCCAGTTTTTCAAGTTCTTCTTCATGGAAACGTTCTGTCACATCCTGTCCGGTTCCCATCATTTTTACCACTTTGCCTTGCTTATCAGAAAGCGGTTCGCCGCGCGTATGAAGTTTTCTGACAGAACCGTCGGGCCTGATAATGCGGTTGTAGAGACTGAATGGATTGAGGGATTTTCGGGAATTGTCGATGGAAATTTTTAAAAACTGCTTTTCCACAGGATGAACAAAAGCAATAAACTCGTCATAAGAAATGAGCGCTTTTTCAGGGGGAACACCCAATATCCGCTGAAGTTCCTCCGATAAGGCCACCGTATTTTCATTCAGGTCAAGCTCCCAGCTTCCAATGTGGGCCAGTTTTTGAGCTTCAGAGAGTTTTTGTTTTTCACGAACAAGATCAATTGTCCGTTCTTCGAGTTTCCGGGCATTCTCAGCTGCTTCTATGAGTAATTTATTTCGTTCGATGCTGTAATTGAGCGAACGTTTGAGTGTATTGCTTTTGAATTTTTCTTTTATGAGAAAATCCTGAGCCCCCATTTTCACGGCGTTTATGCCCGTCGATTCGCTGTCCAGCCCCGTAAGAACAATGACAGGAATTTCGGGATATTTTGCGTGCAGGGTTTTAAAGCCGTCAAGTCCAAAACTATCGGGCAGGCTCAGATCCAGGACAACAATATCAAAGGGATGCTTGTCAAGCAATTCCAATCCCTGATGCAGATCGGCAGCCCTAGACACAATGTATCCGCCGGAGAATGCTTCTTTCAAGGAAATATTGAACAAACCGACATCCCCGTCATTGTCCTCAATCAGCAATATGTCCAATTTACTTTCCATCACAAATGAATGGTGCTGAATAAATCGTTAAAAACCGTTAATTGACATAGCTCCTCACCCGGGAAGAAAGCCGGCTGAAATCTATGGGCTTGGAAATAAAATCTTCTGCTCCTAATCCAAGTGAAGAAAGAATTACCTCGGCCTTGTCCAGCGATGAAATAATAATAACAGGGATCTTATTGAAATAAAATTGTTTCAATAAACAAAGCAAGCTTAGTCCCGACATTTCGGGCATCATAATATCACAGATGATCAGATCCAGGTTCCCGTCCTGAGCTATTTTGATGGCTTCAAACCCATCTTTTGCGGTAAGCACTTCTATTCCATTTGCTCTTAAACAGTGTGAAATAGCCTCCAGGATCATCGGATCATCGTCTACAACCAGAATTTTCATGTGATCAGGTTTTACAACATATTACTATAAATAAATATTTTATCCCAATATTGAATTTCATTAATCCCCGAAAGCATTTTGCGGGAAATTTTCGAATCAAAAAATACTGTTCAGAATTTAAAAAAAACAGTCCAAAGCAAACTTCAGAATCCTGCAAATGTTCAAATCCACCGGGATCCTTCTCCCACAACCGAAAGCGTACAATGCCTTTGTGAATGCACCGGATGGCCGTCGTTTTTAAATTTTGTCTTCGGTTTAAAGTTTAAAAAGCAAAATAATAATGAAAATAATAAGAATCACAAGCCCGATTATCTGAGGCGTGTTTTTCGAAGACACTTTTTCCACCGCAGCATCATCCACCATTTCATCTTTGATATCCAGAATCACTTTCTTGACTTTTTCAAAAGCCTGTTCATTTTTGATGACATATTCGATTGCACCCGTATTGATACAGTCCATGGCAATTTCAAGATTATCACCTCCTGACAGAATGACAACGGGGGTACCCGGATCCACCTGACTAATTTTCTTAAGCACCTGCAAACCATCCCAGGCGTACGGAAATTCAGAATTCAATTTGTAATCCAAAAGGATCAGGTCCGGGTTCTGATGCATCTCGTGCAGGCAAGCCTCACCGTTGGGAAAAATTTGTATTCTCAAGCCGGTTATTTCATTCAGCAGATAGCCTTCAAGCGCCTTGCTGAAGAAAGCATCGTCATCCACGATAAAAATCAATACTTCACTTGCTGTTTCCATGTTGCAGCTATTAATAAGCGATTAACGCATAACGAGCAAGACCAATCCTGCAATGAGTGCCAATGCACCCAGAATACCCAGACTTAGGTTACGAAATCTTTTCGAGGCCAACTTCTCTTCCCTTTCCAGATTTTCAAGAACCGACTTTTCCAGGACATCCTCCACTACACTCTTTACACGGGTTACAGAATCCTGTTCTTCTTTGAGCATATAATCAAACACACCTTCCTTCAAAAACTCCTTGGCGGATTCAGAATCGTAATGTCCGGTGAGCACAATTACAGGAACAGCCGGACTTATGGTCTTGATCTTCTTTAAAGTTTCCAGCCCGCTTATCCCCGGAAGCATATAATCCAGAATAATCATATCCGGTTCCAGATTCAGATTTTCGATACATTCTTCGCCTTTCGAAAACCGCATACAGCGCAATCTGTGCTCGTTCGATAACATATAATCCAACATAAAGGAATACATCTCATTATCTTCAACGATAAAGATCAGCTTATGCTTGTGATGGCCCGTTCCTGCAATGCGATGTTCCATAATTCAAGTTATTAGCCTATGCTTTCTGCAACCACGCTATTGGTTCAAAATCCTTCAAATGCCGATACCGATAAAGCTTTCTGTCGTTTTGAATTGTCTCAGATTCCACGTAAAGACATGATTCTGGGTATTCAGCAAACTAAAGAACGACATCCCACTATTTAAATTCCGGCAAGAAGGTGAAAATTCATTGGCATTAACTTTCCGGTTTTCAGTAATGGCAAATACCGGTTATTCTCAAGTTTCTGAAGACAATCTCATTCAGAACTTACTGTCAATTTTACGCTTAATGCATTCCCTCTGGCATTTAATTTCGTTGAAGCGGATAGATTCAAAGCCAAACGCCTGCTTACAACTGGCAAGATCAAAAAACTTAAAAAACCCGCCCCTGCTCATTTCCTATGCAAAGGAAAGGCTGATTGTATTCGGTTATTCTGAAATTCGTTGAGAGGGCTTCAGACAAAGGTAAACCGGCAAAACAAAGGCTCTAAGAGAGACGCAAAATCAGGGTACACGATTAAAGCCCTTGCACGGAGGGTTTCAGGGTATCAATACGGTTAATGACATTCAATATAACATGTTCAGGCGCTTCATGAAATTTTCGCGGTACAGAGCTCCTACGGGAATAGGTTTGTTTTGAATGGAGATTACCGAATCGTCAATTGTATTGATGTGTTCCAGTTGTATAATAAAAGAACGATGTACCCGGATGAATCGATCCGGCGGAAGCCTTCTTTCCAGGGCTTTTAATGTAAGGTGCAGGGTATAGTTTTTTTCAGCCGTATGGATGGTTACATAATCCCCAAGGGCTTCAATCCAGAGAATATCGTGTGTATGCACTTTGTTCAGGACAGAATTTTTCCGGATAAAAATGAAATCCTGAAAAAAAGAATCCAACTTGTCGTGAGCATGATCGAATATTTCTTTGGCCTTGGTTACCGCTTTGATAAAGCGAGGCAACTCAACGGGCTTAAGCAGATAATCAACGATATTGTATTCAAAAGCTTCAATTGCATATTCGGGATGCGAGGTGGTAAGAATAACCAATGGACGGGCGGTGAGGGTCTTAATCAGTTCCATACCATTCATCTGCGGCATTTCAACATCCAGAAAAAGCAAATCAATCTCCTCGTTTTTCAAAATCTCAATCGCTTCAAAAGGATCATGACATACCTTCAGCAGGTTTAAATACCCGACACTTTTCATCAAATGTGTCATTACATTGGATGACATGACATCATCATCGACCAGAATACAATTCACAATTTACCTCCTTTTTTATATATCCAAAATTATTGCAAATTCCGGGTAAATAAATACGTCTTTCTACCGAAAAAAGTGGGGATACAAAAACACCTGCATATTTTGCAGGTGCACTTGTCTGGAAGTCTGATTTACAGAAATTGCTCTGTTTTAGTGCTGATTGGGGATATCTTCTTTGAGCATCTCGAATTCGGCATCCTCCTCTTTGTACTTCATAATTGAATTCAATGCGTCCGGAACCACATCACTGCAAATGGTAATGA
>PLXK01000060.1 GCA_003151415.1 Bacteroidota bacterium
TACTTTGCTTTTGGAGGCTGAAGCTGTTAAAAAACTGGCCGTTTTGATTGGCGATGTTTTTGTGGCCTGCGTAAACCACATTTTGGTTTCACAAGGTCGTGTCGTTGTTACGGGCATTGGGAAAAGCGCCATCATCGCCTCGAAAATTGTTGCCACGCTCAATTCAACAGGCACCCCTGCCGTATTTATGCATGCCGCCGATGCCATCCATGGCGATTTGGGAACCATTCAAATCAACGATACCATTATTTGCATTTCGAAAAGCGGCAATACAGCTGAAATCAAGGCCTTGGTGCCCTTGCTCAAAAAAGGAGGGAATAAACTCATTGCCCTGGTTGGAAATCTGGATTCATACCTGGCCAGACAGGCTCACCTGATACTTGACACAACGGTAGAGCGGGAGGCTTGTCCGAATAACCTGGCACCAACTTCCAGCACCACCGCTCAATTGNNGGCCATGGGTGACGCTCTGGCTGTTTGTCTTTTACATTGCCGGGATTTTTCAGGCTCGGATTTTGCCAAATACCATCCCGGCGGATCACTCGGTAAAAAACTGTATCTCAAAGTTTCAGATATAAGCATCCAAAATCAGAAACCACAGGTGGGTCCTGAAGATGACATCCGCAAAGTTATCCTGGAAATCTCTTCCAAGTGTTTGGGTGCCACCGCAGTACTTAACTCAGGGAAGCTGATCGGAGTAATTACCGATGGCGATTTGAGGAGAATGCTCGAAAAATCAATAAACATCGAGGGGCTCAAGGCACGGGATATTATGAGTCTGAACCCGAAATACATAGACGGCTCTGAACTGGCCGTTATTGCGGTCCAGCTAATGGAAGACCATAAGATTACCCAGCTTATCGTTACTGAGCATGAACAATACGCCGGATTTATTCACATGCACGATCTGCTGCGCGAAGGCCTGCTTTAAATTCATTTTCCGCTTTTTGATGGTTTTGACCATACCTGAGGAATGGAAATCAATTATATAAAATAGTACTATATAGTATATAAATTATCCATACCAGGGTTCATCTAAAGTTAAAAGGAGTTCGGCGGTGCCTCCATTTGATTCGTCGTTTTGACAAGGTTTAGGGAATTCTGAAAATGGCATATTTCGTATAACTGAATGATTATCAGAAATATACCGGCAGCGATGAAAAAAAAAGTATATTACTGAAACAGTTCTTTTTTTTTGCCGTACAAAGAACAACGTTAGTTAATGGGGATTGTTCAAATCTCAGTGGGAAAGATGTGCGATATTTTTGAAAAAGCTTCAGAGTTTGAGTAACTTAGCAGCCCAACCAGACACTCTATACAGATTATACATTTTATCGATCTTCAGCATTAAGTATTTTTTGGTCTATGTTCTTGAGTATTTTGTGATTGGCAGCGGTGAGCTCTTGCATGAATGATGTCGTTTAATTAATGATCGAATACGTTTTTTAGCAGATTCAGGATATGGGAAGAATTTACAGGGTTTCATTTTTATTTTGTCTGCTCTTTTTGTTCCTTGGAATGAAGGAAGGAAATGCTGCGGGCCCTTACTTTACTCCTGCCGGGGGAAACTGGAATGTTGCCGGAACGTGGAAAACGGTGTCTTGCGCTCTGCCTCTTGGTGGTGCTGTGCCTACTGCTGCTGACGATATTACTATCTGTGCCGGTCAAACGGTAACTGTTAATGCTGCAGGAATGACCTGTCACAATCTGACCATCATAGGCACTCTCACATTCGCTACTGTAGCTGTTGATCTTACTGTAACTGGAACGCTTACCATTTCCGGCGGCACACTTTCCTTTCCAAAAAATTTTATAGGCACACTCAATATCACCGGAGATCTTGTCAATACCAATGGAACAGTGTCATATGGCAATGGCAATACCGCTCTTAAGGGGGCCCTTAATTTGACTGGAAATTTAACTCAAACCGGGGCCGCTGCCGCTTTTTCATTGGGCTTCAATGCAGCCTCCTCCACAAAACTTTCTTTTGTAGGCGCTTCTACTTCAACTGTAACAAGCAGCGGTGGTGGAAGTTTTTCAAATATTTATACTATAGGTTTGAACAAAAGTACCAAAGCTACTTTAGTAGACATCCAGTCCGATGATTTCATTAAGGGTCTGAATACTTCAAACGCTGGTTTTCTTCTGAATACAGGCACATTTAAATTGGATAACGGAGCCACAGGAGCAACAGCATTGACCAATTTCGTCACTTCCGGAACAGTGAATCTGACCATTCCATTCAATGTCGTCATCGAATCGGATGCAGGGACAACGATGACCTTGTCTAATGGTGGCCACACGACATTGTGTGGAAAACTGAATATGAATGGGGGAACCGTTTTTGTCAGTACCACCGCAATGGCCGATTTGATTTACCATGATAATGGAGGGGTACCTGAATTAGACGTCGTTGCTAACAGCATACTCACAATAGCGGGCGCCTTCAACGACAGCACCTTGCCCGTGGCTGCTTATGTACCCGTCGGAACAAACGCTGTTATTTTTAATATGAATGGAGGAACAATCACATTGAATACCCCGAACCGCAACAATCCAACTTCCGGTGAAACATTTGGTCTCAGCAATGTAGCGGGAGGGAAAACAATTATGTCAGGCGGTACCATCATCATGGAAAACTCAAGTAACAACGTGGTGGATCTGGATATGGGTGGACCGAATGTCGGAGCGATGGGGTCGGCCAATTACAATGTTTCGGGTGGCACGGTTCAATTTGGTGATATTAACTCCAAAGTTGGTGGCAATATTTTTACATTTGTTGGCTGGCCAACGAACAATTATCCGAACATTGTGGTTAATGGAACGGGTATAGCCGAATCCTGCGAGATGATTAAGGGTTCTTCCGATTTCCAGTTTCTAAGCCTTACCTTATTGGCCAGCACAACATTTAACATGGTGGCTTACAATGCGGGGGCCGTGAATGGTCATATGATTCTTATGGGCGCTGATGCAGCAGGCAATGCATTTTCTGATGCCGGAACTTTCACTCCTTCAAACAGTCAGGTCTTGTTTAATGGGACCGTTGCTCAGAATATAACAGGTACAGTAACCTGTCCGTTTTATGATGTTGTTTTGGAAGGTACCGGAGCTGTAAACTTATTAACCCCTGCAACGGCCCATACGGTAACATTCAATGCCAATGCCACGCCGGTTGTTCTGAACCAGACGGTCGCAACGGCAACTCTTACGACTGTTTCGGATGTAACCATCAATCAGCCAATTGCTGCAGTAACGAATTCCTGGAACATCAATACCGGGACAGCTACGGTAGGCGGAAATCTGGTGTATGTAGGTGCTTCTCCCACGAACATTGCACAAGTCAGCGTAACTTCGGGAGCCCTCACGGTTACCGGTACGGCAAATTTTGCTGCAACGAATGTCACTGCTGCCAGTCAGCTAATCAATGTGACGACAGGATCACTTACCTTCTCTAGTTTGTATACACTCGGAACAGTGGGCGGTACATGCGGAACCATTGCTGTGACCGGGGCCACCGGCATCATCAATTTCAACGCTTCTCCTGCTTTCACATGTGATTATACCAATGCTCCTGTCTTTACAACCGTTTCGGGCGCAACGCTGAATTTCAAGGGAAATCTGACCTGCGCCAATGGCGGGGCCCTGACTTTTAATCCAGGCAGCAATTCCATTTTTGTGGCAAGCGGTACCGTTACTCCAAGTACAACAGCGCTTTCGTTTGGAAACATTCAAATCAATGCGGCAAAAACAGTAACCGCTGCCGGCAATTTCAATGTGGCCGGCAACTGGATCAATAACGGAACGGCTTTCACCCCGGGATTATTTGCCGTTACTTTTAACGGCGCTGCAGCGCAGCAAATTTCGGGTACTACAGCCACGACCTTTTATGACATGATTTTAAATGGCCTTGGTGGCGAAACCCTGATGACTTCGGCCACGGCGCATACTCTTGTTTTCAATGTGCTTGCCGGCGCCGTCACATTTACACATAACGCCGCCGGAATAAACCTGACCACAACTTCCACGGTAACCATCAATCAACCCGGTTCGGCAGCCACTTCCTCCTGGAACATCAATGCAGGCACGGCAACGGTCGGTACAAACCTGGTCTATGTGGGTACTTCTGCAACCAATATAGCCCAGACCAGTGTAACTACCGGAACACTGACGGTAACCGGTACGGTTAATTTTGATGCGGCCAACACCGCAGCTGCCGGCCAACTTTTGAACGTGACAACCGGGGTTATGAATTTCACAAGTCTCTTCACGCTCGGAACGGTTGCCGGTGCCAGTGGAACCCTTGCAGTAACGGGTGCTACCGGAATCATCAATTTCAATGCTTCTCCGGCTTTCACCTGCGACTATACCAATGCTCCTGTCTTTACAACCGTTTCGGGCGCAACGCTGAATTTCAAGGGAAATCTGACCTGCGCCAATGGCGGGGCCCTGACTTTTAATCCAGGCAGCAATTCCATTTTTGTGGCAAGCGGTACCGTTACTCCAAGTACAACAGCGCTTTCGTTTGGAAACATTCAAATCAATGCGGCAAAAACAGTAACCGCTGCCGGCAATTTCAATGTGGCCGGCAACTGGATCAATAACGGAACTGCTTTCACCCCGGGATTGTTTGCCGTTACTTTTAACGGCGCTGCAGCGCAACAAATTTCGGGTACGACAGCCACGACCTTTTATGACATGATTTTAAATGGCCTTGGTGGCGAAACCCTGATGACTTCGGCCACTGCCCATACTCTTGTTTTCAATGCGCTTGCCGGTGCTGTCACATTTACACATAACGCCGCCGGAATAAACCTGACCACAACTTCCACGGTAACCATCAATCAACCCGGTTCGGCAGCCACTTCCTCCTGGAACATCAATGCAGGCACGGCAACTGTCGGCACCAACCTGGTGTATGTCGGAACCGTAGCTGCACATGTCGCACAAACAAGTGTGACCACCGGAACGTTGACAGTAACCGGTACGGTTAATTTTGATGCGGCCAACACTGCAGCTGCCGGGCAATTGCTAAACGTAACAACGGGAACACTGAATTTTACAAGTCTGTTCACTCTCGGTACAGTTGCCGGAGCCAGCGGAACCCTGGCAGTGACAGGTGCCACCGGCATCATCAATTTTAATGCTGCTCCTGCTTTCACCTGCGACTATACCAATGCTCCTGTCTTTACAACCGTTTCGGGCGCTACGCTGAATTTCAATGGAAACCTCACTTGCGCCCATGCTGGTTCACTGACTTTTAACTCGGGCAGTAATTCTATTTTTACCGCCAATGCGACAATTACACCGAGCACGACGACACTTACTTTTGGAAACATTCAAATCAATGCCGCTAAAACAGTTGTCGCTGCGGGTAACTTCAATGTCTCCGGAAACTGGACCAATAAGGGTACCGCATTTACTGCGGGTGCTTTCGGTGTGACATTCAATGGCAACGCTGCCCAGACAATCAACGGAGGAACATCCACGACTTTCAACAATCTGATCATCGCAAACACAGCGGTCATGCCAATTGGCGTAACGCAAAATATCGCGACCCAGGTTTCCGGAGTATTGACACTCAATACAGGCGCCTACGTTCTCAATACATTCACACTTACTGTTCAAAGTTCTGCAACTACGGCAATTACTGGCGGTTCCGCAACGGCATACATCATTAGTGAGGATCAGGTTACCGGCAATATGAGTTCAGCGCTTCAATGGAATGTGGCCAACCTGGCTGCGCCGGTCAGTTATATATTTCCTTTTGGCTATAGCGGTTCATACATTCCTTTTACCTTCCACATTACAGCTGCCGGCAGTGCTGCGACAACAGTGACCTTAGCTACATACGAATCCGGAAACGGAACAAACCTGCCTTATCCATCCATGGCCGGGCAAACAGTTATTTCTACTACGGGCAGTGCGAATAATCTTGCCGGTTGCGATCCCTGGGTGACGAACAATTCGGCTCTGCAGGTGAACAGATATTGGGAAATTACAGTCGGCGGTGTTCTGCCAACTGCGGATCTGACATTCAGTTATCTGGGGTCGGAAAATCAAACGATTGCCTCCTGTGCAGGCGGAGCCGGTGGCTCACTGGCTGCCGAGCGCTACGACAAAGCCTCCGATAACTGGGGCAATGGAACTTGCGGAACATGCGACGGAGGAGTTTATCCCGGCGCGGCACCCGGTGTCACAGCTGGTGTCGGCACTGTGATGGCTACGGGTGTGAGTACATTCTCGCCCTGGACCCTGGTGACAGCGGCCAACCCTTTGCCAATTGAGCTCTTGCGGTTTAGCGCGGTTTTGAACAAGGAGGTACAAACAGACCTGAGCTGGACAACGGCTACGGAAACAAATAACGATTATTTTACCATCGAACGCACCACCGATGGTTCATCGTATGAGTTTGTCGGGAAAGTGAAAGGTGCCGGAAACAGCACACAGAAATTGTCGTATTCCATGAAAGATATGAAACCGCTTCCCGGTGTATCCTACTATCGCTTATCGCAGACAGATTTCAATGGCAAAATCACCTCGTTCAAACCCATGCCCATTGACAACAACAAAGTGTATACGTTCAATGTGTTTCCAAATCCTTCTCAGGGTGACGAATTTTTCGTAACGCTCAGCGGAGAAATTGCAAACAAAGAAATTCTTGTTGTTGTTTATAATGAGACCGGGCAAATGACCTATTCAAAAGTTGTTCTTACCGGTTCTTCCAACAATCTGCTTCAGGCAATCGATCCTTCAAACAAGCTCTCGCCTGGCGTCTATCTTGTTGTGGCAACTTCAGACAATGCCATTTTCCGTCAGAAGATCATCATTTACTGATCCCCTTCTATACCGTTCCTGTGGCCATTTCTTTCAAAGCCGCAATCCAGGAAGGATGATCATTCAGGCTGCGGACCAATTCAATCTTTTCTCCTCCATGCTTCCTGAATAGCTCATCGTATTCGGTTCCTATTTCGTAAATTGTTTCCAGGCAATCGGCCACAAAGGCAGGCGAGAACACCAGCATGCGTTTCACTCCCTGCTGTGCTTTTTCCGTGATCACGGCATCGGAATAAGGTTTGATCCACTTGTCATTCAGACGCGACTGGAACGTGCTTGTGTATTTGCCTTCGGGAATACCCAATCCCTTTACAAGAGCCCGGGTTGTTGCAAAGCAGGCCGCACGGTAGCAATAGGCGTTGTTTTCGCCAATGGCATCGCAGCACGATCCCATGTTGCAGGTGCCTCCGCCGTAATGTTCCGATCCTTTCCGTATATGGCGCTCGGGTAACCCGTGATAACTGAAAATATAATGGTCGTACTTACTCAGATCATATTGTTGGGCGACTTCAATACAAGCTTTCAGGAATAAAGGATGATCGTAAAATTTGCTGATGATTCGTACAGATGGAGTGACTTCCCATTTCCCAAGGATTTCAAGGGCCTTTTCGACCGAAGATCCCGTGCTGGAAGAAGCATATTGCGGGTACATGGGAATAAGGATGATGTTATCCACCTGCGCTTTCCGAAGATTGTCCAGCGCCTCTGCCAGGGGCGGACTCTGATAACGCATGCCGAGTTCAACCACATAGTCCTTTCCGAGTGCTTCCTGCAAAAGCTTTTTTGTTTTGAGACTGTAAATCAACAAAGGCGATCCCTCACTTGTCCAGATATGCTGATAAAGTTTGGCTGATTTCGGAGCCCTGAATGGAACAATGATTCCATTGACCAACAGAAAACGTCCGACCGGATTGATGTCAATAACACGCGGATCGTTGAGGAATTCGGTCAGATACTTGCGGACATCCTTTGTGGATGGGCTGTCCGGTGTTCCGAGATTAATTAAAAGGACTCCTGTTTTCACTAAAACTTGTCTTTAAGGGTTAATTGAGAATTTGCAATGTGCGGTTTGCCCGAAGGGACTCCTTTGAAACATTTTACAAAGGCTTTTCGTGTTTTCTTATTTGCCAACTTCGAACTGCCAATTGCAAATTTAAATGTGCAATGCACGTTTTCCCGTGGTATCGAGACACGCTTCCTTCAATGCTTCTGTATACGTGGGATGGGCATGACTCATCCGGGAAATGTCTTCGGCAGAGGCCCGATACTCCATGGCCACTACGGCTTCGGCAATCATATCGGCAGCACGCGGCCCGATCATATGAACGCCAAGTATTTCATCGGTGGTTTCATCCGCCAGAACTTTGACAAAACCATCGGTATCCATCGAAGCTCTTGCGCGGCCGCTGGCTTTGAAGGGGAATGAACCCGTTTTGTATTTTTTTCCCTGTTCTTTCAATTGTTCTTCGGTGTACCCCACTGCATCCACCTCGGGCCAGGTATAAACAACGCCGGGAATCAGATTGTAATTGATGTGTGGTTTTTGACCGGCCATTGTTTCTGCGACAAAGACTCCTTCTTCTTCAGCCTTGTGTGCAAGCATGGCTCCTTTCACCACATCACCGATTGCGTAAATGCCGGATATGTTCGTCTGCAGATGATCATCGGTTTCGATACGGCCCCGGTTGTCCATTTTTACTCCGGCTTTATCAAGGCCCAGGTTCTCCGTGTATGGTTTTCTGCCAACGGCCACAAGACAATAATCGCCTTTGAATTCAACTTTTTCTCCTTTGTCATTTTCGGCCGTAACGGCAACTTCTTTTCCATTACTGACAACGCCCGTTACTTTGTGTTTCAGATAGAATTCGAAACCCTCTTTTTTCAATACTTTTTGCAATTCTTTTCCCAAGGCGCGATCCATCGTTCCGATAATTCCATCCGTAAATTCAATCACGGAAACTTTAGCGCCCAGCCTGGCATAGACAGAACCCAGCTCAAGTCCGATTACGCCACCGCCGATGATGATCATGTGTTTGGGCACCTCTGTGAGGTTCAGGGCTTCGGTCGAAGTGATGATTCGCTTCTTGTCAATGGCAATGCCGGGAAGAGAGCTCGGTTTCGATCCGGTGGCGATAATGGTTTTCGCACTTTCAATGCTGCTTTTTTTTCCGTTGGCACCGGCTATGTCAATCGTGTTCTTGTTAGCAAAACTGGCATGACCCGTGAATACGGTAATTTTGTTTTTCTTCATCAGGAAAGTAATTCCGTCGCAGGTTTGTTTGACGACTTCGCCTTTTCTTTTTATCATCTGGCCCAGATTCACTTTCAGATCCTTCAGCTCGATGCCGTGTTCGGCAAAGGTGTGTGCGGCGCTATGGTAGTGTTCGGATGAGTCGAGAAGGGCCTTGGAGGGAATACAGCCTACATTCAGGCAGGTGCCTCCCAGGGTGCTGTAGCGTTCAATGATGGCTGTTTTCATTCCCAATTGTGCGCATCGGATGGCTGCAACATATCCACCTGGACCGGAGCCTATTACCGTAACATCGAATTTTTCCATATGATTGCTTTATTTTGATCGTTGACGGGTTGCCCGGATGCAATACCCATACGCGAATTTACTGTTTTTATACGCTCCGGAATCGTCTGTACAAGGAATAGAGAAAGAAGCAAGCCGCAATGCCAATGGCTATCCGGGCCAGGTAATCGCCATGTTTTACATAAAAGGTTTGTTCGTTTCTGAGTGTAATGGTTTGCTTTATGGCTTCTGGTTTCCACCAGGGTGTAGCCTGAAAGACATGGCCCTGGTCATCTATAAAGCAGGAGGTTCCGGTATTGGCCGAACGGACAACAAACCTGCGGGTTTCGATGGCCCTTAGACGCGCGTAAGCCAGATGCTGGCGATACCCGGGAGTGTCGCCCCACCAACCATCGTTCGTAATGATAAAAATGACATTGGCGCCTTTGCGGATATATTGGGTGACAAATTCGCCAAACACAGATTCGTAGCAGATTGCCGGAGCTATTTTCAGCGCATTGTTTTTTGAAACAAAAACGGTTCGCTCGGTTTGCCCGCACAATGAACCGGATGTTCCGCCCATATTGATGGCCAGTTTTTCAAGTGGTTTGAGCAAGGCCGGAAAAGGCATCATTTCGACCCCGGGTACAAATTTTGACTTGTGGTATTTTTCAATGGTTCCGGATCCGGTCAGAAAAAGCGCCGTATTGTAGTCCTCGTAATATTCATTGGCATCGGTAAATTTTTTTGCCGTCGGGGAATGTTCCTCCCCGGCCTGGTATTGATAGGCGGAAGATGCGCCGATCATCACATCGAGTTTGGGATGGCTTTGGAGAAAGAGATGCAGGGCCTGAATGCCGTAGGTTCTTTGCAAGTCATTTTCCCAGAGATTTTCGGTCAGGGCCGTTTCCGGAAAGACCACACAGTTCGTCGTGGAATCAATTTTTGTTTCAGCCAGTGCAAGCATTTTAGTCAGTTGCTCCCTATAGGACCCGTTGAATTTCTCGTTGTAGGGATCAATGTTGGGTTGAACAATGACGATCCTGTTTTTCTCCGGATGCTTCTCTTCTCCCGAGCCCGCACCCAAACCAAGGGGTTTAATAAGTAAAGAGAAAAGCACAGGGACAGACAGAGCGCCCAAAAGAATCAAAGCCGGTTTCATGTAGGTTCGGATTTGGCCGGACTTACCGGAAATCTCGTTCAACAAAAAATAAAACACAAGAAAATTAAGGGCAAAGATCCAGAGATCACCTCCAAAAACTCCGGTAAATTCATACCATTGAATCATCCAGGTGCTTTCGGCAAACACATTGCCCAAAATAAGCCAGGGCCAGGTCAGGTCCCAGCGTAAATGCAGGTATTCAAAGGCCATCCAGAAAGATGCCAGAATAAAAAAGGAAAGCCGCCCTTTTGTTTTTTTACGAACGATGTGATACAGTTGAAAAATGACCGCCATGAAAAGCGCGTTGAAGACGATGGCCATAACAGCTCCTCCCAAAGAAGCATTTTTCACCCACCAGGTGGTGATGAGGTTCCAAATAAAAAAACTGAGATACGAATAGAAAAACAAATGGCGCGAACGATACTTTTCGGGATTGGAAACAATCAGGTGTTCGGTATAAAGCAGTGGCACAAAACCCAAAAAGATCAGGAATGTCACGCCTCCTGTTTCGGGCCAGGAAAGGGCAAGAAGAAACCCGGATAAAACCGAGAGAAGAAGAGGGTGGCGGAGGTTCACAGGTCAAAATTAACAGAAATTAATCCTCATCTGTAATCTGACCGGGTTAAGATTGTGCTTATTTGTGCTGAAGCCCGAAGTAAACCAGGGCGGCAGGTGCTGTTACGGTAAGGAATGTGAAAAGCATATTCAGGTCAACGCTGTTTTTGACCTTGACTTCTTCGTCAGAAGGTTTTGATTTGATCTCTTTCACCTTTTCATCATTTCCGTAAGTGATGGCAAGGTCCATGAATCTTCCGGTAGCCTTGATGCCGTTTGTTTTCTTTGCAAACAAGGAAAGTGCCCGCCGGTCGTTTGTCCGGTATTTGTAAATGTAAACCACATCGCTGTCCTGCATCGCCTTAAGCGAGTAGGGGCCAACTCCGAGAAGATCGGCAACTTCTGTTTTCGTCATCCCTAATTTCAGTGAGAAGACCTGATCCACAGACGCGTATTTAGGCATCTGAACCACACAGGAACTCAGAAAAGAAAGAGTCAGGAATAATACGAGAAAGGGTTTCATTGGTTGATGGAATCTGATACGGATAGATAAATTTAGAAATAAAGTCGCAATGCGGAAAAAAGAGAGTGGTTTGAAATTATTTCATCAGATACATCTTTCCAAATCCTTTTTTGAAATACTGATCAATCCCGGAGGTGCCGACATTGTCGGTGTGTTCGATGTTTTCCGAGCCGATTTTGGTAAGCACCCTGTAGAAATACACACCGTTTGCAAGACGGTCGCCAAATTGATCGCGGCCATCCCAGGCGTATTCCGTGATATTTCTTCCGATATGCAAAGGCCCGAGTTCATCCCGTTCAATTTCACGAACCATTTTTCCTGTAATGGTCATAATCTGAATTCTGAACATAGTTGGAACTTCCGATCCGGTGATGGTGAATACAAAATGAGTGGCGGTTGAAAACGGGTTTGGATAATTCATGACATCCGTTATGGTGGCACGGTTGATGACTTCAAAATTGATCTGGTAATTGAGGCTGCCGCTGGAATTGTTGGAACGGTCTTTTGCCTGAACCACGAGCGTATAAACCCCGTCGGTAAGCAAGGTTGGTGTGTAATTCAGGCGGCAGCTGTTTTTAGGAAGCACCGCTGGTNNACCGGCTGCAGAATGGTGCTGTTTGGGTATTGAATGAATATTTTGAAATCAGCCGGGTCATTGAGGGCGAGATACATGTTCTCATCTTTCAATGAGATCAGAATATTGGGTTTTGCAGAAACAATATCTCCATCGAGGATATGCGTGCCGTCGAAGGTGACGTCCATCAACGGGTTTGTTTTGTCGGTGGTAACGAAGAAGGGTTTCTGTATCAGATTGTTGAAATGGTATTCTTCGAACTGCGAATGCGGTTTGGAAACAGGATTTGCTTCCATCCACAGGCTGTTCAGGCCGGGATAGCCAAGGGTATTGACCACAACGGTGTCGATAAAATAGTTGCCGGGATTGAAGGGTGGTTTTCTTAATTTATAGCTGAGGTTATTGCTGAGAACAAGGTCGTGCTTCACATGGTTTTTGTCAATTAACCAATAACTGATTAAAAGCGAATCGGTGAAGGGCAAATCGCTTATGTTCTGAATGGCGCAGGTCATGGTAACAGGCTGTCCCTCCTGTACGGTGTCTTTGCGAAAGCTGAAATTTATTTCCGGGTTCACAGCCATTTCCGGGGCCTGCTGGTAAATCACCTGCCAGCGATTGATTTGTGGAGGTGTTCTGTTGGTATCGTCGGCCATATAGGCAACTAGGCGTATATACGGATAAGTTGCAGCATTCACATAGGTTGCCAGGTTGTTTACATCGGTCGAGGACGGCGTAAAGTTTGCGAGTGTAACCTGTGTGCCTGTATTTGTAATGCCAATCACCCGAACGACTGTGCTGTCGTAGGATGGTTTTTCAAGATGGGTTTGCCGCCAATGGAGTTCACTCCAGGATTTGGCCGGCCCGATTACCTCGGATGCGATGTATCCATTGCTCCAATTGGTCGTCAGGGTGTCGCGCAAGGTTATTTTCTGCGATTCCGAGGTGCCTATCAATTCTTTCGCCTGCCCGGGTGTCCTTCCTTTTTGCCCGATAAAAACATAAGGAGCATGGGTCGATGCATTTTGTATCTGGTTCAAACCCAAAGAATGGAAAGCCGACATGAGACCAGGATTTCCCGGATAGGAATTGATGGTGTCATACAGATTCGCAATTTCATTGGTCCAGCCCAGCACATAATACCCATGGGGGATGCTGTTTATGAAATTCTGAATGGATAAAAGGCCTGCATGGGAAGTGTCTGAAAAATCATACGCATTGAGTATGGTGTTGCAAATGCAGACATAGTTTCCGGAAGGAGAGAAATAAGGCCCAAAATTGGCGGTGCAAGGGGTATCTATGCTCCAGGGCATTAAGCTGATCGGATTGAGCACGGCAAGACTCATCCCCGGCAATATGCAGCTGTAATCATCCACGTCATTCGCGTTGATCAGGTAATTGATGTCTATCCAATCGTGGCCACCGAAATATTGAATGGCATCATTCACTTCTATTGACTTGACATCATTCACAAATACAAACTTGCGGCTGGCCCTGTTGAAGTGAACATATTGGTAAGCATCGTTCTTGAACTGAAAGAAATGGGCCTGCGCCCAGCCGTGAACCTTTTGGATGTATTGAAAGGAACTTTCTTTCCAGTAAAACGGATGTGAAGCGGAGGTGGAGTCCGGACTTACCCGCCAATAATATACCGTACTGTCAGAGAATGTAATCGGAGGATGCCAGGAAACCACGCCTCCTGATTTGTTTAAAAGCAAAACCGATTTCATCATCGGGCTGTTGTACTTGTCGGTGGTGTCAATCTGGAACCGGTAGTTGGCCGGAGGCAGCAGCGGACTGGCTACCGATGCCTTGAGTGTAACGGTATCGTATGCAACAATGGCATCGTTGTATGGCCACACGGGTATAAGTCCGCTGCCTGTAAGATTCAACGTAACATCGCCCGATGCGTTATTGGTCTTGGTCATCTCTGTCATTTTGTTTGTAAAATCCAAAACCACAGAGAATTTGTTCTGCCCGACACCGCTGCTGAAATTAACGGGAACCTTGATGTGGCAGGTATCCACATAGACCGGGGCCCGAACTATTTTTTTGTAAGTCTCAACGATGCCGTTGGGGTATGTCCGCAGCATCTGTATAAAGAATGAATCCCGGACAGATTTTCCGTTGTTGTGCATCGCAATATTGACTATGACCGAATCGGGTTGCGCGTGCGTATTGAAACTCAGGTCAGATCCGGTTATTGCATAATCCGGGAGTCTTGAAGGGCCAATAACAACAGCGGGGTCGCCATGCAGGGCCATTGAAAGTACGGTCGATTTGGCAAAAAGGTTAAAGCCCGGAGCCAATTCCCGTGATCGTATGGCAGCTTGTACATGTGTGCCAATGGACTTCCCGTAATTGACTTTGGCAATGCTCTTGTAAAGACCGGAGGTGTATGAAAACAATTCAGCTGCTATGCCCAGGGTGTTTCCGGCAATAAAACCGATCGCACCTTCCGGACAGATAATGAAACTTTCACTCACGCTCACCGCCGCGGAATGAATATCGCCTGCATCACAGGCATTTCCGATAATCAGCGGAAAGCGCGGTGCATTTCTGTAATTCACCGGGGCATCAATCGATTCGTCGAAACCATTTCCTGAAGCGTGTCCGAAGAAGGTCATGATACTTGTGCCGTTGTCGACGAAGCGTTTTAAAGAATCAGACAGATTCAGCTGGATGGGAGTGCTCGATGTTTTGTAGAATGTGCTGACATTGGCCCCGAAACTGGTATCGGCCTGTATCGTTTTTTTGAAACTTTCGAGATACGTTCTGAACATCGCTTGTTCTGTTATTGTCATCCCTCCGCCGAAATGCATGACTTGCTTCATCCAGCTTGCCGGCGCATTTTGCTCAAAGGCGGTCACTTTATTCAGATACGTCATTACATCTGCATTGCTGTGTGCTGTAAGGCTGCCCGTGGCAATTGCCGGTGCAAGACTGCTTGCATTGATTATGCGGGCGGTAAACAGCACATCGCTTGGCGGGTATCCGAATGTGGGAAGCAAACATTCGGAAGTTGGCGTGAACCGCTGGGTGACCGGGTCAATGGATTTTCCGAGTATAAACAGATATTTGGGCTTGGTCGGGTAGGCATGCATCAGAAATTTGCAAAATCCGCGGATGGAAAGCGGATTGAATCGTATTCCATAGGCAAACTGATCATACAATTCTGAAACGTCGGCGAGAACAACATGATTCGAGCCTCCGGGAACAGATGACCGGTAAAGCTTGTAAGATTGAGCCGAACTCATCAGTGCCGCATTTGTCACAATCAGGTAGGCTGAATCGCCCGACTGTTGCTTGAAGTTGGTAAAGTTGCCTGTGCCATTTACCGGTGTAATGGAGATGGCGTGGTTGATGTTGTTGTCGCTGGTGACGTAACACGATTTTTCAGCGCCCAGGCTGTCGCCGATCAGCAATTGAAAGTTTCCTCCTTTGGAAACGACATGAATGCGCCGGTGGTAAGTAAGGTCATAGAAACGCATCGACAATCCGTTCGTGTTGAAATTCGAAAGATTCAAATACGATTTGGAAGGGGAACCGTGTGCAGGCACCGACATTTTAAATTCAGAAAGCCCTTCCAGATCCCGGGTGTGTGGGTATTTGATTGTCGAAAAAGCAAACGCTGCGTCCCCGCTTGAAACCGATGTTCCGGGATTGATACTATACAGTGTAACAGGGCTGGTGACGCCCAGGGTAGCGGTCGAGAAAGTGGTGTCCAGTAAAAAAGTGGTGTATCCATCAACAAAATGGTCGATAACCCCTCCGGGATATTGAATGCGGATGTCATAATCGGGATAGGTGCTGAAGTCATTCGATCGCGTCACTACCCGGCTTCGCAGATGTGCCGGCGGTCCGCCGATATAAGCGTTTGCCGTTTTCATGGTCGCCGCGTAAGATCCTCCGTAAAAAATGGTTGGACAAACAATGCTTTCTGAGGCGAGGTATTCTGCATCGGTTATGCCATTGATGTCTGTAATTCCCTGAAAGTAGTTGTCTCGGATTGCCCACACATCTTCCTTGAAAACAAAAGCATTGGGTGTTATTCCCGAAAAGCTGGTATCCGTTGTACTCACCATCCGGTGATTGCTGAGCGATGTGTTCCAGGTCAGAAAATACGCCGCCGTGTCGTTGAACAGGCTGATGTATGGATTGGGAAGGGTTACTCCGGGTGCATAAAGTGCGGAATCAAGGAAACCGTCATTTCCCTGTCCGTAAAATTCCAGGGTGTCGTTTGTATTGAATACGCCATCGGCCTCTCCTTTAATAAAAATGTATTGCTCCTTTCCGCGTCCGAACAACTGAAAATTTTTGGGATTGATGTTCGAGAGAGGAATTCCGGCATTGACAAGGGTCGTGGAATCGATTCTGTAAATACCATCATGGGTAACGGGTATGCGGTAGTATTTCTGAGAATAATTGATCCATTCATTTCCATAGCCCTGCCCGAATCCGCAGAGCGCAAGAAGAGAAAGCAGGAATGTGAATAGGTATTTTTTAATCACGCTTGGAAACATTTATGGATTCAGAAAAAAGCCGGTTCTTTTCAGTTCTGGTAAATGGCTTCGGTCCGCCACCTGTTATTTATTCCAATCATTCTTTTGCTAATCAACCCTTGCTTTGCTGCAAGACATAAACCGCAACTCAGATGGTTTTGTGATTGATGTCGATTTTCAGCGAAAAGATATTTGAATACAGGGCAGCAGATAGTCCGCCGATATTTGTCAGTGCGTAGTCCAGTGTAAAGGATTTGAATTTGATTCCAACGCCCATGCTGGGCATAAAGCTTGTGAATTTATTCCCGGAAATATCGGTTTCGGTCTGAATGTTGCTGACTCCCCCGCGCAGGAAAATAAAGTTTTTGTAACCGGCTTCAAAGCCCAAATGAGGATCAATACTTGCTACCGAAGTGGCAATGAGCACATTTCTTCTTCCATCGAAAGTGGCGTCAAGTGCCAGTTCGGGAGCGATGGAAAAGCGGTTGTTGAGGAATTCGTATTTGCGTGAAATGCCCAGCAACAAGCGCGGCAGTGTTACTTCAAGCGAGTTGGAAGGAATGGTGTTGCCTGTGGCCAGAAAGGTTTGTTTCATCTGGTCGTTCAGATTGAAGGTCCAGGCATTGAAGGTAGAGGTTGCATCGCGAAGCATGGCACCCATCTTCCAGTGTTTGTATTCATACTGGGCTCCCAGATCGAAGCCGAATCCCCAGGCTCCTGCAAAATCACCGACAACCCGGCGAATGATTTTAACTGTTCCACCAAAACGAAGACCTTTTATTTTTGAAAGCCGGGCATAAGAAAGCAAAAATGCATAATCCGCAGCGCTGAAGGTGGTGATGTTGTCGTAATTCACATTCCCGTTTGCATCGATCAGTTCGGTTGTATTCGGGATGTTGTCAACGCCAAAACGTACCATGCTCAGCGCAAAAACGCTCGAAGAATCAATTCGTTTGGCAAAACCGGCATAATCATATTTGGCGATTCCGGCAAAATATTCGGAATGCATCAGATCGACAGAGAAATTGGTGGTGATGCCATTGAGTCCCGCCGGGTTCCAGTATCCGGAAGTCACGTCATTGACCGAGGCGACCTGGGCATTGCCCATGCCAAGCGCACGGGCTCCGACCCCTACTTCCAGGAATTCATTGCTGTATTTGGGGGCACTTGTCTGGGCGAAAGTGCTTAAATAACTGCACAGTATGCAGAAAGAAAGAAAAATGCGTGATTTCATCATAGGTTGAGCCTATAAAAATAAGAAAATTAATGCAAATACCAAACTGGCTATCTGGTCTGCTGATGCAAACACAACAGCTTACAACGCAAGGTTCTGGCTTCTTATTGCCTGTCGGGGCATATTGTGCCTGTCCCGGCCCAAGACCCTTATCACCGGCTTTGACCTGGCCCCAAAGTCCGAACGGTCGGTAGACGGGAAAAGGCAGCCTGTTTGATTCCCTTTTCCGGACTTTTCTTTTTGAGAATCAGCTTTTCCCTGTTCCCGGGATTTGTAAATTTCTGACCTCTGGTTTACCGTTTAATCTTAATTTCGCTCCGAACCCTTCCGGTTCCAATCACTGGTTCTGAGAATCAATTGCACAACGAAATCAAATAGATGCGGTACAAACTGGTCCTTCCGGCTTCTTTGGTGTGCGTGGCTGTATTGAGTATGCTCTGTCTTCGCATCCCGTTTTTCTGGGATACGGCTTATTTTTCCAAACAGGCCAATTATTTTTTTGTGCATGGATTCTCTTCGCTGATTCCTCCGGATGATCTGGACAATGGGGGTTTTCCGCTTTATGGAATTTTCATGGCCCTGTGCTGGAAACTGCTGGGAAGGACTCTTGTTGTTTCTCATTTGGCTATTTCCGTTTTTCTTGCCGGAATTGTTTACGCTTATTACTTCCTTGCAAAACGATTTCTGAAGCCGCGCATCCTGCCATTTGCCATGCTCTTCCTTTTTCTGGAGCCTTGTCTTCTGACTCAATCCATGCTGATGACCAACGACACCTTTCTGCTGTTCTTTTTTCTTGCCGGTCTGAATGCCTTGCTTGCCAAAAACATGATCCGTTATGGTTTGTTTCTCGTTTGCATGTCGCTGTGCAGTATCCGAGGAGTAGCTGCAACAGGGGCCCTGGTACTTGTTCATCTTTTTCTTGAATTTAAAAAAGGGCGTACCCATATCAGTTCCGTTCTGAGCTATGTGCCGCTTGTTATTTGTTTATTGTTTTGGGCGGTTTATCACCGGATCCATTCGGGCTGGTATCTTTTCTCCCCACTGAGGAGTTCGACAGACGAACGCTTTCTGGATCTGTCAGGAATGGCCAAGCAATTCATCCTGACCGGGTGGAAATTGGCTGATTCGGGACGTATTTTCTGTTGGGTTTTTTTGGGCTGGGGCATTTTATTTCTTATCCGCTCGCGTCAGATGACCCCTGTTTTCAAACGGCTGCTTGCACTGCTATTCATTCCCCTGCTGGTTTCTTTGGCTCTTATGATACCGCTTTCAAACCCCAGCAGCGGCAGGTACTTTATGCCTGTTTATCTTGTTCTTTTCCTGGCCATTTGTTTTGTTTTCCAACAGATGAAACGGAAACCGGCGGTGATTTGGTTCCTCGTGCTTGCTTTTGGATTGATCAGCGGCAACTTCTGGATTTATCCCGAGCGTTTTAGCAACGGATGGGATACATCCCTGAAGGTTCTTCCTTTTTTCCAATTGAAGCGGGACATGATTTTGTATGTGAAAGAAAATAAACTCGTGCCCGGTCAGATAGGTACCCGCTTTCCCCTTATCGACAGCCTTACAGACAGCGACCTGGAAGCGGAGCCATTCCAATTCGCCAATGCATTGAACGGTCCTGTGAAAAAGTTCAGGTATTATTTGCATTCCAATGTTTGCAACACAAATTTGCTGCCTCAGATTGAAGAAATCCGTCTCGAGTGGAAACTCCTGAAAGCGTTGAAAAAAGGTGAAGTGTATATGGCCCTTTACGAGAACCCGGATTGGGTGGAGGAGCGTCATCAAACCCCTTGAAACAGACGGGTTCCCTTGTTTAACAGCGGATGCAAAATCCGGGTTAATTGAATTTTATCTACATTCGCAATTCCATGTCAGTCAAAAAACACATACCCAACATCATTACCAGTGGCAATTTGCTTTGCGGATGTGTGGCCACTGTTTTGGCTTTTCAGGGTAACCTGGTTTGGTCGGCCTATGCGGTGGGCATTGCCATTGTGTTCGATTTCTTTGATGGATTTGCTGCACGCATGCTCGGGGTGAGCGGCGAAATGGGCAAACAACTCGATTCCCTTGCCGATATGGTTACTTTCGGTGTTGTTCCGGGAGTCCTTGTTTACCAGATGTTGTCTGTTTGGGTGATGAAACAATCTCTGGCAAATTTTGAAATTGTATCGATTCTGCCTTTTCATGGAGAAGTGAAAGACAGTGCCGGATGGATGTTTGCCCTTCCCTTTGCGGGATTTATCCTGACAGTCTTTTCGGCCATACGGCTTGCCAAATTCAATATTGATGTCCGGCAGAAAGATTCGTTTATTGGTATTCCCACTCCGGCCAATGCCATCCTTGTCTGTTCCTTGCCGCTCATGCTTGATTTGCATCTGCCGGGACTGCTTTCCGGAAGTTCTTCTTTAACCCCCAATCCGCTTCACGCCTTTGGAGATCTCTGGAAATCGGGTGACGCTCTGACCGGAATGTTTGAGGGAGATTCACTTCATAATTTCATCCTCAACCCCTGGTTCCTGATCACTCTTACCCTGGTTATGTCATACCTGATGGTTGCTGAGCTTCCTTTGTTTGCCTTGAAATTTAAAAGTTTTAAATGGACTGAAAATAAAATGCGTTACAGCTTTCTGCTGATCTCAGCCGTTCTGTTGATAATATTCAGATACATCGGAATCCCAATTGTCATACTTTTGTATGTCGTTTTATCCATCATCAATAACTTTCTAAACAAGTACAGGAATGAAGTACAGGGCTGAAATAGATATTATGCCATTGAAGGCGCTGCTCGATCCGCAGGGAAAAGCAGTCACGGCAAGCATGAAAAATCTCGGTCTGGCCGAGATTCAGAATATTCGCATCGGTAAACACATCACCCTTGAAATTGATGCAGCCTCTAAAGAGGAAGCCAAAAAGAAAGTGGATGCGGCCTGCACAAAACTGCTCTGCAATCAGATCATGGAGTTTTATGAGGTGGAGATTTTCGAGAACTAAACCGGGATTTTACTGGATGCCAATGAATTTCATTTGGACGTTCCCCTTAAGCATCCGCTTCGCTTAATCTCAGGGTAAGGCTTTCGCTATTCGCTCTTTGCAGATGTACTACTTAAAAGTTTGGAGTTGAATTTCAAGCTTTGAGATCCTTTGCAATTTCAGCGAAAAAACGAGTGCCGAAAGCCCGCCCCCGCCCTTCGCGTGGATACGCACAAATGATTAAGAACGTTCCTCAATAAAACTCACTTCCGCAATTCGAAATTTTTTCCCAGATACACTCTTCTTACCTGCTCGTCATTGGCAAGTTCTTCGGCTGTTCCGGCTTTGAGTATGCTTCCTTCGAAAAGTAAATAGGCCCTTTCGGTGATCGACAATGTTTCGTGTACGTTGTGGTCGGTGATGAGTATGCCGATATTTTTTTCCTTGAGTTTGGAAACCACACTCTGTATATCTTCAACAGCAATCGGGTCAACCCCGGCGAAGGGTTCGTCGAGCAAAATGAATTTGGGGTCAACAGCCAGGCAGCGGGCAATTTCAGTTCTGCGCCGCTCACCTCCCGAGAGTCTTATGCCAAGGCTCTTTCGGATATGCTGCAAGCCGAATTCTTCCAGAAGTCTTTCCAGTTTTTCTTTCTGTTCGGCTTTGGGCAAAGCCGTCATTTCGAGTATTGCCTTGATGTTGTCTTCCACACTCAGATCGCGAAACACGGAGGGTTCCTGGGCCAGGTAACCAATGCCAAGTTGTGCCCGTTTGTACATGGGCTCCTGGGTAATGTCTTTGTCATCCAGGAAAATCTGCCCGCTGTTGGGTTTAACCATTCCAACAACCATGTAGAAGGATGTGGTTTTGCCGGCACCGTTCGGGCCAAGCAATCCGACAATCTCTCCCTGGTTCACTTCGAAAGAAACGCCTTTCACGACCGTCCGGCTTTTGTATTTCTTGACAATGTGATCTGCGCGAAGAACCATGGATGTATTTGTGCTACGGGATTTGAATTGCAAATATAAAAAAATCAGGGCTTGCTTTTGCCGCTTTGTGCCGGGGCAAGTCAGCCTCAACGAATCTTCTCAAGCTCTTCCCAGTATTCCACCGCACGCCGGGTGTGTGGAATAACAATTGTTCCGCCCACGATGTTGGCAATGGCAAACACTTCGAAAATTTCGGCTGTGCTCAGTCCGCATTCCTTGCATTTGCCCAAATGGTAACGGATGCAGTCATCACAGCGCAGAACCATGCTGGCAACAAGTCCGAGCATTTCTTTTGTCTTCACAGGAAGCGCACCTTCCTGGTAGGTATTCGTGTCGAGATTGAACAAGCGCTTGAGCACCAGGTTATCGGAACCCAAAATTTTTTCATTCATCTTTTCGCGGTAAGCATTGAATTCGGTGACGGAGTCTGACATCTTTTTGGTTTTTGAATTCTTTTGAAAAAAGAACAAATGATCAACTGAATCTACCCGCATTGGCATTAGCTGGCCTTCTGGCGCTCTGCCCGTTTTGCCACCAGAATGCTTATCTCGTAAAGAAAAAATAAAGGTGTGGCCACCAGCATTTGAGAAGTAATGTCGGGCGAGGGTGTGATAAAAGCGGCGACAATCAGGATAACAACAATGGCGTGTTTGCGGTAGGTCCGCATGAATTTAGCGCCCAGCAAACCGATTTTGGTGAGAAAATAAACAAGAATAGGCAATTCAAAAACAAGACCCATGGCCAGTGTCAGTGTAGTGACAAGCGAAATGTAAGAGTCCATCGATATGCGGTTCTCAACCAGGGTGCTCATCTGATAGGATCCCAGGAAGCTGACGGTCATGGGAACGATAACGAAGTAACTGAAAAGAATACCACAGATAAAAAGAAGCGAAGCATAAAACACAAAACCCCGTGCTGCCGTTTTCTCTTTCATTTTGAGTGCGGGTTTGATGAAGCGCCAAAGCTCCCAGACAAGATAAGGTGTGGCAAGAACAATGCCCCCGACCAGGGAAATCCAGATATGCGTGGTGAATTGTCCGGATAACTCCAGATTGATGAGTTCATAATGCGCCTGGCCAATGCACATGTTGTTTCCAAGGTGCATGAAATGTCCTATTTTGCAAAGCACCCGGTAACTGATGAAATCGGGCTGCTTGGGTCCGAAAATGATCACATCGAACACAATGTTGTTGTAACAGAACAGGACCACGGCCAGGACAAGGACCACGATTGCCGAGCGAACCAGGTGCCAGCGCAATACCTCGATATGATCGAGGAAGGACATGTCCTTTTTATCTTTGTTGGAATTTCCGAAGAGAGCCATAAATTCGCGCAAAGATATACTTATTCTGTGTGGGTTTACTGATTTTCGTCCATGAAAAGGCATTCGGTGAATATATACCGGACAGTGATAATTTTTAATCCCTTCTTTGCAGACCGGAATGCTTTCCATCTTCCACAGGTATCTGCATGCGGTTGAAAAACGGCATCCTGCGTACAAAAAACAATTCCAGCCATTCTGTATATTTGCTGCACCAGGAGAATCATATACTTCCTGGCGTACACATTTCGATTATACTCCCAGCGGATTGACACACAGTGTATTGCATGGCATAAAACACTTCCGGAACTTCGTTGTTTTAAACGGCAGTGATCCATCCGGTTTTGACAACGGCCATTGCACGGTTGCTCTGGATGAATCAGGTTTTTTGCCTGGAAAAGCCAGTGCAGCGTCGCTGCCAGCATCGGGGCCTATTCCGGACTTGTCTGAGCATTGCTGGCGTTTCGGATTCATTTCATACGATTACAAAAACAGAATCGAGCTGCTCAGCTCTGCTCATGCCGACTATCTTCAATTTCCAGAACATTTCTTTTTTAAACCGGCTCTGGTTCTGAGCCTGAAAGAACAGACCCGGGACATTTTGGAAAACAGATCGGGGATCAAGAGAGGTCAGATCGACGCTTTGTTCAGACAGGAACCGACCCAATACATAACCGGAGAGACAGCTGCCGCGTTTCATCTGAAATCCCGGTTGAGCCGTAGGGAATACATCGAACGGGTCAAACAAATCAAGTCCGCCATCCTCAAGGGCGAGATCTATGAGATGAATTTCTGTCTTGAGTTTTTTGCAGAAGATATCGAGATAGATCCGTTTTCGGTCTATGAAAAATTAAATCGAATTTCAGCCGCGCCATTTTCGGCATTTTGTCGTTTCGGGGACAAATTTGTTCTGTCCTCAAGCCCGGAGCGTTTTCTGAAAAAGACCGGCAACCGCCTGATTTCCCAGCCCATCAAAGGCACGGGAAAGCGATCGGAAAATCCTTTGGAAGACGCCCGTTTCAGAAACGAATTGCGTGAGAATGAAAAAGAACTGGCAGAGAATGTCATGATTGTGGATCTGGTGCGCAACGACTTGTCGCGTATTGCCCAACGGGGGAGTGTCAACGTGGATGAACTCTGCGGCATTTATTCTTTCGCGCAGGTCCATCAGATGATCTCCACNNCCCGGCGTTTCTTTCGCCGAAATCCTGAAAGCGGTTTTTCCGATGGGTTCAATGACTGGCGCACCTAAAATCAGGGCCATGCAGCTCATCGAAAAATTCGAGACCAGTAAACGCGGCTTATACTCAGGCGCATTGGGTTACATAAAAGCGGATGGCGATTTTGACTTCAGTGTTGTGATCCGAAGCATTTTGTATGATGCCTCCATGCGGTATCTCTCCTTTATGGTCGGCAGCGCCATTACCGATAAATCTGACCCCGAACAGGAATACGAGGAATGTCTGCTCAAAGCCAAAGGGATGATGGAAGCTTTGGGTGCAACCCTCAAGGACAGTTGACATTAGTGTCCAATGCGCAGTTTGCAGTTGACAAGAAAATGAAAAGAAATGAATTAAATTAAATTGCAGTGTACCGATTGCAGATCCGATGTTTTTCAGTTGCCAACTGCCAATTGCCAACTGTTTTCGGATAATCCGTAAATTTGAACATGCTAGAAGCTTTCCTGTCATTTGTAAAAGAACATAAGCTTTTCAACGAGGAAGAAAGGATTCTGCTTGCCGTTAGCGGAGGCCTGGATTCGGTTGTCATGGCTCATCTTTTTCAGCGCGCCGGTTTTCGTTTTGGGATTGCGCATTGCAATTTTTTGCTTCGCGGAAAAGAGTCTGATGGGGATGAAGCCTTTGTCCGGGACCTGGCCGGAATTTTGGGTGTGGAGTTTTACGACGAAAAGTTCGAAACCGAAAAGTACGCATCGCATCACAAGTATGGGATTCAGGAAGCGGCGCGTTTATTGAGATACAATTGGTTCAAAGACCTGCGCCTGCAACATGATTTTGCATACGTTTGTACGGCGCATCACAGCGACGACTCCATCGAAACATTTTTTGTAAATCTAACCCGGGGGGCAGGTATTGACGGTTTAAGGGGCATACCGATGAAAAACGAAAATGTGATCCGTCCTTTGCTTTTCGCAGGCAGGGCAGAGATCCTTGCCTTTGCAGAGAAAGAGCAGCTCTCTTTTCGCGAAGACAGTTCAAACGCAAACGATAAATATCTGCGCAACAAGATTCGCCATTCTTTGCTTCCGGTGCTGGAAGAGCTCAATCCGTCGATACGCAAAACAATTTTGAAGGAAATGCAGCACATCTCGGATGCGGGCATGGTACTCGGGAAATTTATGCTTGAGCAAAAAAAGGCCTGCCTCCATACCGACGGCACGGATGTCTATTTCCTTTTGAAAGATCTGGAAGATAAGCAGCCACTGCGTTTCTACCTTTTCGAGTGGCTCAAAGAATTCGGGTTTAAGGAGCCAGCGATTGTTAATTTGGAGGAAGTCCTGAAGAAAAAAGAGCACGCCGGAAAAACTTTTCACGCTTCTGATTATACTTTATCCGTTGAACGCGATCGGCTTTCCATCCGCAAAAGGAAGATGACAGTACAGGCTGAACTGCTGTTTGAAAAAAAATCGGCCAGCTACAGCAGCCCCATAGCTTTCAAAACAAGAATGGTGTTGGAAAGGAAAGACTTTATTATCCCCAACAATTCAACCCTTGCCTGTCTGGATGCAGACAAGCTGAATTTCCCGCTGCTGCTCCGCAAATGGAGGGAGGGTGACCGTTTTCAGCCTTTGGGGATGAAGGGGTCGAAACTGCTGAGCGATTATTTTTCTGACAATAAATTTTCAGCCGCCAGCAAGGAGCAAGCCTGGGTAATCGAAAGCCGGGGCGAAATTGCCTGGTTGGTGGAACACCGAATTGATGAACGCTTTAAAGTGGAGGAGGGAACCAGAGCGGTTTTTCTGATCAGCCTGGGGTGAATAAACCGTGAGCAGTTGGCAAAGAATAAATAAATAAAAGGAATTTGTTTTTCACGAAAAAGGGGATTACTCATTCAAAATCAGGCAATTTCTTTTTAGCATAATATCCATTGCTAAGAATATTGCGGAATTTTTTATTGCCAATGGACAATTGCGAACTGCCAACTTCTTTCCTGTTCGCGCAGTAAATTCTTACCTTTGCCTATGTCCGATCTGGTGCTCTTTGAAGAAAAACAATACTTGGGTTATAATAAGTATTCCATTGTACGCAGAACCATTTTCGCCATTTTTTGTTTTGTTCTGTATTACTGGTCTGAGAATCCAAAGGCTGTCAGTGTCGGGGCGCTCAATATCGGTCCTTATCCGGCCCGGCAAATAGAAGGTTCGGGGCATTTGTTTTTTCTCATGGGGCTGGTTGTCTTGTTTTTTTCAATCGTCCTGATTTTTGTTTTGCATTTGCATACCCGCGTTACCAAAAGCGGTATTTTTCTTGGAGGTTCCTGGAGGGCCCGGAAAGTATTTATTCCTTTTGCCGAAATTGTTGCGGCCAAAAAAGTTCGGTTCAGAGAAACCATCGTCAATCATCCTTCCTATCACCAGTACTTCAAGGGCAAAATCCGTTTTTACGCACGCGGAAATGAAGCTGTGGAAATTACACACATCAACGGACTGATATACCGCATCGGGTCCCAGCGGGCCACTGAGCTTTTGAAATGCGTCAGAGAAATCTTGCGGAAACGTTCCGAAAATTAGAAGAGTTAGTTGTCCCCCTTCTTCATGTAAATAATCATATCAAAATTCAGAGGTCGGATCCGGGCCGCTGTTGCTGTTTGCAATAACAAAAAATGCTTCAGGGTCTGTTTTCTTTCGATGGAAAGGGAAGTTTAAGGGATGAACCGTTAATGTTTGAAGCAATTTGAATAGTTGATAAGCTGTCAGCAATAAAAAATACAATAATGCTTGACACGCATTCGAAAATGTTGTAATATCGTACTAACCAATTCGATTTTTGACGTTTTACATCCGGTGGGGAAAATCAAGAAAGTTCTTCTCCGCGGATGAATCGTCGGCTAAAATTGATACATGTTTAACCTTTTAAACCCGAGAGCTATGAGTAACCCACTTGAAAAACCTGTTCTCATCGATAAGGAAGTTGTCTCCGAACTGCGTTTTCCTGAACCGGATGTGTTGTTCAATCCTTCAGCCATATCAAAACGCCAGGGGGAAATCGATCGTGCGGTTTATCTGGGTAATACAGAACATACCAAGGTGCGTATCCTCTTTCACGACAATGCCGGTCTCAAACAAATAGAAACCACCATTTGGGGTGCAACCGATAAACGTATTATTCTGAAAAGCGGAATGGTTATCCCCATTCACCGCATCCAGGAAGTGAAAATCTAAGAATTTGTTCACACAATTTCAATGCAAAAGGGGAAGGAAACTTTCCCTTTGTGTTTTGCCCCGATTTTTAAGGAGGGGCTGGCACATTGATCTGGCAAATGTTTTGTTGACAGAACAATCGCCACGATTTATTTAGAAAAAGCGTCAATCTCATTTGAGATTGACGCTTTTTATTTAATGAATGCCACAGTCTCAATTGAGATTGTGTCTTTTTATTCAACGAATGCCACAGTCTCAATTGAGATTGTGTCTTTTTATTCAACGAATGTCACAGTCTCAATTGAGATTGTGTCTTTTTATTCAGCGAATGTCACAATCTCAATTGAGATTGTATCTTTTTATTCAACGAATGCCACAGTCTCAATTGAGATTGTCACTTTTTATTCAATGAATGCTGCAGTCTTCATTGAGATTGTGGCTTTTTGCTTAAAAAATGAACCTTTGGCTGCACAGATTGCTGTTTTTTTTATTCTCACTGCTTCAATTTCTTGCTGATCTCACTTAATTCTTGTCGAAAGCCTTTTCTTTTCGGCAGGTATAGTTAACAAATGTTAATTCTTATCGGTTTTTAATTCTCTTTTGTCAGCGATTTCCCCTCCGAATCCTTAGGTTGCAGAGAATTGGTTCACCTGTGGTTCAAAAGAGCCCGTATCTTGCAGAAATTCAGCCTAATCCCTAAGGATAAATAATTCGTAGATTTGTTAACAATCAATTTGCAGCAGGCAATTTGCAGTTTGCAATGAAAGAACTTGTGGATAAAAGAGAATATTTGCCTATTGCCAATTGAAAGCTGCCACTTCGTATTCAGAATAATCCATTGATTCCATGAGAAGAGCCCGGTTTCTGATTTTTTTCCTGTTTTTAAGCATAAGCTCGTTTCTGTTTGCACAACCCCATGTGCCGGTGAAATGGTCTTATGCTGTGAAGAAAATTTCGGATTGCGAGTTTGAACTTCAGTTTAAAGCCGACGCAGACAAAGGCTGGCACATCTATTCGCTGGTACCCACCGTTGACGGTCCCCTGCCTACCGAATTTACATTTGTAAAAAGCAGCGATTACAAACTCAAAGGAAAGGCCATTGAACCCAAACCCATTGAACGGGCCGAACCGGTTTTCGGTGATAAGGTCATCATCCGGTATTTTGAAAACAGCGTTGTTTTTATTCAGAAAATAAAAGCATTGACCGATCATCCCTTTCAGGTTAAAGGTGTTATTGATGGAATGACCTGCAATGAATCGCAATGCGTGAATTTTTCGCCGCCCATCGATTTTGTTTTTGAGATCAGGGATGCACAGATTTGTCCGGAAATAAACAAGGCGGAAATACCAAAAACAATGGGCTGCGCGTGCGACACGACAGCGATTGTGAATTTGGGGATGAAGAAAATGGGGAAAGCCCATGCGGATTCGATGTATGCAACGGCGCAAAAGATATATGCCGCTGACAACACTCCCGGAGCCCACGTGAAAGGCAATGAGCAGGGCAAAGTGCCGGAAGGCAAATCCTCCGAGAAAGCCAAGACCTGGTACGTCATTTTTATTCTCGGCTTTTTGGGAGGATTTGCGGCCTTGCTGACTCCCTGTGTGTTCCCCATGATTCCCATGACGGTGAGTTTTTTCACAAAACGAAGCAAGACACGGGCAAAAGGCATATCCAATGCCTTGCTGTATTCTTTCTGGATCATTGTGCTTTATGTCTCCCTTGGGCTTGGAGTAACCTGGGCATTTGGCGCCGATGCACTCAACGGACTTTCAACCAATGTCTGGATGAATCTGTTCTTCTTTCTTCTGCTTGTCATTTTTGCCGTTTCCTTTCTTGGAGCTTTTGAAATTACGTTGCCCAGCGCATTTGTGAATAAAGTGGACAGTGCTTCCGATCGCGGAGGAATTGTGGGCATATTCTTTATGGCCCTGACCCTTGCCGTAGTTTCGTTTTCGTGTACCAGTGCAATTATTGGAAGCTTGCTTGTCGAAGCCGCAACAATAGGCGGGTATGGACCTTTCTGGGGCATGTTTGGTTTTGCCCTGGCTCTGGCTTTGCCTTTTGGTTTGTTTGCCGCATTCCCCGGCTGGATGAATTCCTTGCCCAAATCCGGCGGCTGGCTGAACTCGGTCAAGGTCTTTTTGGGTTTCCTCGAACTGGCCCTGGCTTTCAAATTTTTATCCAATGCCGATCTGGTTGTTCAGGCGGGAATTCTTACCCGTGAAGTGTTCCTGGTTATCTGGATTGTCATTTTTGGTTTGCTGGGAGCCTATCTCATGGGTTGGTTCAGGCTTCCGCACGACAGTGAGATGAAACATCTTTCAGTCGGCCGTCTGTTCATCGCTATATTTGTTTTCTCCTTTACGATTTATCTTGTCCCTGGTTTGTGGGGCGCTCCACTCAAAATAATCAGCGGTTTTCCGCCTCCTCAGTTCTACAGCGAAGCGCCCCAGGGTTTTGGTGGGGTGGGTGGAGGTGTTTTGTCCGGAAGTGATCAGAAGGAACTTCCTGAGCATGCGCATTTCGGCCCACACAATATCGTTGCCTTCGATGATTTGAAATTTGCCAGCGAATACGCTTTGAAAGTAAAGAAACCGCTCATGCTCGATTTCACGGGTTGGGCCTGCGTGAATTGCAGAAAAATGGAAGAACAGGTTTGGTCAGACCCTGAAGTCAAGAAAAGACTCGCTGAGCAATTCGTGCTTGTTTCTTTGTATGTGGATGATAAAAGAGAATTGCCAGTTGAGGAACAAAAAGAGGTGGAATGGAACGGCAAGCGGACTTTGAAAACGATTGGAAACAAATGGAGTTATTTGCAAAGCACAAAATACAAAGCGGTGTCGCAGCCGCAGTATCGAATTGTTTCAGCGGAAGGAGACCGTCTCAGCGATTCGGCAGGTTATGATCCCGATATCCAGAAATACATACACTGGCTGGATAAAGGACTTGAAAATTTTAAATCGAGGAAAGGGAAATAGGAGGGGGGCTTGCTGTCTATTTCCTATTTCTCCACACAATCTACACTGCAGCCGATATCCAGCTCTTTTTTCTGCCAGCTGAAGTTCAATCCGTAATTCACTTTTACTTTTTNNAATGCCGACGATGTCCACGATTGCCCCGGCAATTGCGGCAACACCGGCAGCAATGATAACGACTGTGCCCGTAGTGAGGGGTTCGTTTACATCGAGGTAAGTGAACTTGTATGTTTTGCCGGTTCTCAGATCTTTTGCAACACCATAAAAAGATTGGTTGTTGTCGCTGTGTGTGAATAGGGTAATTTCAATTGTTTTTTCAGGGAAAGGCAGACCGATGCCGACCTCATATTTTCCCTCTGCCATTTTCTTTGTGAAGGTGTATTTGCGGAGGTCGTCATTAACCAGAATTTGTGTTTCTGCCGAACGGCTGTCATTCACGGGCGAAAGCACGCCCGAATACAACAAGCCACCTTCCAGAAGCGGTATGCTCGTTTCTGTGATCCAAGTATACCGGTTGTTTTGGTCGGGAATCTGTACCGTAAGGGTTCCCAGTGCTTTGCTCTTGAACATAAGTCTCAATTGTGATGCAGGCTATTCTTCACTACATGACAAAGAGAGCTTTGTTTTTGCTGAATTGCTATACTGTTTTCTACAGATTTTTCTAAGCACTAATACTTAAATTTTTAGCCAGGCCAAAGCAAGAGCCGTTTCTGACGGGATCCGGGACAAAACAGAAAGAAAAAGGAAGGGAATGTCTTTTTACTGCAGAATGGATTTGTTGTAAAGATCCACAACCATGTGGGCATGACGCGTACGGTCTAATTTAAATGTGATACCGGCCGCTTCACTGAGTAATCCGGTGAGCATCATCACTTCGCCGTTTTGCATGGCCTGAGGGCTGCCTGTGCTGGAGCGCCCTCTTCGTCCCCTGACCGGTCGGTTGGACAGATAAATATATCCGCCGATAACGAAGACGCCGATTCCCCCTCCGACAAAACAGGTTTGAATGAATCTTTTTTCTTCGGTTTTTTTAATCATCAGATCCACTTTCTTGTCTTTTCTGAGCTTGGCCACAGCCAGCATATCGGTTTCGGTGATTCGTCTTTCTTTGTAATAATACAATCTGCCGCTTCTCTGAATAGAGAGGTCGGCAGGTGTTGTTGCAGGTCTTTGGGGCGTCTGGAAACTTTCATAGGATTCTTTCCTGCCATTTGCATAAACGATATAGCTCAGTTCCCATTTTTGAACAATGTAGACAGGCCCATCCGGAGAATCCATGCGTTTGTACCGAATTTCATTGAGGTCAACCTCGAGCACATGAACAAGCGTCTTTTCTCCTTTTCGGAAGGCAAGTGTATCCTGGGCCTTCAAAGCATGCTGCAGGCCACAGAATAAAAGAAAAAAAAGGACGTATTGTTTCATGGTTGTGAACGACTTTGCAAAGATAATCAATTCCCATGCGCATAATTAAATGCCAAGTTGTTGAGAGTAAGTTGATTATATCTCTGGCTAAACAAAACCGGCTCCCGGCGATGAATAAGATGCATATATCGATTAATTGATCATGTCTGTCGTATGTTTATTTGCATATCTTTGCGGGCTTTTAAAAGCCCCATGGGGCTTTTGTTTGGACAGAACAGGACAAGGCAACCGTACAATTTATAAACGAAAAAGATAAACCAAATAGATTCATTCAATTAAAAATCGAACAAACAAAATGAAAACCTTTACCACCATTTTCGCTGCAGCAATTTTAGGCGGAACAATCTGTGCACAGCAAATCGATGCTCCTGTAAGAGCTACACCCATCAAGCAACAGCGGGTAGATGCTGTGACTGCAAAAAAACTTTCGGATAAAATTCAGGCTCACAGAAAACAGCATGCCATGACGGCAGCCGGTGTGAATGAGCGCATCAGCCCGACAAGTGCGATATTGAACGGAGTCAATTCCGGAGGAATCGGTTATTACATCGACCCGCTTTTTGTGGATTCAACAGTAACAACCAATTTCGGATCGGGCGCTACCAGTGTTCAGACGCTGAAAGCAGGGGGCGTTTTTGACCCCAGTTCAACATATTATTACCCGAGCGAAACATTGCCAAGCTGGGAGGCCTACACCATTGATACGATCTGGGTGGCCGGTAGCTATACAATTGTCGCTGCTGGTTCAGCAGTAAAGGATACCCTCCAGTTGGAGGTGAGCTGGGGGCCTGTGGCAAGCGCCTGGTATACGGGTTTAAGCATCCCCACCCCTGCAGAAAAGTGGGCAATGCCATTGAACACCGTTTCTACCCTCGCTGGGAACAAATCATTTTCTACCGCCCCGGTGGCCAATTCCATAAAGCTCAAGCATGCTTTTGTTAAGAATGACACTGTGACCATCGGAACAACCGGAAAGAACTGGCCATACATTCCAATGATTCCTGTAACCCCGATTGCCATTCCTGCAGGAAGCATCGTTGGCATTGAATATACCTACATCAACAAGCTGGCACATACTGCAAACCAGAACTACCATACTTTTCCAACAAACAATGCAACCATGAATTCATACATGGCTTATGAGGCTGCAGATACAAGCGCCACTTCACACCATTGGTTCTACGACTCCACCTCATATGGTACAAGCGGAGCGCTTTATCCTAAAAACCGTTACGGAATCATGCCAACGGCCCAGGCTTTTTTGAATGGTGTTATGTTTCCAATGACCGATGCCGGTTATCTGTGGGATATTTCCCTGACACACTCTGTTCTTGTAACTGGTGCTGACAACCTTTCAAAATACGGTGTCGCCCTTTACCAGAACACGCCCAATCCTTTCAATGGAACTTCTGAAGTTCATTACCAATTGGGCAATGCATCGGATGTTGTGTTTACAGTCTACGACATTACCGGGCGCGTGGTGATTGAAACCCAGTTGGGGAAAATGGATGCCGGTATGCACACGGTTTCCATGAATGCCGCAGAGTTCACGAAGGGTGTTTATTTCTATAACATCA
>PLXK01000141.1 GCA_003151415.1 Bacteroidota bacterium
TTACTGAATTGTTCAATTCACTCACTTTTACTAAAGTAAAGGTCATTTTATATCCATGCAGGTACCTCATAAAATCCGAAAGGGTTGAAAATGAATACGCCCCCACAAAGACCCTCTATTTCATCCTGAATAATCACATGAAAATTGTCTAACTTTAACACTTGATTCAAGTGTGTTTGGATCCTGTTCTGAATTGCCCTGTGCCATCAAATTGTCCATCACAAATATTTCGGTTAAGCTTCATGAATCGTACGCATTTGAAACTGTTTTTCATTACCTTTTGTTGTTTACTGGCATTTTCTNNGGATGCTTACAATCCGTATCTCCATGCCAAGAAGAAACCCAGCCAGACCATAAAAGATGATTATGCTAAAAAAGACAGGTGGTTCAGAAGGAAAAAAAACATCAAGCGGATTTATTTTGACAAGAAAAACTAAAGAACGGATTTCAAAAAAGTATTCATTTTGCCAATCATTATCCCATGAGCTATAAGACCCCCAGCCCTACTTTCTTATTTGTAAGTACTGCCATTTTGCTTGCCGCACTGAGCAGGCTCCTGCCCCATCCTTTTAATTTCACACCCATCGGGGCCATTGCTTTGTTTGGCGGGGTTTGTTTTGAACGCAAAAGTCTTGCTTTCATCATACCCCTGTCGGCCATGCTGCTGAGCGATGCCGCGCTTCAATGGACGCGTGGAACCGGGTTTCATCCGATGATGTGGGCTGTTTACGGGTCTTTCGGACTGACCGCCTGCATTGGCCTGTGGCTCAGGAAGCGGGCGAGAGTGTCGTCCATTCTTCTTGCTTCTCTGGCTTCATCGGCGCTGTTTTTTCTGATTACAAACTTTGCGGTATGGCTCGGCTCTTCGATGTACGGACATAGCTTTGCCTCGCTGCTTGCCTGTTACGCAGCCGGCATTCCTTTCTATAACCATGATTTGATGGGAAGCGCACTGATGAATACCGTGCTTGGCGATCTTTTTTTCACAACGATGCTCTTTGGAATCTACAAACTGGCCACCCTCAAATTTCCTCAGCTAATCCGCATCCGGTCCAAATAAGAGCGCACCTGTTTTTTATTTGAACACGACTTCTGTGGCTCCGAATCCATAGGTGCTGTAGGAGGCATCATGAAAACGGAGATCGTTATGGGTGGCAAGCACTTTACAGATTTCCTGCTTCAGTCTGCCATTGCCCACACCGTGAATGAAAACGATTTTCCGGATATTGGAGGCGCTGGCTTCATCCAGTTTTTTCTGAAAATGCCGCAATTGAATATCGATCATCTGAGCATTGTTCATACCGCGGATGTTATCCACCAGCTCTTCCAGATGAAGATCCACTTCCCATTCCAATGCACTGTTGTTTTTATCGCTTTGTCTTGAAACCGGCCTCTCTTTATTCTGTTCTTTGTCAAAGACAATTCTGGAAAGCTCTTTTTCTTCAAAATATTCTTCCTCCTGCCCCTTTTGCATCATACGGGTCAGATCCACAACAATGGCAGGCTCGGCTGTCAGTCCACCGCTGCTTAATGAAGACTGCTTGTGAAATTTAGCCGGTTTTTGTTTAAGTATGCGGCTTACCGGTTCGCGCGGAAGAAAAGGTTCGTAATTGAAAAACAGGAGTTCGGCCAGAAGGGACGACCAGCGTTCAATTTCTTCGGGTTTGATGTCTCTTATTTTGCAGGATTGTTTGGAAGGAAGTGTGCCTATGGCTTCGGTAGTATATTTCCCAAGCTGTTTGGAAGAAATGCTGTATTGAATGTGGTATGCGGTCATATTAAAAAGCATCACCTGGAAATGGCCACCCAATGGGAAATCGGGATCTGCCGGAAGGTAGACCAGAAAAACGCCTTCGCTTTGCAATCCTTTTCCGGAATAACTAGGTTGAGAGAAGGGAATCTCGTGAATCTCGGGTTGAGAGGCGGGTTTTGGTGAAGCGACAGTGATTTCAGCAACAGCCGGAACAAGTTTTGCCAGAGGATATGGGATCTCAAATCCATCTTCCATTTCAACAAGCACGTTTTTGTTGTCAATGAACCGGGTAATTACGCCTGCACCTTTTTCATCGAGAAAACGTACTTTATCACCAGCCTTTAGACTCATACCTGTATGCTTTTTGATTTCAGTATTGTGGTGGCAAAGATAAGGTATTCCTGAAACCCGCCATGGATCAATACTCTTCAACAAAAGCCCCCCGTTCAGAAACCACCCAGACATCCAGTTTCAAACGGCTGAACCTCCTTTTCCAGGAAGCGATTTCCTTTTTGCTGCAGGAGCTATCCAAAATGAGATGCCTGAACCGGAACTTTTTCAGCAGATCGTCTTCAGACAACCGGGCCCCTTTTGACAAAACCAGATAATCGGTTTTAACAATTTCATCTGGGCAGAAAGCCGCAGCCCGGATGAGCAACAAGTGTTTGCCTTTAGAGCCGTAAAGGGTTACTCCCTGCTTTGCCGGATGCTCCTTTGTCTTTTCTGTTCCGATCGACTCCCTGCATGGCAATACATAAAAGCCGGCCAGGGATGGATGACGCCCTAGACTGGAATCGGAAATGGTTTCAACGGTTTTGCCTTCCACAAAATCGATGGCCGTTGAATTGGGTACAGCATAGACAATAAAACCGGCCTGCCTGGATTGTCTGTACGATTCCCGGCATTGAAGAAGCGCGTAAAGAGTAAAAACGAAAAGGAAAAGATACAGATATCGGATAACAGGTCTGGCCAGAAATGAGGTTAAGTATACAACCAGCAGATACAGCAGGATCATTTCGGGAATGGAGATAAAAACACCTTTCCAGGAGGCATAAGGCAGATTCGCTGAAAATCCGACACTGCCATTCAGCAGCTTGAGTGAGCCATTGAAAAGCCATGCTGTCCAATCGCCCAGATGAGGGATGAAACACAAGGCAAACAAAGCCATGCCCGAATACATCACCAGGGAAGAAAGCGGGATGACAAAGAGATTGGTCAGGAGAAAATAGTTTGGAAACTGATGAAAATAATAAAGAGCAAGTGGAAACGTAGCTGCCTGGGCGGCTATGGAAACACAAATGAGAGTCCATGCCTGGTCAGCCAGCCAGAAAGGGGCTTCCCATTTTCTGTAAATGACCGGGTGAATGGCTACAATGCCAGCAACGGCAATATAAGACAATTGAAAACCGACATCCATAACCAGAAACGGATCGATGCACAGCAATAGAAAGGCGGATGCGGCAAGGGTATTGTAGATGTTGGAATGCCTGTTAAGCGCTTTGCCGATAATCACAAAGCTGAACATGGCCACCGATCGCAAAACAGAAGGAGACAATCCGGTGAGAGCGGCATACAACCAGATAACAGCCAACAGCAGAGCTGCTTTTATCAGAGAACCCCACCTGAAGGCATTTAGAAAAAACAAAAGAGCATTGAGTACAGCATAGACGATGGCCACATGCAATCCGGAAACCGATAAGACGTGGAGCACTCCGGCTTCGGAATAAGCGCTGAGTATATCCGGGTCCAGTTTGTCTTCGTCGCCAAGCAATAAGGCTGAACCTACGGCATACTCCTTTCCCGAAATGCTGTTGTCTTTAAAAAGAGAAAGCATTTTAGTTCTCCATTTTCCACACAAGGAAATTACCGGGTCTCCGCAATCGTGTTCCAGGAATTTCCAGGCTGAGCTTTGCAGGTAAATCTGGTGGTGGATATTGCGGTTGGCCATATAGGTCCGGTAATCAAACATCCGGGGATTGGGCGCTTTTGCAATGTCGGTGATATGGCCTTTTGCAATCAGCCGGTCGCCATAGCGGATCTTTCCGGATTCCGGATTCTTTCTCAGATAAACAAGGATCTTTCCGGTCTTTTTATTCCACCCTCCGGGCTTTTGAATCATTTCCACTTCTGCAATGGCCTTGAATGCTTTTTCTTTTTCAATGCAGGAAGAAACCAGGCGCATGCAAATAATTTGCTCGTTTTCCGGAAGCATTGAAATGTGATCCTTTTTTAACCTTTCCGTATGAAAAACAGACAACTGAAAACCCGAAAATCCAAGAAGAAGAAATGAACAAACGGCGAAAATGTATCCGGTTCTGAACCCGCTGATTTTTTTTTCAGCAAGGAGCCAGGCTATGGAGCAGGTCAGGATGATGGCTGGAAGAAAATAAAAATTGAAACCGGCATAAGGAGATGAAATGCCCAGGGCAATGCCTGTCAGAAAAGGTATCAATAAACGCACAAAAGGTGCGCGGCTAAGTTCATTCATGATTACCGGGATCTTGAATTCCGGCCTAAAAATAGAATTTATTGAACGCGGAAGAGAACGGGGGAAATGCGATTTGAGGAAAGCCGGAAAGGGAAAAAGAATTTAACTTAAACTGCTCTTTTTTAGCATCTGCCTGTAGCTTGAAAAAACACTGGATTTTGAAATGAACCCCCGGTATTCTTCATTTTCAATAACCGGAAGGTTCCAGGCTCCGGTCTCATCAAACTTTTTCATGACGGCATGCATCGGCTCGCCGGGGGAGATGACTGCCAATGGAATACGCATCAGTTCTTTGGCAAGCACCTTGTCATACATTTCGCTTTTGAACATGATCTCACGGATATTGTCAAGAGTGATCACTCCAAGCAAATGATTGTGTTTATCTATAACCGGAAAAATGTTGCGGCTTGAATGCGCCACCACATCGACAAGTTCTCCAAGTTTTGTTTCGGGAGAAACCTGATGAAATCCGGTTTCGATGATTGCATGCGTTTTTAAAGCAGATAAAATCGTTTTGTCTTTATCAGTGGAAAGAACATGTCCTTTTTTGGCAAGTTTCCGCGCATCCATAGAAAAAGGTTCGAAATACTTCACGATCACGAAGCTGATGGCAGAGACGAGCATCAGCGGAATCATCAGGTCGTAGCCTCCGGTAATTTCGGCAATTAAAAATATGCCGGTCAGTGGCGCATGAAAAATACCTGATAAAATGCCTGACATAGCCACAAGGGTGAAATTACTCTCGGGTAATTTTGCGATTCCAAGCAAATTGATGAGCCTGGAAAAAAAGTAGCCCAGATAGGCCCCGACAAAAAGGGACGGTGCGAAATTTCCGCCGTTTCCACCGCTGTTAATCGTCACCGAAGTGGCAACGACTTTAACCATCATGACTATACCGATAAAGGCAAGCAGGAACCATTGATTTTCACTTACCTTTTCGAGCACACTGTTTTTGAGCAGCTGTTGGGGATTTGCTTCTGCCAGAGCCTTGATGCTGGAATACCCTTCGCTGAACAGTGAAGGAAACAAAAGAATCAAAAAGGCCAGAATGGTTCCTCCAATAAGGGCATTGGCGTAAACTTTCTTTTTTCTCCTGGCAAAAATATTTTCGATTTTGGTGAATGCACGCGTATAATAAACGGAGACGAGCCCTGCCAGCATACCCAGAATAATATAAAAAGGAACATTTTGGGAATTGAACGGCTGCTGGTGGCTGAATGACAGCAAAATCCCTTCTTTCAGAATCATTTTTGAGCAAAGCGCTCCGATTGCCGCTGAAATGATCAGTGGAATAAAAGCCGTGATACTGACCTCGGCAAGCAAAACTTCCAGTGCAAAAAGCACGCCGGTGATTGGCGAATTAAAGGCCGCAGCGATACCTGCCGCTGCTCCGCTGGCAAGCAACAGGACCCGGTCCTTATAATGAAGGTGGTAAGTCTTGGCAAAGTTGGATCCGATGGCAGAGCCAGTGGTCACCATGGGCGACTCCAAACCGGCAGACCCCCCAAAGCCAACAGTAATGGCACTTGTAAGCAAATGCGAGTACATCTGATCCTTGGGCAGGATCGCAGATTTCCGGATAATGGAATGCAGGATATTGGCTGTTCCTCTTCCCAACTTACCCCGAAAAAATTTCTTGACAATGAAGACTGTCAATAAAATACCGAAAAGTGGAAATGCAAGATAAATGTAGTACTGAAAAGACAGGTGGTAATCCGTTGTAATGGCGTAATGGATGTAGTGTACAGTCGTTTTCAGGAGTACTGCCGCCAGTCCTGCTGTCAAACCCACCAACATGCTAGCGACAAGAAGAAATTGCTGCTTATTGAGTTTTGCGTGAATCCAATTGATCAAATATTCATAAAAACGAAAAATCTTCATTCCGGCTTCAAAGATTAGGGCGCTAAATTAGGTATTTTGAAATCAATAATCCATTTTGAAGCGGATTGTTCGAAATCCGGCGAATGCCGCGTTGGACTGCCCGCGTACAGCCCGTTTCCGTGAAGAAAAATGACAATCAACCTGAAAAACGTATATTTGAAAACAAAGCCAGATCCTAACAATTGCCTTTTGAACACAACCACTGTTTCTGTGCGAACAAATAACAAATCGCTGAACTCCATGAAGGACGCTATTGCCAAGGCTCTTCAGGAATTTGATACCATTGCCCTGACAGAGATGTACGGGGCCGAGCTCATGGACCGTACCGATACCAAATATGTATTGAATTCTTCCTCCATACCGGTTTTTCTGGAACATATAAAAGCCGATTACAACGTTCTCGAAATGAATGGAGTTTTGATTCAAAGCTATGAGTCTCTTTATTACGACACCCCCGATTTTAAAATGTATCAGGACCATCACTCGGGCAAGACGCCCAGATATAAAATCAGGGCGAGAACATACGTCGAATCCGATCTCCATTTTTTGGAAATCAAATTCAGGCGAAATACAAACCGGACAATTAAAAGCAGAATCGGAATCAGGCAAATTGACCCGGAAATCAGCAAGGAGCAGAATGATTTTCTCTTCATGAAATCGGCTTACCACAACTCAGACCTCGAAGCCAAGCTCTGGTCGAATTGTTCCAGAGTCACCCTGGTCAACAAAAAAGGAAGCGAAAGGCTCACCCTTGATTTTGATATTGAATTCAGGGGAAACAACAAAAAGATTACTTTGCCAAAACTTGCCATTGTGGAGATCAAACAACTCAGTTACTTTCACGGTGCGGGAGCTGAAGCCCTGCTGAAAATGAGGATCCGGAACAGCCAGATAAGCAAGTATTGTTTGGGTGTGGGCTATTTGTATGAGGAGATGAAAAGGAATAATTTCAAATCGGGTATTCTGCAAATCAATAAAATACAAAATGAAAATCACCTTTAAAATTCTTCTTGTTTTAACATTGTTTTTTTTAATGCCGCCGTATTTGTCCTTTTCCGGCAATGAGGCGCCTGATCTTGGCCGGATTCATCAGGAGGATGGACTTCACGATCAGACGTTCAAAACAAAACCGGATATCGATGAATCCTTTTTCACCCTGCAGGTCGACCGGCTTGGCTGGAAATTCTTTACCCGAATGGGGATAAACATCCTGGCCGTTTTTGTCCTGATCCGGCTTGTCTACTACAGACGATACATGCGAAAAGAACTCTTCTTTACCTTTTTCATTTTCAATTTCGTTATCTTTCTCATCACCTACCTGCTCAATAAAGTCGATATGGGATTGGGATCCGCTTTCGGACTTTTTGCGGTTTTTTCGATGCTGCGATACAGAACCGTGAATATCGATACAAAAGACATGACTTATCTTTTTCTGGTTATCGCTATTGGACTCATAACGGCCATTGCCAGGGCATCTGCAATTGAGTTGTGTCTTCTGAATGGGGGCATTCTGCTCATCACCTATCTTTTGGAAGGTGGACTGATTCTAAAAAGGGAAATGACAAAAGACATTCAATATGAACACATCGAAATGATCAGGCCGGAAAATGAGGACAGATTGATCGCCGATTTAAAAACCCGGACCGGTCTTGATATCCATCGGGTGGCTATCGGCAAAATAGACTTCCTCAAAGATACGGCCTTAATCAGGGTGTATTATTCAGAAAGAAAAGGGGCCTTGTCCATTTCCGATGCAGAGCAAGGTTCGGACGATTGATTGTCCGGCAGGATCTTTTCCGGTTTAGCTTGCTTGCGGGCCGAATTTGTTAAAGAACCTCAAAATTTCCCCTTTATCCTTCTTTGTATCCTTTGATATAATAATGTATCATTCTCCACCGTTCTGAATTATATTTGAGGGACGAATAAAAATGATAAAAAATCTACTCCTTTTCGCATTTGTCTTTCTTTCTGTCCTGGCCGGGGCCCAGGATTCTATTCACCGCAAAATATACCGGGCTACCCGGGTTGAAAAAGCGCCTCACATCGACGGATATGCCGAGGAAGACATCTGGAAAAATGTGGAAGCGGCAGACGGATTTCGTCAATCCAATCCAACCGAAGGAGTAGCCGTAACCCAGAAAACGGAAGTAAAGATCGTTTACGATGACAATGCCGTTTATGTGCTGGGCATTCTGCATGATACGGCTCCTCATGAAATCCGAAAGGAATTGAGCCTGCGTGACGGAACTCCCAATGCGGATGCTTTTAAAATCGTTTTCGATACTTACAATTCGCAGCAGGATGCCTATATCTTCCAGGTTACGGCATCGAACGTACAATCCGACTCCCGCTTTACCGATCCGACGTATGATGCCGTTTGGGAGAGTGCGGTTCAAATAAAGGATAGCTGCTGGACCGTGGAAATGAAGATTCCTTATTCCGCCATTCGTTTTCCGGCCAAAGATGAACAGGAATGGGGAATTCAGGTTGCCCGGATCATTATGCGAAACAATGAATATGACCAGTGGGCACTCACACCCAAAGGAGCCACCCTGTTCAAACAGATGAAATACTTCGGATGCCTTCAGGGGATCAGCCACATCCGTAAACCTCTGCGCTTGTCCATTACCCCCTATATGACCGGTATTGTGCAGAACGATCAAACCAGTGTTTCGGCAAACAAAACTTCGTATGGACTGGCCGGTGGGCTGGGTATAAAATACGGAATCAATGAAAGCTTTACGCTTGAATCAACCATTTTGCCCGATTTCAGCCAGGTGCAAAGCGACAATAAAGTCAAAAACCTGACGCCCTTCGAAACGCAGTACACCGAACAAAGACCCTTTTTTAAAGAGGGCACGGAATTGTTTAATCTGGGCGGCTTGTTTTACTCCCGGCGCATCGGGCAATCACTCAATGACACAAACGCTTTGAATGCCAGCCTTCGCCCGGGAGAAATTCTCAGTAAATCCCCGGGTGAGGCCACTTTGCTGAACTCCACGAAAGTATCGGGACGAACAAATGGCGGACTTGGAATCGGAATCCTCAATTCGATTGTTGACGATACCTATGCCCTTGCGCAGGATTCGACCGGCAATCAGCGAAAACTCATCAGCACGCCATTCACCAATTACAACATCATTGTACTTGATCAGCATCTGAAACACAGTTCAGACATTTATCTTATCAATACCAATGTCACCCGGGCTCACGATGGCAATCAGGCAAACGTAACGGGGCTCGGATTGACATTGAACGATAAAAAGGTCAATTATGGTTTGTCAGCCAGCGGGGCATTTTCAAACATTGTTTCTTTGAACGATACGACCTTAAAACATATCACCTCGACAGGATATAAATATGAGTTGTGGTTTAACAAGCTCAGCGGAAACATACAATATAGTCTCGGCAGACGGGCACTCAGTCCCAATTACCAGATCAATGATCTGGGAATAAATTACACAACAAATTTTGTTGAACACGATGCCGTGCTGACTTACCTGATCCTGAATCCTGTCTGGAAAATATTGAATGCAAATTTCACCTTAAACGCCAACGAACAACAGAATTTCACAACCAATGAATTCATGTCACTTGCAGTGGGTGTGAATGGAAATATTTTCACCCGAAAATTCCAAAGCATATTTTTCAATTTCAATGGCAATCCCGCCGAGAGCAGGGACTATTACGAAGCCCGTACTCCGGGCCGCATTTTTATCCGGCCCAAAACGGAAAGCTATTTTGTGAATTACAGCACGGATATCAATAAACCCCTGGCCCTTGGTTTTGGAGCCAATTTTGGAAACACTCCCGTCATCAGTCCGTTGCTGGGAAGAGAAATCTGGTATGCATTGGCTACAGGAGGCAATTACAGGGTTTCCAACCGGCTGAGCTTCAATTTCAGTTCAAACGTCTCGCAGGACAACAATGACCGGGGCTGGGTAGATACACCGGGCAATGGCACAATTGTTTTCGGCAGAAGAGATGTATTCAATGTGACCAATATCGTGGGTGCCAGTTTTGTGCTCACAAACAATCTGTCATTCACTCTCCGTGTGAGGCACTATTGGGAGCGGGGTGTTTACAAAAGTTATTTTGACCTGAATCAGGCCGGTGGTCTTGATGCGGATCCTGTTTATTCGGCCAACCAGAATTTCAATGTCAACATCTTCAATATAGATGCGGGCGTCACCTGGTGGTTTGCCCCGGGAAGTTCCATGAGCCTTGTCTGGAAGAATGCCATCAGTACAGGCGAAAACAAACTCCTTTACAACTATGCGGATGATTTTAACCGGATGCTTGAAGCGCCACAGCTGAACACGCTGTCATTGAAAGTGCTTTACTATTTTGATTTTCTCTATCTGAGAAGACACACCAGGGACACAGCAGCCAGCAAGCCCGAAATCAAGCTCTAAAGCCACAATGCATCTTCCCCTGCCCGATTCGGTTCATTTGACCGGAATTGATTATTTTTGATGTTATGATCAAAGCTCAGGGCATTCACAAATCGTATGGAAAAATAGAGGTATTGAAGGGAGTCGATATTTCCATCAGCAAAGGCGAGATTGTGTCCATTGTGGGTGCATCCGGTGCCGGCAAATCCACTTTGCTTCACATTATCGGCACACTCGACCGTGCCGATGCCGGAACGGTTGTTATCGGAGAAACACAACTTGCACAACTCTCGGAAAAGAAAATCGCGCATTTCCGCAACACCCATATCGGTTTCGTTTTTCAGTTCCATCATTTGCTGCCCGAATTTACGGCACTTGAAAATATTTGTATTCCTGCCTTTATTGGCGGGAAATCACGTAAAGAGGCCGAAGACAAGGGCATGAGCTTGCTCTCGATGCTGGGCCTGGCAGAAAGGGCTTCGCACAAACCCTCTGAACTATCGGGAGGCGAACAGCAGCGCGTGGCCGTGGCGCGTGCACTGGTCAATGATCCGGCGGTAGTCATGGCCGATGAGCCCTCGGGCAATCTGGATTCGGCTTCGGCCAAAGAACTGCATCAATTGTTTTTCAGCCTGAGGGGAAAATTAAACCAGACTTTCGTCATCGTTACCCACAATGAAGAACTGGCCAACATGGCCGACCGCAAGCTGGTCATGAAAGACGGAATGATTCTTTACTCCTGAGCCATGGAAGAACAACTCATCGTCTACCGTTCGTATGAAAACTTTGACCGTTGCGAAGAGTTGACAAGGCTGCTGAATCAGAACAATATCCCATTTGAACTGGAACAATACCAGAAATCCCAAAGCGACCCGTTTACCGGAGGATACAGCGGAAATCTTCAGTTTATCGTAAAACTGCGGCAGGCTGATTTTGGAAGGGTCAATACACTCTATGAAAGCGCCCCGGCCGAAATTGCAGGACACTATTTTCTTCAATTCAGTAATCAGGAACTTGAGAAAGTGCTTATAGACAGTGAAGAATGGTCACCCGGAGACATTCAGGTTGCCCGTCTCATTCTCCTACAAAGAAATGCGGTGCCGGATGAAAACAAACTGGAGATTCTTCGCATGAAGAAAAGGGAAGAGTTCTATGCGCCCAAAAAAGGGAACACCCTGAATATCTTACTTGCTTTCGGCCTGCCCTATTTCTGTATTCCTGTGCTGATCCTGCATGCTCCTTTGCTGTTCTGTTATTCCTTTGCCTTTTCAGGATTTGCAATCGGAATGAATTTTAAATACAATTACAGACGTGACAAAGAAGGTACAAAATTTTCGTATTACGATGCCAGGACGCGCCAATGCGGATTTTTTGCGGTGCTTCATGCACTTCTGATGGGAGGCGTTCTGATCTGCTGGGGAATTGCTTCCTCCTTCCAGCATCCCCTGTTTCGTTCCGAAGAACCCGTGCACGTATACCAAAATCAATGGTGTACTGTTCAAAAATGACAAAAGCCGCCTTCCTTTAGGGAAAGCAGCTTTTATGTTTATCCGCCCTTGGCGGAGCAGGCACGTAAGCCGGGTTCTGTTTCATTTCCTCTATAAGAAGAAACTATCTACCATTTATCTGGTCACACCATCGCTGATGTGATCGAGCGACCTACCCGTTATGACTCCCGAATGCAAGCATTGGGATGGAGCGAGCAGCCCCAGATTCATAACTTATTTGATCTTACAACTCCCGGGGTTTACCCTGCATAACTGTTGCCAGCCATGCCCGTGAGCTCTTACCTCGCGTTTTCACCCTTTCTCTTCATTGCTGAAAAGCGGTTATTTTCTGTGGCACTTTCCGTTGAACCGGATTGCTCCGGTTCACCTTTCTGTTAGGAAGCGAGATGCTCTGTGTTGCCCGGACTTTCCTCCCTCCCAAAATCAATTGAAAGAGCGGTAGATCGGCCTGCGGGACAAAGGTACTAAAAAGTGTTGAAGTGTTGGAGTAACAAAAGTGTTGAGGTCCGAGGTGTCAGAAGGAATGAATTTCCGGAATGGGTTTCCCAACACACCAACACTACTTGGCGGTTTCCGCTTCGAACGTCGATTTGGTGAGTGACTGATCGTCCTTGAACCAAAAGGTCCCACCCCAACTGTAGGTAACCTGTTTGTAAACCCAGGCCTGGGTACCGTGAACGACAATTCTCTTGAGTGTTTTGCAATTGCCGTCATCTGTTTCGGCCAGTTCAGTTACTCCTTCGCCGTACTGCTTGACCAAAGGATTTACAGCATCCGGCACTTCCGATTTCACATTGACAGCGGTGGTTATTCCGAGTTTGTCATCGCAGTCCTGTATCCTTTTTTTCGGATAAGCTTCGGCAGGTTTCTGTGCCAGGGCCTCCTGGTAAGCTGTTTTTGCACTGCCGTAAGCTTTTCCGGCAAATGCTTTATCGCCCCGGGCAATGGCATCTGTGTATTTTTTATCCCTCTGCAAATCGGTCTTCTGACTATTGAGAATGTTGTCAATTTCGGTAATCTTGCCAAGACAATATTTGTCGCCGGGCTTGAAGCTGAGCGCATTGTTGTAATAGTTTCTGGAGGTAGGATATTCTTTGGTTCCAAAGGAGGCATTTCCTTTATCAACAGCCGCTTTGTACTTCGCTTCCTTTTCTTCCCTGGCATTTTTGGCATTGAGGGCGAGGGTGATTTCGTTGAGCTTGTCTTTGGGATACATTTCATTTGGCTTCATTCCGTTGGCCGTTGTGAATAAGCTGCGTGCCGACAGGTAATCTTCGGCGGTGATTGCTTTATCCCCATCCTGCAGGATCTTTGAATACCGGGCATTCAAATCCTTGTCTTTGCTGTCTTTGGCCTCCAGGCTGTTGCACAGCTCTATTCTGGTTTTGGGATAGGCTTCTCCCGATTTGATGGTCAGGGCTTCCTCATAGGCCGCTTTTGCCTTGAGGTAATCCTTTGCATTGAAAAAATTATCCGCCTTGGTAATGGTGGTGTTGTATCGGTCGTTGAGTTCGTTTCCGCTTTTCTGATTGGCCAGGGCTTCTTCTATTTCCTTTAAGCGTGCCTGGGGGTATTCCTCTTCCGGTTTATAACCAAGTGCCTCGGTGTATCCGGACTTTGCCTCTCCGTAATTTTTTGCTTTAAATGCAACATCGGCCTTGGTTATTGCAGCTGAATATTTTGCATTTTTTTCTTTTTGAGAATCCAATCCTTTGAGCAAGCCTTCAATTTCCTTCAATTTGTCTTTTGGGTATTGCTCATCCGCCCTTATTATCAAGGCTTCATTGAAAGCCACTTTGGCGGCCGGGTAATCTTTTGCACTCATCGATTTGTCTCCCTTGGCAATGGCCGCATCGTATTTCGCTCTGGCTCCAAGAAGATCGGCAATGGCCTTCAGCTTATCTTTGGGATATTGTTCGGAAGGTTTTAACGAAGAAGCTTCGGAATAGGCTGATTTGGCTGCATCGTATGTTTTTGCAGTCATGGCCTCGTCACCTTTCCTGATGGCGGCATCGTAATTGGCATTGAGTTGCTGATCTTTGCTGCTCTTGTTGATTGCATCTTCGATGGCTTTCAACTGAGCTTTCGGGTAGGCTTCTCCTGATTTGATACCCAAAGCTTCATTGAATCCCGATTTCGCATCATCCCATTTCTGGGTTTTGAATGCCGCATCCGCTTTGGCTATAGCTGCCGAATACAGGGCATTCTTTTCACTACTGAGTCTGTCGGCATTGGCCAGATCATCAATGGTTTTAATCTGCGCTTTGGGATAGGCTTCATCCGGTTTGACTCCGAGGGCGGCGTTGTATCCGTTTTTTGCTTCATCGTATTTCTTGGCCTTGAATGCGATATCGGCAGCTGCAATGGCTTTGTCGTATTTGGCATTTTTGTCTTTAGCTGCCTGATCAACGGCATTGGCGTTCTCGATTTCCTTGAGTTTATCTTTCGGGTATTGTTCGTCCGCTTTAATGGCCAGGGCTTCATTGTATCCCGCTTTAGCCGCAGTATAGTCTTTTGCTGTCATTGCCTTGTCGGCCTTGACGATTGCCGCATCGTATTTTGCTTTTGTTGCCAGCAGATCAGCAATGGCTTTTAGCTTGTCCTTAGGTAACTGTTCGGAAGGTTTGATGCCCGAAGCCTTCTGATAACTGGTTTTGGCCGCATCGTAAGTTTTGGAAGTCATGGCGGCGTCTCCGGCATCCATGGCTGTTTTGTAATCGGCATCCAGTTGAGCCTGTTTGCCCATGTTTGCAATCAATCCATCACACTCTTTGATTTTGTCTTTCGGGTATTGTTCACCCGTTTTGTAAGTCAGGGCTTCGGTGTAACCCGATTTCGCACTGGCGTAATCTTTCGCCGCCATGGCCTTATCTGCCTTGGCAATGGCCGCATCATACTTTGCATTTGTGGCAATCAGATCGGCAATGGCCTTGAGTTTATCTTTGGGCAGTTGTTCCGAGGGTTTCAGGTCTGATGCTTTCTGATAACTGCTTTTGGCGGCATCGTATGTTTTTGCCGTCATGGCCGCATCACCGGCAGTCATTGCCGTTTTGTAATCGGCATCAATCTGGGCCTGTTTACCCAAACTGGCAATCAGTCCGTCGCATTCCTTTATTTTGTCCTTGGGGTATTGTTCATCCGCTTTATAACTCAATGCTTCGGTATACCCCGACTTTGCACC
>PLXK01000221.1 GCA_003151415.1 Bacteroidota bacterium
ACACATCCGCCGGGCTAGATTGTTTGAAACAACACCCGAATTTCATATCTTCGCCAGACTCAATAAGTGCCTTCACTCACTGAGGTTAAAAAAGACAGACATGCGAAATCAAAATAAGTTCCTTGCATCCCTGGCCCTTATATTCACGGGCCTTCTGCTGCCAACCCTGACCTTCAGCCAGCCCTCAGCGAAACTCTCTGGCGGTCAGGTCAAAAGCGATCCTCTGGCTTCCAACCGCGACATGAGCCTGAAGCCTGGAGATGATTTTTTCTCCTATACAAACGGAGGATGGTTCAAAGCCAATCCGATTCCGGCTTCGGAAAGAAGCAATGGAATTTTCCTTATGGTTCAGGACAGCATCAACACCATTCTTCGGCTGATTTGCGATGATTGTTCAAAAAACCCGGGAGCCAAGGGAACCGTTCGTCAGAAAATAGGTGATTTCTATGCAAGCGGAATGGACACCGTTTCCCGGGAAACCGAAAAGCTGAAACCCGTTCAGGCCGAGCTGGATCTGATCAGCCAGATGAAGGATAAAAAAGACCTGCTTCGCGAATGTGCCCACTTGCATGTATTCGGTTGTGCGCCGATGTTTAATTTCTGGGTCACGAGAGATGACAAACTCAGTTCGAAATACGCCGTATTTATTTCCCAGGGAGGACTGGGACTTCCTGAAAGGGATTATTACTTCAATACGGATGAGCGCACCAAAAATATAAGGGAAAAATACAAGGCGCACATGATTAAAGTTTTGGTATTGAGCGGAGAAACCGAGGCCGATGCAAAACAGCATTCGGAGTCGGTTTTCGGAATTGAAAAGGATCTTGCCGGGGTCTCCAGAAAAATGGAAGACCTGCGCGACCCGTATAAGAATTACAACAAAATGAGTCTGGCCGCATTGAGCAAATTAAGCCCATCCATAGACTGGGCGGAAATGTTCTCCAAACTGGGACTTGCACATGTAGACACCGTTATAGCCGGACAGCCTGAATTTGCAGAAGCGCTGGATCAAAAAATAAAAAGCACCACCGAACTCTCCGGATGGAAATCGTATTTCAAATGGAAGCTCCTGAGCAAGTATTCCAGATACATGGGCAAGGGATTTGAAGACGATGATTTCTATTTCAACTCTACGGTCATGACCGGATCAACCGAACAGAAACCGCGCTGGAAAAGAATGGTTGAACTCACCGAAGCTACCCTTGACGAAATTGTCAGCCAGGAATATGTGGCTCATTATGTTCCGGCAGACACAAAGGAAAGGCTAACGGTGATGGCGAAAAACATCATGGCTGTTTACGCCGACCATTTAAAAAATCTGGACTGGATGTCGGATGCCACCAAGGCCAAAGCCCTTCATAAACTCAGCGGGGTGGTCATGAAAATGGGATATCCCGACAAATGGAAAGATTTTTCAAGTCTGGAAATCAACCGAAAAAGCATTGTGACCAATGTCATAAACGCCGAGCGGTGGGATTTCAATTACATGATCAACAAGTACGGCAAACCGGTAGACCGCTCAGAATGGGTGATGACGGCCGAGACCTACAATGCCTATTACGAACCCACAAACAACGAAATCGTTATCCCGGCCTGTAATTTCATTGTTCCCGGTTTTGGGAAAGGTCTTCCTGATGATGCCATCCTGTATGGCGTTGTTGGCGGTTCAACAATGGGCCATGAAATAACACATGGTTTCGATGATCAGGGCAGCCAGTATGACGAGAAAGGCAATCTGAATAATTGGTGGACAAAAGAGGACAGCACAAAATTCAGCGAACGCACAAAAAGCCTGGCCGAACAATTTGACAAATACACTGTTTTGGACAGCATGCATGTCCGCGGCCTGGTCACCCTGGGCGAAAACATTGCCGATCTCGGCGGGGTAATTATGGGCTATGAAGCATTCAAGAAAACCGAACAGTGGAAAAAACAGGAGAAGATCAACGGACTTACTCCCGACCAGCGTTATTTCATGGCTTATGCCTATTCCTGGATGGTTCAGCAAAGGAGCCAATCTGCCGCCAGACAAATCATGTCTGATGTTCATGCTCCTGCCAAGTGGAGGGTCAATGGGCCTCTTTCAAACATTACCTCTTTCTATACTGCTTTTAATCTCAAACCTGGAGACACCATGTACAGGGAAGAAAAAGACCGGGTGAAAATCTGGTAATCATGTGTTGAGGTGTTGACGTACCGGGGTGTTGGTTTATTTTTCAACATTTACCTCGACACGTCAACACCCCAACACCCCAACACTTGATTATGAAAGTACACACAATCAATACAGGCCATTTTAAACTTGACGGCGGTGCCATGTTTGGTGTCGTTCCAAAATCCATCTGGAAAAAACTGAATCCGCCTGATGAGAATAACATGTGCAGTTGGGCCTTGCGCTGCCTGCTTATTGAACAGGAAGGCCGCCTGATTTTGATTGACAATGGCATTGGCGACAAACAAGATGAGAAATTCATGAGCCATTATTTCCTGCATGGTTCCGACACACTTGAAGCTTCGCTGAAAGCCAAAGGTTTTGACCGCTCTGACATCACGGATATGTTCCTGACGCACCTGCATTTTGATCATTGCGGGGGAAGCATCAAAAACAGAGCGGACAAAACAGGTTTTGAGACGGCCTTTCCCAATGCCGTGTACTGGAGCAACCCCGAGCACTGGAAATGGGCCACAATGCCGAATCCCAGAGAAAAGGCCAGTTTTCTGAAAGAGAACATCCTTCCAATTCAGGAAAGCGGTCAGCTGAAATGGATCGCCAGGGAAACGGAAAAAGAGGATGGTTCTGAGTTGGGAAAAAACATTTTTATACGATACATGAACGGTCATACGGATGCCATGATGATCCCTCATATTCAATACAAAGGAAAGACCATTGTCTTTATGGCAGATCTGCTCCCATCGGTTGGCCACATCCCCCTGCCCTACCTGATGGCCTACGACACACGCCCATTGCTGACGATGACGGAAAAAGAAAAATTCCTGAAACGGGCTGCCGACGAAGAATTTATTCTTTTCCTTGAACACGATCCGGTTCATGAATGCTGCACCGTTCAACATACCGAAAAAGGAATCCGGCTGAAAGAAACATTTTCGCTGAAGGATTGTTTTGGTGACTGAGTTGCCTTGTTTCCATTGCTCCTGTTTTTGACCCGAAGTCCTCTTCCGCGACTGTCCCCAAAAAACAAATCTGAAATTCAGAATACATACAGCTCCAAAGCACCTACAGATTATGCACAGCAGAAAACTATTTTTGGCATTTAATTTGTTTCTCTGCTCGGGCTCCACGCTTTTTTTCAGTTCCTGCAGAGAAACAGGCAAGCTGAAAACCCCGGCGATTTCGGCCCGCGACCCTCTTGCAGAAAACAGAGATACAAGCCTGAAAGCAGGCGATGATTTTTTCAACTACGCAAATGGAGCCTGGTTTAAAGCCAACCCCATTCCCGCTTCAGAAAGTTCAAACGGCATCGGACTGATTGTTTCAGACAGCCTCAATACCATTCTCCACAAGATATGCGAAGAGTGCTCCCAAAAACCCGAAATTAAAGGATCTGTACGACAGAAAATAGGCGACTTCTATACCAGCGGTATGGATACGATTGCCCGCGAGATGGATAAGCTGAAACCCTTACAGGCCGAACTGGATCTGATCAGCCAGATTAAAAACAAAAAAGACCTGATGCTGGAAACCGCCCGCCTTACCCTGATTCACTGCGAGCCTATGTTTCACTTCGATATTGCGCTTGATCTGAAGATCAGTTCAAAATACGTGGCTTACATCTTTCAGGGGGGACTGGGACTTCCCGAAAGAGATTATTATTTCAACACCGGTGAAAGCATCAAAGCCATCAGGGAACAATACATTCAACACATTGAAAATGTGTTGAAACTAAGTGGAGAGACTGCAACGGAATCGAGAAAGGAGGGGCAACAGATTTGGGGAATTGAAAAAGATCTGGCTTTCGCCTCGAGGAAAATGGAAGATCTGAGAGATCCTTATAAGAATTACAATAAAATGAGCCTGGATGAATTTGCCAAACTCTGCCCCGCTGCAAACTGGAAGGAAACATTCATCAACCTTGGTCTTCCCACCCTGGATACGGTTATCATCGGGCAACCCGGCTTTGTTCTGGCGCTTGATAAGAAAATGAAGACGACTCCGGCTGATCTGGAGGCATGGAAATCCTACTTAAAATGGAAGTTGCTTGACAAATATTCCAGGTTCACAGACAAGGCCATGGAAGATGAAGACTTTCATTTCAATGAAACAATCATGAACGGTTCTACCGAACAGAAACCGCGATGGAAAAGGATGATGTACATGACGGAAACCACGCTGGAAGAAATTTTAAGCCAGGAATATGTGGCTCATTACGTGCCGGCCGGATCAAAGGAAAGACTAACCGCTCTGGGTAAAAATATTATGGAAGTCTATGCCGAGCATATCAGGAACCTCGATTGGATGTCGGCCGCCACGAAAGAAAAAGCGCTTCATAAACTGCATGCCGTCGTCATGAAGATGGGATACCCTGACAAATGGAAAGATTATTCAGAACTGGAAATTACAAGAGAAAACTTGACAACCAATATCCTGAATGCCAACCGCTGGAAATCGCATTACCGCATTTCGAAATACGGAAAACCGGTTGACCGGTCAGAATGGCAAATGACGGCAGAAAATTACAATGCTTATTATGGCTCAAGCACTAACGAAATCGTTATCCCGGTGTGCAATCTCATTGTTCCTGGGTTTGGAAGTACTCTTCCGGATGATGCCGTTTTATATGGAGGGGTCGGAGCCCAGACCATGGGACATGAATTGACTCATGGATTTGATGACGAAGGATGTCTGTTCGATGAAAACGGGAATCTGGATAACTGGTGGACAAAGGAAGACAAGATAAAATTCGATACCCGCACAAAACTCCTTACAGAGCAATTCAACAGGTACACCGTCTGTGACAGTTTACACATAAACGGCACAAATACCCTGGGCGAAAACATTGCAGACCTGGGAGGTTTGGTGATGAGCTATGAAGCCTTCAGGAAAACCGACCAATGGAAAAAAAATGAAAAAATAAACGGGCTCACACCAGACCAGCGCTTTTTTCTTGGTTACGCCTATTCCTGGATGACACAACAGCGGATCCAGTCTCTCTCTATGCAAATTATGAGCGATGAACATGCTCCGGCTATGTGGAGGGTCAACGGTCCGCTTTCAAACCTAAGTGCCTTTTATACTGCTTTTAACTTGCAACCGGGAGACAAGATGTATCGGCAGGAAAAGGACAGGGTGAAGATCTGGTAACCTTTGAATCGGGCATGAATGAGTACTGTTTTCAATACACGGCGCCATGAGAAGCACCCAACAAAAAAAGAAAAGGGTTATTCTCCAAATAAAGTGAAGACCAATTCTTCAATGCCCACAAACAGACCATCGGCACGGCATTCCACCGGATAGGTATTCACATAATCCGCCAAACCCGTCTTGGCTCTTCCTGTTTTCAGGTCGAAGGCATAGCGGTGAAGCGGACAAACAACGGTATGCTCCGGCGTGCACCATCCTTTTCCCAGCGAGAAGCCGTTGTGCGGGCACTTGTCTCCGACAGCAAAAAAACCATCCGGCAAATGAGCAATGCATATCTTTTTGTTTCCCGCCTTAACCGTTTCTGTTTTATAGAATGGCACCCGCTCTTCTGCTTCGCCCACAGTTTCAAAGACTTTGTACCAACGGGTTTTCTTTTTAAAAAACATGGAGAGATCGATAAGAGCCTTCCTGCGTGTCGCAAACCAAGGCCATTTAAATTGCACCGGGAAAGAGCCTCTGAACCTTACCGTTTCTGGGGGGTGTAGCCAAAAACTTTATCACGCAAAATCAACTGTTCATCGGAGGCCACATCATTGGAAGTGATCACATTTGTTTTCTTTTCGGCCAGGCCCACCGGTGTGGCTTCCACCCGGAATTTTTCGGTTCCTCTTCTGTAGCCAAGGGTCACTTTATGCCCGTTTTTTGCTTTATAAATAGGATCCATAATAATTTCAAAGGTATACAGATTCATCGGGGCATCATCCACGGAAAGCAGAAAATCACCTTTTTCCAGGCCAAAAAGGTTGCCCGGTTCGACCTTGAGCACCACCAGTTCATCGTGGGCCTGATCTACAGCCATGGTGAACTTCCCGAAAGACCAGACCGTGTCTATCAATGTCGGATAATAATTCATTCCGAGCTTATTGAAATAATCCTTGTATGGAACAGGCTTGTTGGCAATCAGATAATCATCAAAGAAGGAACGCATTTCAGGATAGGTCAGTTTGATGATTTCTTCAAAAAGGGAATCGTCCTTGAAAGACTTATTGGATCCGTACTTTTGAGAGAGCTTCAGAAGCACATCTTTCAATCCGATTTTTCCATTACTCAGTTCATTCAGTCTTACATCCATCATCAGTGCCAGAACAGCTCCTTTATCAAACACATTCATAAAGGCATCCCGGTTTATTTTTTTATTGAGATCCCGGCTCATGTCCATCAAGGAAACGTTGGGATAGGTATTTGCCCTGTCCATTTTTTCGCGAAAGATGTCCATAAATTCCTCCTCGGTCATCAATGAATCTTTCAGCTGAATGACGTTGGAAAGGTACTCCGTTACTCCTTCATACATCCAAAGGTGGGCCGACTGCGGAACATGCTTGAAATCGAATTCGTCGAATTTATCGCTGTGAATGTTCAAAGGGGTCAGAATATGCATAAAGTTATGCGGAACGAATTGCTTGATAATTCCATCCAGACTGTCCGCTCTGGCTATTTCAGGAAGAAAATAAAACGAACAGTAGTTGTGTTCCATAGCCCCGAAACCGCCATACTTTGTCATGCTTTGATTTTCGGGAGAAGCAAAATACATAATAAAGGAATATTGTTTCACCGGCAATTTACCCAGGTCATCCCTGACAGCCGAGGCGAGCATCATCAGGTAATAGGTCAACGCCTTGGACTTGACGATGCCATTTTCGGAATACACCGAAATACTGATGTGGGTGCTGTCCACCGTAAAACTCGTGGTATCCGGCACGCAATACAAGATGGGATTGTCTACCAGTTTTGTATAGTTTTCGGCGGTAAAAAAATCTTTGGTTGCCGTGCCTTTCTTTCGGGGAAGTGTTGTAGACCCATACATCGACGCGGGCTTTTGAATAATCAGCTCATAAGGAAGATCCTTGTGACCGTCGATGTAACCAAAATAACCATAATGATTGATCACGAAATTTTTCCCAGACTGGATATTGGTCCCGCCGGGCTGAAACACGTAATTGAATTCTTCATCAGACATCGAGGGATTCGGTTTTTCCATGTCCCAGGAATCACTGATGAAATATTCTATTTTAGCGATCTCCTCCTCCCCTTTGTTCCGGATGGCAAATACGTTTTCTCCTTCTTTTTTAATATCCAGAAAATTTCCGTTTTTGGTCACCACAATCATATCCGACACAAAGCGTCCAAAATCCTTTCGGAAATAAGACCCGGGAATAAACGCCGGCATGATGTAGCGGATTTCTTTATCAGTAATATGTGGAGGTACGATGGATACTTTCACCCGGTCGCCGGAGATGCTGGTCAAGTCCAGTGAAATCGAATATTTACCCTGAGCCTGAGTGCCGGGACAAGCAAAATTGATAAGGAAGAGTAATAAAATTATCCGCATTCGTTCAGGCACCGGAATGATTATCTGGAAAGATAAGAATAATCAGGATAAGTTGAAGACTGATCCCATACAAATATATTGATTTGCAATACACCGCTTATCCTGCCTGATTACCCGGGCGATTCAAATGCTTACCTGTCTTTCAGAAAGGCAAGGATGTTATTCTCCACCCTCTTCAAAACATCAGACACATCCGAGCGGATAAAATTTTCTCCTGTAATCTGTTCAAACAATTCAATGTATCTTTCAGACACATTGTTCACAATCTCTTCGGTCATTACCGGAATCTTCTGGCCCTCCTTGCCCTGAAAACCATTGGCAATGAGCCATTGTCTGACAAATTCCTTGGAGAGCTGCCTTTGCGCTTCTCCTTTCAGTTGTCTTTGCTCATACCCTTCCTTGTAAAAATATCTGGAAGAATCGGGCGTATGAATTTCATCAATCAAATAAATCTTGCCGTTTGCCTTACCGAATTCATATTTTGTGTCCACCAGAATGAGTCCACGTTCAGCAGCCATTTCGGTGCCCCGCTGGAATAGCGCGTGTGTGTATTTCTCGAGCTGAAGATAATCGGCTTCTGAAACGATTCCACTCCGGAGTATTTCTTCTTTAGAGATATCTTCGTCATGTCCCACTGATGCTTTGGTGGTTGGAGTGATTATGGCTTGCGGAAATTTATCATTCTCTTTCATGCCTTGCGGCATGGGTACACCGCACAACATACGTCTGCCTGAGGCATATTCACGGGCTGCATGGCCACTCAGATAACCGCGTATAACCATTTCGACCTTAAAGGGCTCACAGGCAATTCCAACGGTTACCACAGGATCGGGCGTGGCGATTACCCAATTGGGAACAATGTCTGAAGTGGCGTGCAAAAATTTAGCCGCAATCTGATTCAGGACCTGTCCCTTGTAGGGTATTCCTTCAGGCAACACGACATCGAAGGCCGATATCCGGTCTGAAGCTACCATGACAAGAAGCTGGTTGTTCAAGGTATATACATCCCTGACCTTTCCTTTGTATTTGTTCAATTGTCCGGGGAAATGAAAATCGGTGCCGTTCAGTACATTTTTCATAATCAGTGTTTATTATTGATTGTTGTAAACTTCAATGATTCGTTTGACAAGCCGGTGACGGATGACATCATTTGTGTCGAGATAAACCACCTCAATCCCTTCGATGTCTCCAAGTTTATTCAAAACCGGCTGCAAGCCCGAAGGCTGATTTTTTGGCAAATCGATTTGCGTCAAATCTCCGGTGATGACAAATTTGGCGGAAGGGCCCATCCGCGTCAGGAACATTTTAAGCTGGGCATCGGTTGCATTTTGCGCCTCATCCAGAATGACAAAGGCGTTATCCAGAGTACGGCCGCGCATGAAAGCCAGAGGAGCAATTTCTATAATTCTGTTTTCAAGGTAATAATTCAGCTTTTCAGCCTGGATCATATCGTAAAGGGCATCATACAAAGGCTGGAGATACGGATCCAGCTTTTCTTTCATATCACCGGGCAAAAATCCAAGGTTTTCTCCGGCTTCCACGGCGGGCCGTGTGAGTATGATTTTTCTGACTTCCTTGTTTTTCAACGCACGGACGGCCAATGCAACTGCCGTGTAAGTCTTTCCTGTTCCGGCAGGGCCAATGGCAAACACCATATCGTTTTTGTCGCAGCTTTCCACCAGACGAACCTGATTGGCGGTTCTTGCTCTGACCATGACGCCTCCGTTGCCAAAAACAAGAACATCGTTGCTCTCCGATGGAGTATCGGGATGCTCTTCGCCCTTGTTCATGATCCGGTCGATAATGGTTTCGGTGAGTGTGCCGTATTTTGCATGATGACGCATGAATGCGTGCATGCTTTTTTCAAAACGGCGGATTTCCGTTTCTTCTCCGATCACGCGAATTGCATGCCCCCGGGCAACGAGTTTGAGCTTTGGGAAATACCTGCGGATCTGTTCCAGCTTTGCGTCATTCACGCCGTAAATCTCAACAGGATCGGTGGAATTGATCTCGATAACGCGTTCTGCCAATGTCTTTTGCTTTGTGAAATTCGTAATTTTATTCCGGCAAATTAACGTAATTTAGCGTTCGAATGGGATTAAAATTATCAACATTTATTCGTGGCAATGCCTATCATTACACTCACTTCTGATTTCGGACTGAAGGACCATTACGTAAGTGCGGTGAAGGGCTCTATATACAATGAACTGCCAGAAGGAAACATTGTTGATATAAGTCACCTCATTCCGCCCTGCGACATCCTTCAGGGTGCGTATATCTTTTCAAATGCCTGGCCTCATTTTCCAAAAGGCACCATTCATATCGTAGCTGTCAATGCTGTCAGTACGGTGGAACACCCCCATGTTGGAGTGCTCTATGACGGACATTATTTCATTGGAAATGACAACGGATTGTTCTCCCTCATTTTCCAGCGCCCTCCCGAGCTTGTTGTTGAATTCAATCTGCGTCAGGACACCAATACATTGACATTTCCTACACGTGATGTCTTTGTCAAAGCCGCCTGCCATCTGGCACGCGGAGGAACACTCGAAATACTGGGCCAGCGTAAAGAGGCACTTACCCAGCGAAGCCGCCTGCACCAGCCCCCGGGAGATCTGAACATCCGCGGCAACATCATTTACATCGACTCGGTGGGAAACCTGGTTACTGACATTACCCTCTCTGTTTTCAAGGACACAGGCAAAGGAAGGCCTTTCACAATTGAAATTGCGGGTTATAACATCGACAGGATTGTCGGTAAATACTCGGAGGTTGCCGATGGAGAAATGCTTGCCTTCTTCAACTCCTCCGGATTCCTTGAGATTGCCCAGAACAAAGGCAGCGCAGTTAAATCGTTAAAAAAGACAATGAATGAAACCATCCGCATCGAATTCAGAACTGACCAGGGTCGTTAAAATGACCTTTCATCCTGAAAAGGTCAATGAGTTTCTGTCCCTCATCCTGGAAACCAAAGAAAAAATTCGGGCTTCCCAGGGATGCTGCTTTTTTGAATTGTATTCGGATAAAGCAAAGCCCGGACTCTTTTTCACTTACACGAAATGGAGAAGCGAGGAAGATCTGGAAATGTACCGGAAATCTGATTTGTTTGCCGGCACCTGGGCAAAGACCAAAGTTTTGTTTTCGGAAAAAGCGCAGGCCTGGAGTCTGAACTCGGTAACCGTGCTTCCCTGAACATTAAAAAAAACACAGAGCCCATCGAACTGCTGTTCGTTTTTTTTTCACTAGTTTACATATTTCCGGATGGAAGCCAATTGCCAGGGTTCCCAATTTTTTGAATAGATATAGTCTGAAATTGTCTTCCTGTATTTGTTCATCTCATAAAATGCCTTGAGCGTTTCGCCGCAAGGCCCTGCAAGCCTTCCGTTGGGGCTTTGCACCGCTTCAACAAGATATTCCATAACCAGAGGGTCAAAATAATTCAGCCGCCGAATGGCCTGTGCCGCATTTACACGGGTGCGAAACTCATACGAGTTGCTGCAATAGCCGATCAGTTTATCCAGAAATTGTTTGTCGCTGTTCAGGTTATAGGAAACTTCCAGCCATTTCATTTCAACATTCCTTCCGATGGTTCCTTCAATTCCACGGGTCATATCCAGATAATCTTTGGTGCGAGAAGGATTTGTCAGCGGCAGGATATCCAAGGCAAGGACCACGGTTTCATATGAAGAATCTTTTAACAGCAGCTCTGCCTCTGGAATCAGTTCCGGAGAAAGGGGCCTTACCTGCTGAAGCACTGACCGGCGAACCAGGGGCTGATTGTCATGCATGGCCGATTTAAACAACGCAATTGATTTCGGATCCTTGTCATTGGCCAGCTGCGCAATGATTTCCACTTTTACCGGGTGAAAGGTTTCTTTTGCGAATACCGCCAAAAGCACTTCGCGCTTCTGGTTAACCGGGATCGAACGCATGGCCCCAACGGCATCGTAACGGTCAAGCATGTGCTCGGCCTTTAGCGCCTGTGCCGAAAGCATATCAAAGTTCTTGGGAAAACTCAGTGATTTCAGGACTTCGTTGTTGGGGTCAAACAAAACGTAATCTATTTTTTTGTTTGTGGGATTGGCAATCCTTACCGTTTCACATTGTTTCTCGATCCAGACCTGTTTTTTATCGGCAGTGCCGTCAGAATAATGAACTTCGAACCACACCGGCATACGAAATAAACCTGCGGGTCGGTATTCGGATGCAGGACTTTCGGCCATGAACGCTTCTGTGCCGACAGCATTCACCCGGCCCGAAGCGGAAGTGGGCAAACCGGTAATCTCACTGAATTCCTGTGCCTGACTGACCACGAATTCGGAAGCTCCGGCTGTCTCATGAAAAGCAACGCGGTAATCAGGCTCACCTCCCTTGAGCACCCATTCGTCCCAAAACCAATCAAGCGATAAACCCAAAGTTTCTTCGAAAGAGATCAGCAGGTCATGTGAATCCACATTTCCATATTTGTTTTTTTCCAGGTAATTTTTCACCGCCTTGTTGTATGCTTCTCTTCCGCCACATACATATTTAAGCATATTGAGCACAAAGGCTCCTTTGGGATAATGACGAACAGATCCGGCCTCGCTGTGGGCGATTGGCAATTTATTTTTAACGGATTCGTCAAGCGATTTATTGCTGGCTTCCCTTCTCGCCCAGTCAAAGTAGTCCTGACCAAACACTTCGCGTTCGAACATTTCATTGTAATAGGTTGCAAAACTCTCCTGCAGCCAATGATGGGCGTCGCTCCGGGCCGTAACCAGATCACCGAACCACTGATGGGCAAGTTCGTGCGCATCCACACCCACGTAGGGCCGGTCAAGAAAGCTTCGCTGATCAACAAAATAAAAATCCCCATAAACAGTGGCCGTTGTGTTTTCCATGGCTCCAAACATATAATCCTGTACCGGAATCTGGGAATAGCCTTCCCAGGCATACCTGACTCCGATTTCCTTTTCGTAGAAATCAATCATCTCCTCGGCATATTTATAAGTGGTTTCCACGCGGTCTTTCCATTCGGGATAATAATACAAATGGACCGGCACTCCCGATTTTGATTTGGTTTCCTTTATTCCGTATTTGCCTATGCCCAGCATAACCAGATAAGGTGAATGCGGGTGAGACATTTTGTAATGCCAGGTTTTGGTTCCATCCTTATTTTCTTTTTCCGAAATTCTGGCGCCGTTGGACAACACCTGGTAATCCTTGTCAAAAGTCACCCAAAGTTCGGTTGTCATTTTATCGTTCATTTCATCATACATAGGTATCCAGCATCTGTTATCGATTCCCTGCCCCTGACTCCAGATTTGTTTCCGACTCAGGTTTTTAGGATCAGACCAACCGATGAAATAAAGTCCTTTACGCGGATGCGCCTCGTAGCTTATTGTTACGCTGTCCTTTGTATCCCAGGCAAGCGCGGGCTGTGCATAAATAACAACGCCCTTATCTGTCGACCTGAATTTGGCAATCTTGCCATTGAGACTGATTTCCTTGATCGAAATCTGGCTTGCATCGAGCCAGATTGAATCCACCAGAGGCATCAAGGGTGTGAAGGAGTGTGTTACCCGTCCTTTTACCAATCCTTTTGCAGGCTCAAACGAAACCTCCAGCTTCATGTGTTTAAAGTCCACATTGTGTTCTCTTGCCGCCGAAGCCGGATCGATCATATAGCTTCGGGTCTTCATCTGAGCGGAAAGTGTTTGAAGAGAAATGACGAAGGCAATAAATAAAGTGATTTTTTTCATTGTCATTTATATTGGGACAAACAATGATACTGAATTTTTCAGGAGGCAAAAAATGGGGCGAACACGGGAAGTTCTATTTGCAAAATCACCTGAGCCGGTTTCCCATGTTCAGCTGCAACCGGAAAATCCAAGACGGGGAATTGATTTTGGGATTTTGTTACCGAAACAAAAAGATGCGGACAGGGTCAGGAATACTTCAGGATCAGCTGAGCAAATTTTTCAGGAGGAGAACAGGGCCGGCCGGACTTCGGATCAAAGAAAACAAGGACCACTTCAGCGGTATTGATTTTATCTCCGTTCCCGTTGTAGGTTTCAAATTCAAAATAGATTCTCGTTCCTTCCAGTTTCCGGATCTGCGTTCGGATTGTCAGTAAGTCATCATAAAAGGCCGGCTTGAGAAACTTGACCGAATACGTATATACGGGCAGATGAACACCCTGCTCTTCCATTTCTCTGTAGCTGACCCCCATTTCCCGCAAAGCCTCTACACGGGCCACTTCAAAATACTGGGCATAATTTCCATAATAGACGTATCCCATACGGTCTGTTTCTCCATACCTGACTCTGATCTGAAATTCTGTTTGAACCATAGGGTCTAGTGTCGAAAATAAATCATTGTGCAATCTGTGCTGAAGTTAAACATTTTCGAGAACGAAACAGAATTACCCGTTTTTTTTCTTTGCCGATATTTTGCCAAAACAGCATAATTGCCTATATTGCAAGGGCTGCATTCCCCGGCTTCGCCCATTATCAGGACAAATTAAGGAAGCCAGAAGTCAGAAAGAATTCCCCGAAAAAATGACAGGATTAAAATTTCTGTAAAGTCAAGGGGCTGAGAAAAATAATTTAATTTTTTTTTGTTGAAAAGTTATAGGCTGGTATTTTTAATTGCATACATTTACAACTCGAAAAAAATCATTTATTCAACATATAAATCCAAGTACATTGAAAGCCAAACTGGAGAAATCGCATGAAAAAATATGGGAGAATTGTTTATCAATCATCAGAGACAATGTCAGCACACAAAGTTTTAAAACATGGTTCGAACCAATAAAAGCTGTAAAGCTTTCTTCCAATGTACTCACGATTCAGGTCCCCAGTCAGTTTTTTTATGAATGGCTGGAAGAACATTATATCTCCCTGCTGAAGAAAACAATCCGTAAGGAATTGGGTGTTGATGGCAAACTGGAGTACAGCATCATTATGGAGAACAACCATAACAGCACCAAACCCTATACGGTTAAGATTCCAACTTCCAATTCACGCGAAATAAAGAATCCATCGGTTTCCATGCCGATTGATTTAAACAAGAACACCATACGGAATCCTTTTATTATTCCGGGCCTGAAAAAGGTGAATGTGGAATCACAACTCAATCCCAATTATTCTTTTGAGAACTTCGTTGAAGGAGATTGCAACCGACTTGCCCGCTCGGCAGGATATGCCGTTGCAAACAAACCCGGAGGAACGGCTTTCAACCCCCTGCTCATTTATGGCGGTGTCGGTCTTGGAAAAACCCATCTGGCTCATGCAATCGGAATTGAAATAAAAAGAAATTACCCCGGAAAAACGGTTCTTTACCTCTCCTCTGAAAAATTCTGTCATCAGTTCATCGATGCGGTTAAGAACAACAACACGAACGACTTCATCCATTTTTATCAGATGATCGATGTATTGATCATTGATGATGTGCAGTTCCTTGCCGGTAAAGACAAAACCCAGGATGTGTTTTTTCACATCTTCAATCACCTGCACCAAACCGGAAAACAACTTGTACTCACTGCCGACAAACCTCCTGTTGAAATGCAGGGAATGGAACAAAGGCTTCTTTCCCGTTTCAAATGGGGGCTTAGCGCAGACCTTCAGGTACCCAGCCTGGAAACGCGTATCGCCATACTCGAAAAGAAACTTTACACCGATGGAATCGAGCTTCCCAGAGAAGTGGTTGAATACCTGGCTTACAGCATCACAACAAACATCCGTGAACTCGAAGGTGCACTGATCTCTCTTCTTGCACAGGCATCGCTGAACAAAAAGGCAATCACACTTGATCTTGCCAAGAGCATGATTGACAAGTTTGTCAAAAACACAGCCCGCGAAGTATCGATCGATTACATTCAAAAAGTGGTTTGCGATTATTTNNATTGCCATGTATTTTGCAAAAAACATGACGAAGTCATCGCTCGCTACAATTGGTATGCACTGCGGCGGAAAAGATCACGCAACTGTTCTTCATGCCTGCCGGACAGTAAACAACCTGATGGACACCGACAAACGATTTAAAGCTTACATTGAAGAGCTGGATAAAAAATTAAGTATTCAATAAAGAATGCAGGAAACAAAAAATTGGAATCAGTTATTACTGATTCCTTTTTTTTTAATACGATTTAGGATTCCAGTTTGACTATCTTCAGATCCATACAAAAAACAATTTCTCTCCGCTTTGGAATCCTTGCGCTTCTGAATG
>PLXK01000150.1 GCA_003151415.1 Bacteroidota bacterium
AGGCATAATCCACATTCTTTGAATAACGGATGTTGTATTCGGCAATGGAACGGTCCCAGTTAAACAGGGCGGCAAGGATAAGACTTCCATAGCAGAGCCAGGCATTGATCCTGAAAAGGAAATAGTTTGTCCGTATGCCGTAAATTTTGAATGCCGTGGTGGCCAGCCCGAAAAGTGCAAGAAGAAGCCAGGCGTAGACTCCAATACGCTTGTAAGTAAGGGTATATTCGTGGATATACATGCCATTTTTCAAAGCTCCTGTATAGAGCATAAACAGATTCTGCAGGATCCAGAGAAATGTCAGTCCGGCCAAAATTTTTCTGCCCTTACTGAAATTCAGCTCGGCTCTGAAATAAAAGAGAATGACAACAATGGCAATGACAATTGAAAAGACGAGCACCCCTACCCCATTGTGGACGAATTCGGAATAGGTAATGCCAGCGGGGAGTTTCCCATCCAAAAACAAAAACTTGCTGTCCAGCAAATTCAGAATAAGTGTCAGCGCATTCAGCACGACAAGAAGAATGAGTCCGCTCATGTATTCCTGGCTCAGAGGCAGGATATTCCGAAGCCAGACGGAAGCCTTTTTTCCCGAATCCAGTCTGTCGGGAATCCGGCTCTCGGGTTCGAGCAATTCCGGGACGGAGCGGTAGCAGAAAAAGCTGTACATCAATAAGAATCCTCCGAGGGTAAAGCATATCCAGGAAAAGGAAATGAAATCCAGATTGATATTTTTCGTGAATTCGTAGAACAGGACATTCCCTTGCCTGTACAACAAAAAGAAAATGAAAATGATCAGCACCGGGATGAGTACAGCCAGAACTCCGATACGTTTTTTGGGTGTTTCGCTGTCTTTCCTGTTTCCACGGGCGATGGCATCCACGACCAGGAAGCCGATGACAGTAAAGAGGGTGAAGAAAGAATAGAACCAGGCCGAGATCACCGATGTCCGGGGTTCAAAAGTAAAGGACGAGAGCAGAGCAAGAGAAAGCATATTTGCCCATACGCTCAGACCGCTGTCCAGGTAATACACAGCAAAACCTGAAATCAGGGATCCTGCAGCGGCAAGGCGCCATTTTCCGCTTCTGGCCTCTTCCCTGAAATTCAGAAAGAGCAACGCGCTCAGCACGACGCTAAAAAGGAAAAAATTGATTCCTGCGGTCTGGTGATAAAAAAGAAAAGAGTAAAGCAGGGTTGTACCGATGATGAGCAAATCATTTTTTTTCATGGGACTTATGCGTTAGATGTGGGTTGACTAAGATTGCTGAGCTGTAAAACAATTGACCGGATATACAGGAGAAGCAGCAGCCCTGTAAAGCCGAAAGAACAATCGATCAGGCGCCAGAAAAAAGGAATGCCGCGAATCGCCCCGCAAATGAAAGCAAGCGGGAAAACCAAAAGACAAGCCAAAATGCCAATGTCAATGATCAGCCTGTATTTCAAAGGATCCTTCCAGGGAGCATAAAAGAAGAGCGCTATGATGATGTGGGCAAAAGCAAGCCAATCGGTGCCATAAGCGATCATTGGAAACCGCTGATCGGTTTGGAAGACAGCTTCCGACACCTTGCTGAGCCAGGCGCTCATCTCTTCCGGCAGCCGGCGTTGCAATCCATTCATGACTTTCAGTTCCCACACAATGGGGAAAGCCGTAATGCCGCTCAATATCAGAGCCAGCACAAAGAGCGACAGCAACATCCGGATCTTTTTTTCTTTTCTGGTCTTTTCCGACATAAGCATGATATATATTATTAAAAGTACTTTGAACCGCAAAGTTTAAACGCAAAAAAAAACGGTTTATTGCTTCTCTCTTTTTTATTTTAATTTCCTATCCTCTTTGCCTGAGAAGCTTCTCCAATGCATCCAGATGCTCGTTAAAAGCCTTCTTTCCCGTTTTTGTAACGGCATAAGAGGTATTGGGCTTTTTGCCGATGAATTGCTTTTTAACCTGAAGGTATTCAGCCTTTTCCAGGGCAGTGATGTGGCTGGCCAGATTGCCGTCAGTGATATCCAGATGATCTTTGAGCTCCGAAAATTCCACCCAATCGTTCACCATGAGAATAGACATCAGACCGAGTCTGATTCTGTTTTCAAAGGCTTTGTTGAGTTGCTCGATGTTTACTTTCATATACTGATACTTAACCGGTTCAGGCTTCGATGGCCTTAATTCCGTTCGTATTTATACCACATGGCTGCCCCGTAAACAATGTGCATCAAACCAAAACCGATGGCCCAAAAGAGTAAGCCAGAACTGTGAAACCAGGCAGCAATCAAACCCAGCATAATTTCGGTAAGGCCGAGGTAACGAATATCATTGAATGTGTATTTGCTGGCGTTGAGAAGAGCCATGCCATAAAAAAGCAAGGTGGCGGGGGCGATCATGGAAATCATCTGATGATGCAGCAAGGCCAGACAAAAGATACCGCCAGCCGCAAGCGGAATGAATAAACTAAACGCCATCCGCCGTGAAGATCCGTCCCATACTTTCAATCCTTCTTTTCTGGCTTTTCTGTAAGTAAAGAAAAAACCCAGCAGCAAGGAGGCGGACAAAACCAGGAGCGCATCCAGGAGAATAAAATCAAGAGTTCCCGCAGCTCCTGCAGATGAGATTTCTGTTCCCTCTGTCATTCTTTGTGAATATTCTGACGCCATGAGGGTTTTCTCGAGCCTGAAATAGGCGGCCGCCGCTCCTGCCAAAGCAAAAACACCGGCGCACACACCGGAAAGTCCGCTTAATGAAAGAAAACGTGTTGAACGTTCCATCATCTTGCGGATGTCGGTGATGGCTTCCAATTGCTCTTTTTCGTCTGTCATGAGGATTTATTAAAAGTACTTTGAGATACAAAGTAATGTTAAATATTCTGATCCTGCAACTTTTCAGGACAGATTTCCGGGGAATGAATGCAGATCTGTCGATTTCTTAACTTTATCCCGGGAACAGCGCCCCTTTGCCATGAAGTTACACCCTATACTTTTTTTAGTTTTCATCCTTTGTTTTCATTGTCCTGCATCCGCTCAGACAGCATGCAAAGTCAGGAACAGTGCCTTTTCATCGGGCGAAGAATTGAAATACAAGGTGATTTACAATTGGGGGGCTATCTGGATCGAATCTGCCGAAGGCACTTTTACCGTTGCTCCCGCAGAAGTGAAGGGCCGCATTTGTTATCACCTGAGCGGTACAGGGTACACTTATCCGAAATATGCCTGGTTCTACAAAGTGCAGGATGTTTACAATGCCTATGTAGATTCAGAATCTTTCCGTCCCCTGCGCTTCAATGCCGATGTGCATGAAGGCGGCAAAAAAGAGAAACATGACTACTTCTTCAACAATGCCAGTGAGAAGGTCTACATGTCCATTCAGAGGGGAAAAGATCCGGCTAAAGTAGACAGCCTGAAAATCGGCTCTTGCACCATCGACGTGCTTACGGCAATCTATTATGCCCGTAACATCGATTATTCAGCCTGCAAACCAAACGACACAATCAGCGTTTCCCTGCTTATCGATGGCAAACTTTATCCGATCTACGTACGGTATCTGGGAAAAACAGTTTACACCTCAAAAGAACTCGGTCAGTTCAATTGCGTAAAATTCAGCCCTCTGCTGGTTGAAGGAACGATATTCAAAGGTGGAGAAGGCATGATCGTCTGGGTGACGGATGATAAAAATAAAATTCCCCTTTACATCGAAACCCCGATAGTCATCGGAACGGTTAAAGTAAAACTGGTGAGCTATAAGGGACTCCGTAATCCCGAGGACTCGAAGGTAAAATGAGTGTTGGGGTGTTGAAGGGAACGGGAAAAGAAAGGCCTTCCGGTCGGGCGGGCAGTAGTGAAATAGTCAGATTCAAATATTTTCTTCAGACCCCACAGGCCTATCGCACAATCAATTTCTGCCTGAATATCACATCGTTTTTTGATGCCACAATCAGATAGACCCCTTCATGCAATTGGTGCCCTTCCGAGTCAATGGAAAAAAGAAAGCCATCGTTTTCAGAAATTTCAACGCGGGAATAAATTTCTTTCCCCAGCATATCATAGACAACAACCAGCAAATCTTTTTCCTGGAAGCCTTTCAGGCTCACAAAGGCTTCCCCGTCGAAAACAGGATTGGGAAACACTTTGAATTCCGTCTTGTTTTCATCCAGCCGGGCTGCATCCTGCCCATGAACAGCCTGAGCACCCAGTAAACTTGCAATAAGTACAAGTGATGTGCGGAAAAATATGCGTGTAAAGTTCATATCCTGAGTTATTTGGTCGGGCAAATAAACAGAAATATAAAAGGCTTATCCGGATGCCAGGCTCTGACTTATGAACAGCAAATAGTTGACAGAAGGGAAAAGGATCTGAGTTCAGGAATTTCATGAGTTACAAAGAAGGTATTCAGGCGTGACGGATATTGATCAGAGTGCCTTTCATCAACACGTCAACAAGTCCCTACTTTATTTCTGAATGTCCTCCAGAATTTCTTTGCTCATGGGTTTGATGGCAGAGGGATAAAATTTCAACAATTCTCCGTTCTCACCAATCAGGTATTTGCAAAAATTCCAGGTAGGCGCCTGATCGTTCCAGCCGTTCAGTTCTTTGTGACTGAGCCACTGGTATAATGGACATTGGTCAGAGCCCCGAACCGATACCTTGTCAAACATCTGGAAGGAAACCCCATAATTTTTTGTGCAGAACTCAGCGATATCTTTGTTTGTTCCCGGTTCCTGATGAAGAAAATTATTCGCAGGAAAACCAAGCAGCACCACTTTGTTTCCATATTGCTCATGAAGTTTCTCCAGCTCTGCATACTGTGGGGTATACCCGCATTTGGAGGCGGTATTGATGATGAGGATTTTTTTTCCTTTGTATTGGGCAAAATCCACATCCGTCCCTTCCAGGGTTTTCAGCTTGAATTCATAAATCGATTTGGAAGCGGGTTTGGCAAGATCGCCCGAAGGCCGGGTTTTGGAAACCTGTTTGCAACCCAAATTAAGCAGCAATAATCCCGAGAGTGAATAGAATAAGCGTTTCATGATTTTTAATTCTTAAAACAAGGTTATTTCTCCACAACAAATCTGATGGGAAGTGTGTACTGTACCCGAACTGTTTTCTTCCTGATCTTCCCTGGAATCCAGACAGGCATATCGTTCATCAGTGCAAGGGCCGAACGGTCGAACGATTCAATGTGATGAAGGCTCCGGCTTACTTTGACGGCGCTCAGGCTTCCGTTTTTTTCAACCACGAACGAGAGCATAACTGTTCCTTCGATCTCTTTTTCGCCCGGAGCATCCGGATGTTTGAGGTGTTGCTGAATAAATGCATTCAGGGCTACAGCGCCACCCGGGAAAACGGGCATTTCATCCGCAAAGATATAAACATTGAAGGTGTCTTTGGGCATTTCCGCGCCGTCAAACCACGAACGTTCAGCAGTTTCTCCAAGTTCATCGGGTGCCTGTTCGCTGGCCCCGCTTCTGCTTAGTTTGCCCTGCTCATCCCATTCAAAATAATTTCCTGCCGGTAATCCCTGCAAATAGGTTCTTTGTGCCTTTTTTCTTCCACCCGGGTAATATTCGGTATACGACCCATCCATTTCTCCGTCCTGATACCAGATCTCATGTTGTTTCTTTCCATTGGGATAAAATGCCGAAAGTTTGCCGTTTCGTTTGTTCATTTCATACAGGCATTCCATCTGTTTCACACCCGATTCGTACCAGCAAACGGATATGCCATTCAAACGGCCCATGTTGTATTCCATTTCACATTTCTTTTTACCGTTGTTGTAATACTCGGTAAAAAGGCTGTCGAGTTTCCCGTTTTTGTAAAAACACGCTTCTTTCAACTTGCCATCCGCATACCACTTCATCTCCTGCCCTTCTTCTTTCCCTTTCACAAAAAAGAGCACCTCTTCCCTGTTCCCGTTTTCGTACCATTTCTCCCGCAGGCTGTCAATTTCATCATCCTGGTAAATTCCTGTTTCTTTCAGATTGCCATTGCTGTACCAACGCGTGTAGGCTCCCTCTTTCTGGCCATCGGCATAGTTGATTTCCTCTGATTTTTTGTTTTGTCTATATTCTGTGCATACCCCTTGTTTGTCACCGTTGGCATAATTTCTTACAGATTCCAGATCTCCATTCTCGCTCCAGATCGTCCAGCATTTGTCCTTCATTTCTGCATTGTAAAAGCCTTCTGCTTTCTTTTTTCCGTTGGCATACCATTTTATGAAAGCGCCATCTCTCAGGCCGTTTCTGTATACATAGGATTCTTCCATTTGGCCGTTGGGATACCATTTGTCACATTGCCCATCAGGTTTGTCATTCATGAACAAAGTGCGGCTTTGAATTGTTCCGTCTGGAAACCAGGTGATCCAGGGTCCGCTTCGTTTACTTGAAAGGTAATACCCCGAAATTTTCCGGCTCCCGTTTTCGAACCATTCCAGATATTTGCCCTCACGCATATCATTCTGAAAAATCTCTTCGCGGATCAGGTTTCCGGTCTCGCCATACCCTTTCCATTCTCCCTGTTTCCGGTAATTGCTGAAGGACCCTTCGATCTTCATTTTTCCATTCGGATACTTCTCCGCATATTTCCCTTTTTTCTTCAATATCTGTTGTGAAAAGGAAGGGCTGACAAACAGAGGCAGCAGCAAACAGCTGAGGAATAAACAAACACGAGAATACGGCTGGCTCGACTGTCCCATAGTAACAAAAATAGAGCAAAGCGATTCATCTTGCCGCTCAACAGGGGACGGTTATGAACAACACATTGTTCACTGTCTGAAAAACCCAAATCCTCCTTATATTTACCAACAATTTCAGACCTCAGAACCTCAGTCAATGGATATCGAATTCAACAAGAACGAAGACAAGATGAAAATGCTCATTTCCTCTATGGAAAAAAAGCTGGAAAAAGTGTATGCCGGAGGCGGGAAATCGCGCATGGACAAGCAGCATGAACAGGGCAAACTAACGGCCCGCGAGCGGATTGAATTCCTTCTGGATAAAGACAAGCCGGTTATTGAGCTGGGTGCTTTCGTTGGAGAAGACATGTACAAGGAACATGGAGGCTGTCCGGCCGGAGGTGTTGTCATTGTCATCGGATATGTAAGCGGCAGACAATGTATCGTGGCTGCAAATGATGCAACGGTTAAAGCCGGAGCCTGGTTCCCCATAACAGCAAAGAAAAATCTGCGTGCCCAGGAGATTGCCATGGAAAACAGATTGCCGATCATTTAACTGGTGGACAGCGCCGGTGTTTATCTTCCCTTGCAGGATGAAATATTTCCGGACAAGGAACATTTCGGGCGTATATTCAGGAACAATGCGATTATGTCTTCCATGGGTATCATTCAAATCTCCGCCATCATGGGAAGTTGTGTGGCCGGCGGAGCTTATCTGCCCATTATGAGCGATGAAGCTCTGATTGTGGATAAAACCGGGACCATATTTCTGGCCGGATCTTATCTTGTAAAGGCAGCGATAGGAGAAACCATTGACAACGAAACACTTGGAGGAGCAACAACGCATTGCGAAATATCGGGTGTGACGGATTATAAATGTCTGGACGATAAAGATTGCCTGACACGGATCCGAAACATCATGGATAAGCTTGGAGATACGGAAAAGGCAGGATTCAACAGGGCTGAATCCAAGCAGCCGAAAAAGGATCCCAGGGAAATATTGGGGATTTTGCCGGACACCCGCGATAAACCTTACGACATGCAGGAAATCATCGACCGCCTTATTGATGATTCCGAATTCGAAGAGTACAAAGAAGGATATGGACAGAGTATCATCTGCGGCCTTGCCAGAATCGACGGATGGGCTGTTGGCATTGTGGCCAACCAGAGAAAGGTTGTAAAAAGCAAAAAGGGTGAAATGCAGTTTGGCGGAGTGATCTATTCGGATTCGGCCGATAAATCAGCCCGGTTTATCATGAATTGCAATCAGAAAAAGATTCCCCTTTTGTTTATTCAGGATGTAACCGGATTCATGGTGGGTTCACGATCTGAACAAGGCGGAATCATCAAGGATGGAGCAAAAATGGTCAATGCCATGAGTAATTCGGTTGTGCCCAAATTTACGGTCATTGTCGGCAATTCATATGGGGCGGGTAATTATGCCATGTGTGGAAAAGCCTATGATCCGAGGCTCATTGTTGGCTGGCCGACGGCTCAGGTGGCTGTTATGGGAGGAGCCCAGGCGGCAAAAGTGCTGGTTCAGATTGAAATTGCATCTCTTAAAGCCAAAGGAGAATTGATTACCCCCGAAGTGGAAGCTGAACTGTTTAACCGGATCAAAGACCGTTACGATTCACAAACCTCGCCTTATTATGCAGCTGCGCGTTTGTGGCTGGATGCAATCATTCATCCCCTGGACACCCGCAAGTGGATTTCGATGGGTATTGAAATGTCAAATCAAAGCCCTGTCACGAAACAATTCAACGTCGGCCTTTTGCAAACCTGATTGTTTTCAATGCTTCGGTATCCCCGATTCAGACAACCCCGGTCTTTCTTTTCACTGAAGGCAGAATGCCCTTCCATCAGGCAGCACGGTCGATGCGAACATTTCTTCTGCGCATAACCTTCAAGAGCATGGCATACATTTCTGCCTTGCTGTAATTGCATCTTAGCTCCGACTCCTTGAGATGGAGATAAATGGTGTTTGAGGCAAGACCTTTGCTTTTGTGAATCCTGTTTCTGAAAATCTTCCAGAAACGCTCTGCGTTCTCGGCCATTTCTTTTCCGTGTTTCCTGCGGGTCACTGTCCTGAGTTTATAATACTGTCTTTCCTTGAGGTCTACAAAACCGCAAAACTTATGTGCCATCTCTTCTTCCTTCTTCCCTCTTTTTTTTCCTTGCGTGATGCGCAGCATGCGGTTATGCGGCAATTCATCGATGGGATGCACTCTTAGTTTGTTTCCATCCACTTCGATTCCAGCCATGGTAATCATGTCGCCCTGGGAACCTTTCTCCTTGCTTTTTTCCCACTGGCTGAAGGTGTCTGCAAAGAGTGCCTTTGCGTCCTGTTTGAGTAATTCATCATCACAGGTCATAATCATTTTTCGGATGTCGCCCAGGTACTTATTGACAGTCACCCGGCTGATTCCGGTTATCTCCGAAATCTCCACTGCCGTTTTTTCATCACAAAACAACTTTAGAATCAATTTGAATTTGGCTTCGCTGATGTGGGCCCTTCTGAAAAATTTATTTTTCATGGTTTAGATGTGTTGATGATTTTAATTACTTCTCCAAAAATAGAAGGAATAAAACCACCAACTAAGGACAAACGGTGTACCTCTTGACGCTCATTTCAGCTGAAAATAAATATCCTCTCAGGGATTGCTATGGAGAAGACAATTTTTAATAGCGAATTACAACATCGAAGAGTACAGATGTTTGACGCCAGAATAAAGAATGGAAAATGGAGTTTACCGGACTATTTTACGGTTGATCTGATTTCCGTTGATCGTGATGGAAATGAGATAGATTCCGCTTGGCTTGTTTCCCAGATCAAGGGGCACCTGATTCCGGTAGACCGTGGTCACAACATCTGCAGCCTCCTTGGCTCCGAGCATATCGTATACACTGATCACAACTTGTGTTTCTTCAGAAAGATGGAAATCAACAAAACAGGTGCCGTTTGCAGAAAAGATCTCCACAGACTGATTCGGTTTCTGGATCGGATGTATTCCTGAGGGAGACTGCAAGAGCACAACAACGGTATGTGTGAGCGTGTCTGCACAAGTGCCATCCAGAACAATCAGAGAAACCCGATAGATTCCCTGACCTGCATACTGGTGCGCAGGATTCAGCGTAAGTGAATCTGCAGGACTCGCGTCTCCGAAATTCCACTTGAACCCTGAAAAGCCTACGGAGTAATCGGAAAAATTAACGGTTGCCCCGGCATCGAGGTATACTGTATCTGCGCTTTGAGCAAAAGATCCGTGCAGCAGGGAACCGTTTGCAACGGTATAGACGGTGCTCTGTTTGCATGCATTTCCATCTGTTATCGTCAGGGTATATGTACCGGTGGCTACCCCTGCCAGTGAAGCAACCGATGAACCATTTGACCAGGAATACGAATAAGGTACCCTTCCGCCCAACACGGCGCTGATATTTATGGCTCCGTCTGAGCTGGCCGAACAACTTGTATTGGTTGTTGTTTCAAAAGCAACCGTTGACGAAGGACTGGTTACCGCAAACGTATCAGCCAGAGTGCTGCATGAACCGGCATTACCGGTAATGGTAACATGATAAATTCCGGCTGCCAGGTTATGCAATGTGTCGTTTCCGGAAACATTGGCATTGATCTGGATGACACTGTCAGCCGCATTTTTCCAGGTATACGAACAGGAAGCACCACCTACCCCTTGGGCAACTGCAAATCCATTCGCCCCTCCCGGACATAAAGTGGCTACTGTCTGTTTTCCAATAGGAGCCCCGATATGCAGAAAGAAACGAGGAGCCTGCGTGGTATCCATGATCGTGAACGAGTAACTCGGAGTGACACGCAGATCCGTCTGAATTCCGGTCAGCTTGTCTTCGAGTATAAGACAGGTGCTCAATGAAAGCGTCAAAATACTGTCGCGTGAAATGGTATATGTTCCCGATGTGCCGGTTCCAATCAATGTACGAAGCGGAATAACCTTTGCAGCAGTAAGTCCGGGCATACTGTTGATGGCCAGATCAAAACTATCGGCTAGAGAAGCGATACTTGGAACGGGCATATTGTACACGTAAAGTTTCTTGGCATCGTAAGCAAAATCATAATGAATTGTGGCACTGTCGGTAAAATGAATCGCTGCCTCATCATAATATCCATTACCACTTATTTTGAGTTTCAGGGTGTTCTCATTGTTACTTGGACGTGTCCGGAAGAAAACCGCATCGGTTGAAGTTTTGGCCGATTCGGTAACATTCAATATGGGTGAGGCTCCGTCGGTTTGGACCCAGAATGCCTGGCTGGAAGACAGGAAATTGCTTCCTCCGTTGGTGCTCACTCCGGCAACCCAACTGGCGTAAGTGCTTGTTGCCGGGTTCCATATTTCAATGGCACCCGAGACATTCGATTTTGTCCATGCTCCGCCGCCGGCATTCCAATCGATTGTTGAAGGATAGGGATTTGACAGAAGATTCCAGCCATCATTGGCCGCCCCGCCTGCTGAAGGGGTATAGGTAACCGGGAAACTGAAATTTCCGGTCACTGGAGGACCTGTTACACTGAGTGTCAGAGGCACCGGCCCCACATAACACTGCCATCCCTGACCGGGCACAATAGGATTTGAAATGTCTGTAGCGGCATTGTATCCATTGCTCCATCCGCCTGCAACGGTTTCATCATACGTGTACTCACTGTTAAAACTATATCCCGGAAGATTTGATCCGGGGAATCCCGACATGAAAAAATAGGGATCCCAGTTTGAAAGAGTCAATCCAGCCGCAGCAGTGATTGGCGCACCCAGAAAATACCAACCCGTGGCGCCCGGCTGTACATAGCGCTGCATGACGATGTCGCCTGAAAACCCCGATCCGCTTGAAGGGATCGCTGCGATGTTGGCCGTATTTGCCGCCGTGGAAATCAAAGTGAAAATCTGCCCGGTTGTGTTGAATGTTCCGGCCGTAAGCGTCAGCGTGCCAATCAGGTTTTCTGCACCCAGAATCGATACCCCGGCTGCATTATTAAGTGTGATGTTATTAAAGTTAGTCAGCGTAGAGCCCCCGATTGTTTGCGCAGAAGAGCCATTGAATGTGACCGTGCCTGCCTGACAGGTAAATGTTCCGTCATTGGTAAGATTCCCTCCGATATTCACCGGGTAATTGGATGTTGTCACGTCCAGACTGGAGCCGCCGGAAATATTCAGATCGGCATTGGTTGAAACCGGGCCACCCAAAGTTGTTCCACCTGCACCCGAAAGCACAAGGAAATCAAATGTTTCGCCCGAGGTATTCGTGATACTTTGAGCCGAAGCGCCATTGAAGGTAACCGTACCTGCCCTGCACAGGAATGTTCCGCTGTTGCTCCAGTTGCCGGCAATGGAAATTGCATTGTTGCCTGCGCCGTCATCCAATGTGGTTCCGGAGGCAATTGTCAGACCGGCATTCAACACAACCGGACTTGCAAGGGTTTTAGTAAATCCGCCCTGAAGACTCAGGTTATTAAATGTTTCTGTGCCGGCATCCGTAATTGTCTGAGCACCCACTTTATTCAAAGTAACCGTACCTGTTTCAGGAACAAAGGTCCCGTTATCAACCCAGTTACCTCCCACAGTCAATGCATAATTCGAAGCTGACACATCCAGAGTGGATCCTGCCCCGATAGTCAGATCGGAAGTAGCAGTCACAGCTCCTCCTAGAGTTTTCACACCGGCTCCTGAAAATGACAGGCCATAAAACGTTTCTCCCGAAGCTTTTGTAATGCTTTGGGCTGTTGTCCCGTTAAATGTCACATTTCTGGTTCCGGGGGTAAATGTTCCGGCATTGTTTGTCCAGTTTCCGGCAACCGTCAAATCGACGCTATTCGCATTGGCATCGAGCGTGGTACTGCTGTTGATAATCAAATTGCCACTGATGGCAAGAGGGTTGGAAACATCCTTCAACGGATAAGTCACGGCTAGGGCACTTCCCGATGCGCCAATAGTCAGGTTGCAGAATGAATTGAGTGTGGGCAGCGCATAGGTTCCTGCCGCGGTGGCGCCAAAAAAAACATTGTTTCCGATGGCTGAAGCATCCAAAGTCGCGGTAACAGGAAAACCCGCATTGGCATTATCTTTCAGGTTGCCCGTTGCAGCATTGATGAATGTGCCGTTTTTCAGATTGCTTGATGCGCCGATCGTGATGGTACCGTTATTGGTAAATTGGGCCCCTCCCATATTCAAATTACCGGCACCTGTGAAATTCAGGTTTGTTGTCGCCCAATTTTTTGCATTGTAACCAATGAGAAGATCCTGAGAAACGGAATAAATTCCGCTGGTTGCGCCAACAGCTGTCCCATCGATATACCATCCATTCATCACTTGCGGAACGGTGGAAGTTCCGTTGAATTTACCCGAACCGGATATGGTCAGCCCTCCGTCGGTCCCCAAAGTACCAATGGTCACTGCAAAGGTTCCCGAGGCCGTTAAAGTTCCTCCGTTACTTATATAAAGTGACCTTATTGGTTTAGAGATATTTAATGTCACCGTATTTCCGCTTTGAATGACAACTGAATCGGAAGCAGCCGGAGTCCAATTGCAAGTTGGTCCTGCAGCCAGATACGACCAGGTTGTACCGGTATTCCAGTTACCGGCAGCGACGATCGAATAAATGGCTCCTTCCATGGGTGTGCCGGCCCCCGATTCATTTTTTGTGGCGATTACAAAGCTAAAGGACAAATTCGCGAGTGTTAAACCGGTTCGGTTGCCCACCGGAGAGGTTGCCGTTCCGGTGGTAGCTGCCGTGGTTCCTTTGGCTACCGGGAGATTGGCTACATCAGCCTCCAGATATAAATTCGTAACAGGTCCGATAGCCGAGAGCCCTGTCATGGCCACGCCTAAATTAAAGGTCCCCCCAACAATTCCTGTGGTTGAAATAGTTGAAGTGGCATCATAAAACCGCTGAATTGTAACTCCTGCCCCATCGGCTACCCCGGTTACTCCAAGCTCTGTAAAAGTGCCCGGATCATTATGTGAAACAGAACAATATCCTCCCACAGTCGGATTTACAGTCGAATTGATGGTTACAGGCCTGTAGGATGCCGAAGTTCCCACAGGGAAAAGACCGTACAGGGGTGCAGCACCACTGCTTATGGCGGTTGATCCTGGTATATACCGTATAAAAGCGCCGGGTCCATAAAAATTTCCGGCAACCCGTGTGAGTGTTGCTCCAGAATTGTTTCCCAGGGTAAGGCTTTGTCCGCTGGGTAAGCTAAAATTTCCCTTGGTCATTGTAAGCTTGTTGGTAACGACCACGCTCGTTGCCGGATCTAAAACAATAGGTCCGGTTGTATTCGAATTGAAAATGTAAAAAGTTTCAATGCTTGCATCGGTGATTGTCTGAGTGGCTGTTCCGGTGAAATTAACCGTATTTACCCCTGGCGTAAAACCACCGCTTGAATGGGTCCAGTCTCCAACTACATTGATCGTTGCTCCGGCAATGAAAGTTCCTCCATTGATATTCACAGTAGCTGTAACGGTATGGTTGATGTTCAGCGTGGCCGGGGCCGTAAAAATGCCACTGGTTACAGTGAGGTTATTGGTGGTGAGTGTTGCGGTGCTCCCTCCGACACTCAGTGCCATGCCGGCACTAAGATTGACAACAACATTATTAAAGGTCTGTGCAATTGCAGTACCATTTATTTGCTGAGCGGCGGTTCCGACAAAACTAACGGTATTGGTGCCAGGCGTAAAAGTCCCGCCGTTGTTGGTCCAGTCTCCGCTGATAGTTACATTGGCTCCGGCTGTAAAAGTCCCCAAAGTAAGAACAAGATCTGCTGTGGAAGTGCCTGTGAGGTTGAATGTGGCCGGGGCTGTAAAATTCCCTTTGGTTTCGGTCCAGGTGTCTGCATTTAAAGTAGCTGTACTTCCGGCAACCGTAATTGTTCCACCGGATTTATTTACAACAACATGGTAGAACGTCTGTATGGGAGCAGAGCCGTTGATGATCTGTCCTGCATTGCCGGTAAAATTGACCGTATTTACTCCGGGCGTAAAGATTCCCCCGTTGTTGGTCCAGTTACCCGTGATGCTGACATTGGTTCCTGCTGTAAATGTTCCGGAAGTCAGAGTGAGGGATGAGGCGCCAAGGGTTGCATTTATATTCAATGCAGCGGGAGCCGTAAAATCTCCGCTTGTTTCAGTCAGGTTGTTGGTCGTTAAGGTAACCGTGCTTCCGCCGGTGCTTAAGGATTGGCCGGCACTCATGTTCTCAATGACGTTGTAAAATGTTTGAGCAAGGGCTGTACCATTGATTTGTTCTGGACTCGTACCGATGAACCGCACCGTTTTAACTCCTGGAGTAAAAGTTCCCCCGTTATTGGTCCAGTTTCCCGTTATGTTTAGAGTCGCCGGCGGAACAAACGTTCCGGTACTTAGGGTCAGGTTATTGAAACTCAGGGTTGCGGTTGTCCCTGTCAATGTAAAACCGGCACTGAGATTGACATTGACATCGTTAAAAGTCTGGGACACGGCCGTTCCATTAATGGCCTGGGCTGCAGTACCGACAAAATTCACAATCCCAGTTCCGGGTGTAAATGTTCCTCCATTGTTTGCCCAGGTGCCTGTGATATTGATTGTGGCTCCGGCAATAAATGTTCCGGCTGTCAGTGTGAGCGTTGAAGCAGCTGTAGCATTGATGTTCAATGTGGCAGGAGCCTGGAAATTTCCTGTGGTTATGGTCAGGTTATTGGTTGTCATGGATGCAATGCTCCCGCCGGTGCTGAGCGTTTGACCGGCAGTGAGGTTGACAACAACATTGTAGTAAGATTGTGATGCCGCCCCGCTGCTAACCAGCTGAGAACCGGTGCCAATGAATTTGACTGTTTTGACTCCCTGGGTGAAAGCGCCTCCGCTTGTTGTCCAGTTTCCATTTACATTGAGCGTGGTTGGGCCAATAAAGGTACCGGTTGTAAGAGTCAGGTTGTTGACAGTGATGGTGGCAGTGGTACCTGTCAGAGAAAATCCTGCAGAGAGATTGACATTGACGTCATTAAAAGTCTGGGCGGCTGCTGTTCCGTTGATTGCCTGAGCTGCTGTTCCCACAAAATTCACCATCCCAGCTCCGGGAGTAAATGTGCCGCCATTGTTGGTCCAGTTACCGGTAATATTGATTGTGGTTCCAGCGGTAAGGGTTCCGGCGGTAAGCGTAAGTAAAGAAGTAGCTGTTGTATTGATATTCAGGGTTGCGGGGGCTGTGAAGTTTCCTCTTGTTTGGGTAAGGTTATTGGTGGTGAGCGCCACGGTGCTGCCTCCTGTACTTAATGTCTGTCCTGCGGTTAGATTCACTGTCAGGTTATAAAAAGTCTGGGCAGCGGCTGTTCCGTTGATTTGCTGGGAAAGAGCGCCATTGAACGTTACTGTACTTGTACCGGCGTTGAAAGTTCCGCCATTGTTTGTCCAGTTACCCCCGATTGTCACCGGAAGGTTAGCGCAATTGAATGTTGCACCGGAATTGATCGTGAGACTTCCTGTTATTGCCGTTGTAAGTGCAGCTCCGGTTGTTTTTGTGGCGCCGCTGCCAGTAATGATCAGGTTCGAATAGCTGGCCTGCTTATCCATGGTAAAGGAGCCGGCAGCAGCACCATACTCAACAGTGCTTCCGGCAAAGGTCGATGTCAGTGTAACTGTGGCTGAAGGGAAATTTGCCTGCCTGGTGTACAAAAGATAGGAAGATGCTGTGGCATTTGTGAACTTGCTTGCGGCAACAGGTTTAAAATCAGAAGGGTCCTGGATTTCTATTTTTCCGTTATTGGTGAGTGTAAAACCATTCAAATTCAGCAAAGAGCCGGATGTAAATTTCAAATCATCAGAAGCATTTTGAAGTTTGATGTTTGTTTTCATTCTCAGACTTCCTCCACCGGTAAGGGCAAACGTTCCGGTTCCGCTTAAAGCGAATGGAGCGATATTGCCCACGATGATGTCCAAAGCAGAAGATCCGTTTATCGTACCATTCAAACCAAGAGAGTTCATGGTTATCTGAAACGAGGTCATTGTGAGTATTGCATTGTGCGTTACATTCAGACTTCCTATGACAATATTTGCACCGACATTGTAATTCACCGTAATGGCGGTAACTCCATCTCCGATAACAACACTGTCTGTCGCTGCGGGGATGCCGTTTGTCCAGTTGCCTGCTGTATTCCAGTTTCCGGTTGCCGGTCCTTTCCAGGTGTTGGTCACCATGGCCTGGCCAAAGAAGGGAAGAAAAATAAAAGCAATAAACGCACAAACAACTTTCATACAATTCAGATAAACAAGTGAATGAGAACCAACCATTTCAGCCTCCAGGATTCAAAACAAAATCCAGGAAATACCGAATAAATCTTACATCAGAAATTATATGATTTGTTAAGTTCTACGAAGAGATTCCTGAAGAGTTACATGATTTCCATCACATATACAATTAGATATAATATATTGATAATTAAATTCTTACTACAAATTTAAGAAAGAATTTTTCGACGAAAACAAATGAGGACGAATGCCCGTTTTTAATACGACAAAACGATAAATCTTACATACGAAATCCGCCCAAATTGTCTTTCCCGTCACTTCGATTGGAAATATATTTTTTTGTTAACCAGGCCAGGCCGGATGATTTTTTAGATTACGTTCGAAAGGTTGTAAACACAGGAGGCTTCCAAGGTGTGATCCGGGGAGAATCACTCTTATTTCATTTCGGTGAGAAATAAGAGATCCATTTTTATGAGAGTCAAAATGAGTTTGGGGATTTTATCTGGAGAAAATGTTTTGGCCGGATGATTTCTTCAGGCCTGTTTTATAATGAGCGGAAAGCCATTGTTCGAAGGGAATCAGTTCGGAAGAAAGCGGTTCCCAGTTGTAATTTTTATTGCCGGAAAGGAGCTGGGAAAACTGCACAATTTTGCTAAGAATTCTTGACCCTGAGAAACCCTCATGATCGAGCATACGAAGGGTACGGATGATTAGTTTTTCCCGGGGCTTCAGTTCTTCTGCCACAAAAGATCTTTCGGCATGTTTGATCAGGCTGGCAACCTGGGAGGATGCCTCATCCAGCCGGTTCATTTCAATAAGTGTCTGAATCTTGAGTATCCGGATATTCAGATCCCAACCTTGTTTATCTTTTGAGAGCTGAAGTTTGAAATTCAGCAACCGGTGAGCTTCCTTGTGTTTACCGAGTACGAAAAGAACATTGGCCTGGTAGAAAAGGTATTTTGCAAAACGGAAATCGCCGGTTTCTTTTTTGACGCTTCGAAGCAGTATTTGATTCAATCGTTGACTGTTTGGCATATCCGACTGATAGAACCTGGCATAAAATTCATGTTCTATGGCTGCATAGTAATTGACCGTGTTTTTAATGAAATTTTTCTGAGCAAGGATGGCATGGCTGATGGCCTCTTCAAAATCATCCAGGCGGATATCGCAGGAGGCCAAATAGTCATAAACAATAGCAACACGGGTCTTTCGGAAAACGGATTTGTTGCCGGAAATAATTTTAAGCAATTCCTGGCAAACTTCGCGGGTGGAATCGACCTTGCCCATACTTTCAAAATACATGATTTCCAATTGCTTGGTGTAATAGGCAACAATGGGCGATTTTGTTGTTTTGCAGTCTTCGTTTAATCCGGCAATGCTTTCCCGAAGAAAATTCTGAAAAGAACGTTTATCCGATTTGCTTGTAAAATCAGAACGGATAACACCCAGGTAATAGCAATCGGTGGCTTTGTTCAGGGCATCGTTGCATTGCTGGTAGAACAGGATTTCCCGGTTCATTTCCCAGATCACTTTCTCCCCTACCCTGTACCCGCTCATCCATTTTTTGAATTTGAGCAGTTCAACCAATGTAGAATAATTCTCATATTTTTTTGACAAACGGATGATTTCGTCTATCTCGGTACGAAGCAAGGAGCTGCTTCCCGTTTTACTCAAAAGTATCTGAAACAAGGCGATTTTGCGCCGGATGACAATGCCATAACGATCGAGTTCATCCTGGCCGACTTCACGCTTTTCTGTGCCGCTGTCAAGCAACAGGAGGTTTTCAACCTTTTTCTGAAGTCTGGATTTGAGTTTCTGGATTCCGTTGTAATTCATTTTTCCGTAAATCAGCCGGGAGCACTCTTCCACTCCGGGCACCTCGTCGCCATTGACAATGAGGATATCGGCAAGCTTCATCAACTGCGTATTGGGTTCTTTGCGCACAGAAAAATACTGGAGGTAGACCCGCAGCAGTTTCAGCTGGGGTTTGGACAAATTCCGAATCAGGAAATGGATTTTTTCCATAAAAAAAGCTAGAATGAGCGTCAAACTTCTGGCCTAAAATAGAAAATATATGTAAACCAATTCAAGAGAAGCTACTTTTTATTCCATTACTTTTTAAGTATAATGGGCGTCAAAGTTATCATGTTTTGTCCTTATTTATCAGAAAAATACTGCCTTCATTTGTATTGTAATTGAAACTTCAGCAATAATGGACATCAATAACATTTCATATAAAATAGCGACCATGAAAACACTTTCAAAAAAAATACGCCGGACAGCCCTCATTCTGCTGCTGCTTATCTGCGGTACAAGTTTATTTGCCGGCAATCCTTTAACGGCGACAAGCCCTTCCGGCCAGGGTGTTACAAACCAGCAACTGGTTGCCTATGTTGCTCAGCTTGGGGCAAATACGGCTTCCATCACCACCTCAAAACCGGGATCAAACGTAAAAATGATCACTACCGTAACGGGTCAACACATTGTCGTATACACCAGCGGGGACCAGATAATTGGTCATGAAGACCTGCCTTATTAAGAGCAAGCAGCACAGTTCCAAAAAAGAATTGTTCTCTTTTGAAATGTAAACAAGGGCTGCACGGATCGGAATTTAGCCTTCAAAGGGGGCCAGGGAATCCTATTGCGTACAGGCCAATTCGGTTTAAATGAATTTTATCACTGATTAATAACGTTCAGGAGCAGGCCTATTGCTTTCCATGAGCGTCAAAGTTTGTTGCGTTTGTCTCTCCTTTTCCCTGTGCATACATGTAATTTTGTTTAAGAAGATTAAATAAAGATTCTGTAGCTTTTTTAAAAGAATTACAGGTAACGTCTAAATCAACACACGAAAAACACAAGATCATGAGAGAAATCAAGTTGTTCTGGGAAGGATTATGGGATATCACTGAACAGGATACCTCACCGAACATTTCAGAAGCCGGAGGAATTCTGATGTTGCTCGACGCACGTCATACACCCAACAAAATAGGGTTTGATACCGGAACCTACCGCCTTCTTGAACTTTGCGAAGTCAGCAATATGCATGAAGCCATGCAGAATAAATTTGCCATTCAGAATTGGAAAAAACTCTGCACAAACCGCCTGTTGCTCAAAATCTCAAAAATTGACAATGCTTCAGACCGCAAAGAAATCCTGATGCTGCTCAAAGGGGAGGCCGATACCCCGGACAACCTCCGGATATCAAACATCGGGTATAAATTGCCCTTAAAAAGCCATTATTCCTCATTAGTAAAGGAGCCTGCCGTATAAAGATCAACAACGTTGGCTCCATTGACCCACTGCACGCAGGCAACAATAACTTGCTTGTCATTACAAATCCGCTTTGAATTGCCATGGTCAGTGGCTGCAATCAGACAGGTTCTGTTTAACCGCATTTGCCCCCTCTTTCATCCTGGCCTTGGTACGAATGGATGGTCAGGAAAGTGACACGATTCAACTCATCTGATATCAGGAACCCATCCAGCCAATCTTTCCCTGGTTAAATCCTGCTATGCGCATGTTTTAATTCAATATTCTTTCTATTTTTATGCGATTTTAAAAAAAACATATTATAAATTACTAAACAGTTCTTAACTATTTCAAATGAAAACAAAAATTACACTCTCCATTGCTTTTCTCGCTTGCCTTTTCAATCAATCTGACGCTCAGGTTACGGTGACAAATACCGATGTCGCTCCTTTTGGAGACATCGCCTATATCGCACATGACACCGTTCCGGCAGCTTCCATAAAAGCGGGGCCTGCCGGAGCCAATCAAACCTGGAACTTTTCGGCGCTCAAAAACACATTTGACGATACAACAGCCTTCAAAACTCCTGCGTCCATTCACAGCGGAAGCCGTTTCCCGGCAGCCAATGCATGCGTTGTGACAAATACGGTTAAAAATCAAACGGCTTATCTTCTCAACAACACCTCCGCTCTTACTGTTTTCGGAGCTGCTGCAGCAGTTTCAATCCTGCCCGGAATAACAGACACTGTCATCGAAACCTTCACTCCCGGCTCAAAAATCATGCAGTGGCCCTCAACCATGGGAACAACCTATACCGATAACTATTCAGTCAATGCAAAAGCGAAATTGAGTTTATCTGCCGTTGGTTACGACAGTATCCGGATCAAAAACATAAGCACTTCAAACACGCTGATTGATGCCTGGGGTAATGTAACAACTCCCCTGGGCACCTTTGCCACTATCCGGCAGATGCGTCACAGCATCAACACCGATTCCACCTGGATTCACCGCTTAGCCCCACCTTCCTGGGTTTTATCTTCGCATGTCCAGGATACAATCACCCATTATGCATGGTGGACTTCTGACCCAACCGTAGGTTTCCCGCTCTGCGAAATGGACTATCAGGTTCGTCCGGGAAAAACAGACACGGCAACAAACATCACCTGGATGCGTGTAAAACCTTCTCCCCAGGCCGTTATTGAATTGAGCGATTTGAATTTCATTTCTGCTTACCCTTGTCCTGCAAACAGCTTTATTAACATTAAAATGAAAACGGCAGATGTCTGGACCGTTTCGGTCGTGGATATCACCGGCAGAACTGTTGTTGCATCTCAACTCCTTGTCAATGAAACAAACACAATAAGCACCGCCAGCCTGAACAATGGCATTTATTTTCTTCTGGTAACAAACAGCAAAGGAAACCGGGGTGTGAAAAAATTCAGTGTCATGCACTAACGAACATCAGATTGAAAAAAAGCGTCCTCAATAACCTGGGGACGCTTTTTTTATTCCTTTCCTGCATTGGAAGGATTACATCTGTTTTCACCGAAACAAGAGAAACTTAATCAAGCCGGCGCAGGCACTTATGCCTATCCAAAGGACAATTTTGGTTTTGAAACGCATCAAAAAGACAACAGAAATAATCATCCAGATCAGGTTGAACCCCTGCACATTATTCAGATCAAACATTGAACCCTGTCTGAACAAAACCGATTTCCCAAGATAAACTCCCAGATTCAGAATAACTCCGGCTACGGCAGCACTGAGTATGGAAACCGCCGCATTTATTTTCTCAAAGCTCCTGGCACGTTCCACAAGCGGAGCGCCGGCCAGAACAAAGAAGAAACAAGGAAGAAAAGTAAAATACACCGTTGCCAACAAACCAACGCTTCCATGCATCAGCGATCCGCCAAAATGACCATAACTACCTAGAAACCCCACAAAGGCAAGAACCATAATCAAAGGCCCGGGCGTTGTTTCACCCAATGCCAGACCATCCATCATTTCTGCCGAATTCAGCCAGTGCAACTTATCCACGCTTACCTGAGCCACATAGGGTAATACGGCATAAGCGCCTCCAAAAGTAACCAATGCCGCCTTGGTGAAGAACAAAGACAGTGTATTCCAGAATCCAGGGTCGTTTGTGAATACGCGGAAACAAACAAAAGGAACAAGCCACAAAATCAAAACAAAAAATGTTTTCAGGACGAGTGAACCCGGATGCCAGGAAAACGCGGGCTGCACCTGAAGGGAATTGATAAAATAAATCGACTCGTCTTCAGTTTCAGATTTATCGGCCTTGTTTTGATTCAACAAAGCCGGAAAAAAAATCATCGCTGCCACAGCGAGTAACAATGCTGAAAGAATGATAACCGGAAAGGGGATATTGAAAAAAAATATGCATGCAAAACTTAACACAGCAACGCAGGTATGAAGAACCGTTTTCATTGATTTTCCACCAACCCTGTAAAACGCAAAAAGAACAATGGCTATTACGGCGGGTTTTAACCCCTCAAACATGGCCTGAAACCAAAGGATTTTTCCAAAAAGGACATACAGCATGCTTAGTGCAAGCAGAATAAAAACAGAAGGCAGAATGAAAAACAAACCGGCAACGATCCCTCCGCGGGTTCCATGCAACAACCAGCCGTTATATATAGCCAGTTGTTGAGCTTCAGGGCCCGGCAGTACCATGCAATAGTTTAGTGCATGCATAAATCGGGAATTGGATATCCATTTTTTCTGCTCAACCAGATATTCGTGCATAATGGCAATCTGACCTGCGGGTCCTCCGAAACTGATGAAGCCCAGTTTCAGCCAAAAGGCAAATGCTTCACGAAAGCTCGGTTTTTGATTCATGCGGGTTTCAGCGTTTCGAAATCTTTCTCTTCCTTGATTGAGGCGAATAACATTCCGGCAACAGGAGCAAATGTAATTCTTATTTCAAAGGTCCCGGAAGCCAGTAACAAATGGCAGGATGCGGTCTTTTAAACAAAAACAAGAACAAACTTACCTGAAGGCAAAAAATCAACCGGTAAAAAAATTCTCTGCCATTGAATGACTTTGTCTTCTGAACTAAAAAGGCGGGGAAGGTTCCTTGCAGGACACTCTCCGGCAAGAACCGGCAGGATAAAATCGCGGTTGAATCAATCAAAAAAACATCTTCAGTTCAGCTTATATTTAACATTTCCAATGCTGTCAAGGGCATTCAGAAAATCATTGCTGGGATTGATTTTCACTTTGCGCGAAAGCATCTTCACTTCCATCTTTTCTTCCGGATCCTCAACCGTGAAAATGACCGAACAGTTTTTCAGATGATCCTGTTTCGAATTTGTTTGAATGAGCGTGTTTATTTTTTCTATAAAAACATCGGTCACATCGTTCAGGTTCAGCTGTATGGTCAGGTGCTTGGCAAGCTTGTCCCTGAGCTCCGAAAGCAATTGAATCGAATTCACTTTCAGCTCAAGGTTATCGGCCTGTCCAAAACGTTCGCCGATTTTTCCTTTCAGGAAAACCAGATCGCCGGCAAGAATGGATGTTCTAAAACTCTGATAACTATCGCCAAACAAGGCCACTTCAAAAGAATCGGTATAATCCTCAATGGTAAATACCATAAAAGGCTTGCCTGTTTTTGTTGTCCGGTGATTCACAGAAGTGATCATCGCCCCGATAGAGATGTCCCTGTTTCTGAATTTCGCCAGGTCTTTCAGATCGGAAACGCGGTTGTTGCAAAAATTAGTGAGTTCGAGTTTGTAATTGTCGAGCGGATGGCCGGATATATAAAACCCAATAACATCCTTCTCAAACTTCAATTTCACCAGGCTGTCCCAGGGGGCGGTGACAGGAAATTTGGGTTCGGGCATCTCATTGCCTTCACCGGCATCGGCACCAAAGAGCGAATGCTGACTCGAATTCAGATTCTCCTGATGCGAATTCCCGTACCGAATCATCTTTTCAAGAAAAGTGACGCCATCGGATTCTGCCGCAAAATAAGTGGCTCTGTGGATGCTTTCAAATGAATCGAAAGCCCCTGAATAAGCAAGACTTTCAAATGTTTTTTTATTTGCAGCACGCAAGTTGATTCTTCGCACCAGATCGAAGACACTGGTAAAAGGTCCGTTTTTGGTCCTTTCTTCCACCATGGAAATGACAGCATTCTCTCCTACCCCTTTAACAGCACCCAGGCCAAAGCGGATCTGTCCTCTTTTATTTACCGCAAACTGGTATTCGCTTTCATTCACATCGGGTCCCAGCACCGGAATCCCCATACGTTTGGACTCCTCCATAAAAAAGGTAATCTTATCAATGTTGCTCAAATTGTGGGTCATCACCGAGGCCATATATTCTCCCGGGTAATGGGCCTTGAGATAGGCTGTCTGAAAGGCTACAAAAGCATAACAGGTGGAATGCGATTTATTGAAGGCGTATTGGGCAAAAGCTTCCCAGTCTACCCACACTTTATCGGCAATTTTTTCATCCATTCCTTTGGCCCTGATTCCCTCGACGAACTTATATTTCATCTTGTCCAGGGTGGCCTTGTCTTTTTTTCCCATGGCCTTGCGCAACACATCGGCATCCCCCTTTGTAAAACCGGCTAGTTTCTGCGAAAGAAGCATGACCTGTTCCTGGTAAACCGTGATGCCATAGGTATCTTCCAGATATTCCTTCATTTCCGGCAGATCATAGGAAATGGCTTCCCTGCCATGCTTACGGGCAATGAAGTTGGGAATGTATTCGATTGGACCCGGCCGGTACAGCGCATTCATGGCAATCAGGTCTTCAAACTTATCCGGGCGAAGGGCGATTAGGTGTTTTTGCATTCCGGGGGATTCGAACTGGAATGTGCCGTTTGTTTCACCCCTTTGATAGAGCTCGAGCGTTATTTTATCATCCAGAGGTATGGTATCAATGTCCAGATCGAGACCGTAATTCTGTTTGATCAGACGCAAGGCATCCCGTATGATGGTCAGTGTCTTGAGTCCCAAAAAGTCCATCTTGATCACACCTGCGTCTTCAACCACTTTCCCGTCGTACTGGGTGATGAGCAATGTACTGTCCTTGGAAACGGACATGGGAATAATTTCTGTCAGGTCCTTGGGAGCGATGATGATGCCTGCGGCATGGATTCCTGTTCCTCTCACAGAGCCTTCCAGGATCAGGGCCTCACGAAGTACATCGGCCTGAATGTCTTTGCCTTTGTGAATTTCCCTGAGCTTTTTAACATCATCCATTTCCTCCTTGCTGAGTCCTTCTTTTTCTTCCAGGCTTTTATCTCCTGTGAGCGGGGCAAGGATCAGGCGTTTGAGTTCAATACCGGGTCTTTCGGGTACAAGTTTGGCTAAAGCATTCGAATCCTGAAGGGGCAAATCAAGCACTCGGGCCACATCCTTGATGCTCATTTTAGCGGCCATTGTTCCATATGTCACAATCTGAGCCACCTGATTGCGGCCGTACTTATCCACCACATAATCAATCACCTTCTGTCTGCCTTCATCATCAAAATCCGTGTCGATATCGGGCATGCTCTTCCGGTCTGGATTCAGGAACCTTTCAAAAAGCAGGTTGTACTTGATGGGATCAATGTTTGTAATTCCGATGCAATAAGCAACAGCGGAGCCTGCGGCAGAACCGCGGCCTGGACCAATAAGCACACCGATATCACGGCCGGCACGGATAAAATCCGCAACGATCAGAAAATAACCTGCAAAACCCATTGTTTTGATGGTGAACAGCTCGAATGTCAGGCGATCCTCTACCTCAGGAGTCAGTTCTTTGTAACGGGCCAGTGCGCCCTTGTAGGTCATATCCTTTAAATACTCGTCCTGAGTGGTAAATCCTTCGGGAATCTTAAAGTGCGGAAGAAGGATGTCCTGTTTGAGTTTCAGCGGAACAATCTTATCAACGATCTCATTGGTGTTGTCTATGGCTTCGGGAATATCGCTGAACAACTGCGACATTTCAGCTGTGGTTTTGAAATAGAACTGATCGTTGTAAAAAGCAAAACGTTTTCCTTTTGAAAACCCCTCCTCTTCGCTGAACTCCTTCATGGTTGGCGTACTTTGCTTTTCGCCGGTATTGATACAAAGCAGGATATCGTGCGCATTCGAATCTTTCTGATCTACATAATGTGAATCGTTCGAAGCGATGACCTTGACATTGTGCTTCACGGCGAAACGAAGCAATACTTCATTGACAATGTTCTGATCGGGGATATCATGCCGCTGAAGTTCCACGTAATAATCCTCACCAAAAAGATCAAGCCACCATTTGAATTCCTTTTCACCCTCTTCTTCGCCTTTTCTCAGAATGGTTTGCGGAACAGAAGCCCCCAGACAACAGGTGGTTGCAATAAGGCCTTTGTGGTATTGAAGAATCAGTTCCTTGTCGATACGCGGATATTTGCCATAGAGTCCTTCCATGTATCCAAGAGAACAAAGCTTTACAAGATTCCGGTATCCTTCGGCATCTTTGGAGAGCAAAAGCTGGTGACGTCTGACATCCTTGTCTTCTTTTGTGAATGCGTGCTTGTGCCGGTTCTCAACAACATAAAACTCGCAACCGACAATGGCTTTGATCTTATTCGGGTTGTCGGGAGTGTTGTGTTTTCCGGCTTCTGCAACAAATTTAAAGGCGCCAAACATATTTCCGTGATCGGTGATCGCCAGTCCACGCATGCCATCGCCAACAGCTTTTTTGAAAAGTGAGGAAATATCAGCCGCTCCGTCGAGCAGAGAAAACTGGGTATGCACGTGAAGATGAGAGAATGTTGGCATGTAGCGATGTTCTGGATAAATATCCCCGCCAGCAACTGCTTCGTTAAACAAAGAAGAAACCCGCAAAGGAAAGAATGAAACTGAATTCAGTAAAGTTACTCAGGATAGGAAAAATAAAAANNAACAGGAATATTGGATTCGTTGATGATTCTTTGTGCGACAGTTCCGATAAAGAACTCGCGAAGGTTCAATTCCGCCTTGCTCATGATCAAAATCAGATCGGCATCAATGCTGTACCCGTAATTGAGTACCATTTTAGGAATGTCTTTTCCGCGAAGGGTCCGGATCGAGGTTTTTACTCCTGATTTTTTGATAAAGTCACGTACCTGNNACCGAGACAATCCGGATATTGGCGCCATAATCCTTAGCCAGTTCCAGCGCCTTGGTTACCTTTTCACGCGTTTCTTTGGTCAAATCAAGGGGAAGAAGGATGTTTTCGCAACCTTTTTTGTGGCTTTTGCCGCGAATGGTCAAAACAGGGTAGCTGGATTCCCGAATCAGACGAAAGGCACTGGGACCCACAATCTTATCAAAACCGATCTTGGATTCGAGGCCAAGAACGATCATTTTGGGTTCAAGTGCTTCTGCCAGTTTCTCAACCTCGTTGTATATATTTCCTTTTTTGGACATGGTTTCAACCACCAGGCCGGATTCTTTACGCGCCTTTACCGCCATGTCTTCCAGCTTCTTACGGGCTGAA
>PLXK01000209.1 GCA_003151415.1 Bacteroidota bacterium
GGTCCTGCTTGGCCGGATACCAGGCATCGGAGTTGATGTATAAAAACTGGCGTTCGGTGCGCGACAAGGTATATCCGATCCAGCCGGTGAATTTTCCGCTTCGTTTTTTGATCAGCAATTCCGTGCCATACGAACGGGCATGCCCGAAATACAATTGCGATTCGACAATGGGGTTGAGCACAATATCGGCGCCCGGTTTGTAATCGATCTGGTTTTGCATGTCTTTGTAATACACCTCCACCGAAGTTTCGAAAACGTTATCATGAAAATTGCGGAAATAACCGGCCGCATATTGATCGCCCAGCTGAGGTTTGATGACATTGCTGCTCGAAATCCAGAGGTCGGTCGGAGTCGATGCGGTTGTATTGGAGAGTAACTGAATGTATTGCGCCGTGCGTGTGTAGGAAACTTTCACGGAGCTCACTTTGTTCAGAATGAATCTGGCCGAAACACGCGGCTCCAGCGATCCGTATTCCTGGATCACTTTGTGGTTGGCATAATTGGCGCTGTCTGTGATGGCTCCGGTGGAGTCGTAATGAAATACCTTTCCGGGTCCGAGCTGATCAAAAAGAGAATAGCGCAACCCGTAAGTCAGGGAAAGTTTGTCGGTGAGGGTTTGTTCGTTCGACACGTAAACGGCGCTTTCCAGAGCAAATTTTTGCTGAATACTCAGATCGGGAACCAGGTTTGTTCCATTGGTGGACACATCGCCGGGAGTAAACACGTGGTAGGTTTCTTCGAGACCGAATTTCATTTTGTTGCGTTCATTGATGTAGTATTCAAATCCCGTCTTTAAGGTATAATCGCGTATGGAGGAGGTAATGCCAAATACGTTTCCGGCTGCAGTCACGTCGACCATATACTGGTAATCGGTGGTGATGGCCGAGGTGTTGAGAAATAATTTATCGCTGAAAATATGGTTCCATCTTAAGGTTCCGGTTGCATTTCCCCATTTTACCCCGACCCCGGAAATTCCCAAAACATCTCTGCCGAAATAACCCGAAAGAAAAATCCGGTCTTTTTCATCCAGGCGGTAATTGGCTTTCACATTGATATCGTAAAAATAAAGCGTTGAATTTTTTGCCATGGCCGGTCCAAACTGACGGATAAACAAATCGGCATAAGTCCTGCGTCCCGAAATCAGGAATGATCCCCGGTCTTTCACAATTGGTCCTTCAATGGTCAGACGCGACGCAATCACGCCAATGCCGCCCTTGACGGTAAATTTCTTGTTGTTTCCGTCATTCATATGCACATCCAGCACCGAAGAAAGCCGTCCCCCGTATTCTGCCGGAATTCCGCCTTTAATGAGGGTAATGTCTTTGACGGCATCCGAATTGAATACCGAAAAAAAACCAAGCAGGTGGGATGGATTGTAGACATTGGCTTCGTCCAGAAGCACCAGATTCTGATCGGCCCCGCCGCCTCTGACGTAAAAACCGGTATTGCCTTCTCCCACCGACATCACTCCGGGAAGCAGGGCGATTGTTTTCAGGATATCAACCTCACCGAAAAGAACGGGGATGGATTTGATCTGTTCCATGTCCAGGTGGTTGCTGCTCATTTCCGAAGAACTGATGTTTTTGTCGGCTTTTTCTCCGCTCACTTCAACGATGTTTAGAAAAACGGGGTTGGCTCCGAGTTCGATGTTGAGCTTTTCATTTTTTCGCAGATCCAGGGAGACCGATTTGCTTTGTTTGCCCAGGTAACTGAAAATAAGGGTGTGTTCGCCTTCAGGCAGGGTGATGGAATAAAAACCATACGTATTGCTGCTAACTCCCACCCGGGCATCCGGTATCCAAATGGTGCAGCCGATGATTGATTCGCCGTTCACCGAATCTTTCACCGTTCCGCTGATCGCGTATTTCGTCTGGGCCCGGAGAGAAGAGGGCTGCAGTAAGAGATACAGGATGCAAATCAAGAAAAATAAAAACCTCGGTTTCATGTGTATAGGGCAAAATCCAGGTTCAGGCCCAATGCCTTGTATGCAGTAAATAGTCAAAATCCGAAAACCGGCTTTTGCGATGAGAACTGTAGTTATGTAACGAAATTGTCTTCGTTTTAGTTTATTATATTCTGATAATATAGTTGGGTTTAAATGATTGAGTATTCAGAAAAATTTGTTATATACTGGGAGTGAAAAATCGAAGCATACCCGGGTCATCCGTGCAACCATTGAATGCATGCAGGGTTTTTCTTCCCGGAATTTGTGGCGAGGAAATTCTCCCGGCCTTGTCACAACATCATGCCTTAAGCAGAGCCTGAGCATTCCGGTAAAAATAAAAAGAGGTTTTCCCGACCGGGAGAAAACCTCTTTTTATAAAACAAGGAAGATGTATTCTGCTGCTGAAAACGATTACAAAGCAGCAAGAATGGTCAGCATATTCGCTTCGCTGGTGATCTGTGGATTTAGTGTTACCTGCATGCCATTGGTTACGGTAAGCGGTTGTTTGTCATACACCAGATTTCCGTTTCCGTCATAGGCTATGGCAACCATGGTAAGCGAGGTGCCGATGGGAACCGGACCCGAATTCAGGTTGGATACCTGCATGACCGAATTGCTGTTGTTAAAAACCAGAAACACATTGATGTTTTGCGGGGTCGTTCCGGCGCAATTGAAAACGATGGGAGTTGTAGATGCCGTATAATTGAAGAAACGACCGCAATTGACCCATCCCATCAGCGCAATGTTCATCGAATAGGACGAAGCCAGGTTCGCGATGGCCGAAAGGGTATCGGGCTGTATGGCGGGGTTCAGGGTGCTCACCGTGTTGGTCCAGTCGGTCAAGCTGCCGTTATTGAATCCGTAGAAAACACTCATGCCGGTAAGCAGGCTTGTCATTGTACCCGTTTCCATGTGGAATTTTTTTCCGGGTCTGAGAACAAGCGGAGATGTTCCCTTAAAAGCTCTTGCGCTGATTTCGGGTTTGGCTTCCAGAATTCTTCCTCCGGCAATGGTTGGCAGGTTGGAAAGAATCATGTCCTTGACCGAATAGATTTCAATCAGGCCCACACTGAAAGGGTAAATAACACTTTGCCCCGAAGGATACATGAAGATGTTTGCATTGGGATATAATTTTGTTCCCATGTGTCCCACAATCGGGCCGGTGCCCGGACTGTCCACCTGATAAACCTGTTCCTGCTGTTTGTATTTGTTGTAAAAGGCCGAAGGGGCGGTATACCCCAGGGCCACGGTTGTGGTCTGGCTGTCGACACGGCTTTTTGAACACGAAGGCATCAGCACCACGGCCACAAGAAGCAGGGCAAGCAAACCCGAAAAGCTCAGACCCGTTTTGGAATTCATTTTTTTGAAAATCAGACGAAACGAAGAATTGGACATGGGTGTTTGTTTTTGATTTGAAGGAGAACTATAAATGTAGGTAAAATATTCAGAAAGAATCTCAATAAGCCGGGCATAAATGCGGCTGAAAACAATCGCCGAAGGAAATCATGATACCGGCCTGTACATTGGCCTCTTTCCATTTCACATCATACCGGGCTTCAAAAAACGGTTTCAGACAGCCAAAAGTCCTCATAATACCAACGCCGCCTTCCTCTGCTATATTGTTCACCTTCGCAATTTTTCCATGAAAATCGCCTGCATTCTGCCACCGGTCGTAATAAACGGCCCCCAGGGCATAGAAATGCCAACTCGTCATGAAGTAAATGGCATATTGAGCCGCTGCCCCGACATACACTTCATGAATTTTATTGAAGGGAGGGAACCAGGCCAATTGAGGAGAAACGGCAAAACGGTCGGTTATGGGTATATAGGCTCTTACACCGAGACCCAGGCCATTGGTTTGAAAATCATAGACTCCGCCTATACCATAAGCCCTGCTTTCCTGTTGGGCAAAGGTCAAAGAGGTAGAAACCAAAATGAAGAAAAACAATAGTCCGGCTTTCAAGAGAAGTTTGAATTGGAGGCAAAAGTAGAGAAAGGATTTTGCCGGGGCAAATGACCAGGTGCGGTCATTCATAAAATGCAGAGCAACAAAGGTTTCAGACTTACACCCGAATGCCCATCACCAGCATATCATCCACCTGCTCCAATGTGCCTTTCCATTGAAGGATCGTGGTTTCAACGATTTCTTTTTGCTTGTCCATGGGTTGATGAACGATCTCACTCAGAAGCTTTTGCAAGGCAGCGGCTCGGAATTTTTTCCCTTTGATTCCTCCGAACTGATCTGCATAGCCATCGCTGAACAGATAAACCGATGAACCTTTTTCAAGGGTCAGAACATGATTCGTAAAAGGCATATGCGCCCCCTCTCTCACTCCGATGGGTTGCTTATCTCCTCTTGTTTCGGTCAGTTTTCCCTGGCTGAAAACCAGGACCGGATTGTTTGCCCCTGCAAATTGCATCACCACAGTTTCTTTTTCCTTTTTAAGGCTGATGAGCGCAATATCCATCCCGTCTTTCGAATCGCTTGTGACGCCTTGTTTCAGGGCAAGGATGATTTTATCGCGCAGGTGATCCAGGATTTTTCCCGGAACGGTGATTCCCTTTTCGAGTACGATCTCGTTCAGGAAAGCGTTTCCGATCATGCTCATCAGGGCTCCCGGCACACCGTGTCCGGTACAGTCGGCCACAACGACAATGGATTCGTCATTTTTTTCGGCCATCCAGTAAAAATCCCCGCTGACAATATCTTTGGGTTGAAAGAAAATAAATGAATCCGGCAACAAGGATTTAATGAAGGTTTTTTCGGGAAGTATAGCCTGCTGGATACGTTTGGCGTAATTGATGCTGTCGGTAATGTCCTTGTTTTTCTCTTCGATGATTTCATTTTTCGATTTCAGGTTGCGCGCCGAATTCCTTTTGATCTTGTATTGATTCAGGGTAACCAACCCCAACGCGGCGACAAGACCAAAGGTGAGAAAAAAATAATTCCTGTGTTTTTGTTTGTAACAGACAATTCCCTCATCACCATCGCCCCTGAATATTTCAGAAAAGGAAGTGTGCGGGGGAGACGGTTTGATATCTTCTGCAAAAAGGACCGAACTGAACAAAATCAGGAATAGGAGACAGATACCCGTTTTTAAAGGATTGCTAACACAGAACTTAAGTTTCATCGCTGAGAATTTTGGAGAGGACAAAGTAACAAAAATTATTTCTTATACGCTGATGAGCTGTCTGGGGAATCAGTTAAGGGAGCGACTCAGTTCGCGCAGATCTGTGGCGCTGGGCCGTGCGATAGGGATCTGTGCTTGCGTAGCAACCTAACCCCGCCCATCGTCTCCATAGTCTTTTCATAAACATTGGTTTGTGCGGTATCAAAACTACGTCGAGGAGGGCCTCCCGTTCAGCATAGTTTCTCGCACTGCTGAATAAATAATCTTCGGGCTTTTCAACTATGCGATCAACAACAGGATTTTGATGAATATAATTCAGCTTTTGGTAAATGAATTTATTGCTGCTGACCTCTTCGCCATGATACCCATTCTGCCAGACTTTACACTTTAAATCTTTTGAATAATGCTCACAAGCCTTTGCAAACAGATGAAGCAACCCTTCTCTTCTGCTCTCTGGCTCCTCCTTAATTTTCCGAATGAGCTCAGTACCCAAAGCAGACCAGGAGGTTCCGTTCCATTTGGCCATATTATTGACTGGAACTCCGCTGGCCGATGGAAAAATACCACCTGCGATCAGTTCCCCTTGCTGCGCAAGCACAGATCCCTATCGCACAACCCGCCCGACAGATCTGCGCGAACGGTAAACAAAAAGGAAGAGTATTGGTTTTCTTATTCGGTTTCCATAAGTCAAACGGCTATTGCAGAACAACTTTACTTACGTATACGCTTTGTGCATCTTTTACCTCCACCATATACATGCCTTTCGGAGAAGCGCTCAGAACGATGTCCTGGGTTATTCCGTTATTGCTGATGTTGCTTTCTTTAACGCTAGACAAAATTAGTGCCGGAATTAGAATGTGTGAGAGAAAAGAAGAGCCACGCCATAAACATATAAATTCATTTGGCTTTCGCTGTAAAAGGAATATGAATTCGTATACGTGTATTGTAAGCTCCCCCGTTTTTAGGGCCATTTAAAACTAGAGGTTTTTGGTCATTTTACTCGGTTAATAAATCCACTGGAGAACGATAATTTAAAGCTTTATGCGGTCTGTTCTGATTGTAATCCACTCTCCACTCCTCAACCATTGTTCTGACTTCATCCTTCATTTTTAAACGAGTCTGAATCGATCACAGAACTCAGGAAATACCGTGGAACACTTTACCGAATTTGATACCGAATAAATTTGAGCGGATTCCGTGGTATAGTTGAGGCCAAACGGCAGGCAGGTTTATTCAGTTTTTGGAGGACTGTTTTTTGATTCTGAAATTAACGGAAAATGTAACTCTTGGCGTTCAAAAGTGTAAATTAATTTCACTGAAAGTGTAAAGTTTTGTAAAATTTTTTAAAACGGAGATGGTAAATAATCCCCCAATCACATCCTCAATTATTGAATATGATACCGTATAAGATTCCAGACCTCATGAAAGTTAAGGTATTCTTTTCTGATTATGCCCACTTTTTTTGCGATGTAAGTGTTCGTGACACTATTATTCTGTGTAGCATTCTTGCTGTCTCGGAACAATACCACATTCTTAAAATAGGTATTCAATGTTTTGAGGCTATCGTAACTGCTTTCGTATGTAACTGGATATGCAGCCTCTGGGTCTGTTTGACCAGCGACAAAATAATCCGTCATCAATTGCGTTTGTGTACCGCTGCCGGCATTATTTAACTTGTACTCCCACATTTCTGAATGACCTCCAAAAGATTCTTCTGTGCTAACCCGATAATGATAATGGAATCCATCGAAACTACTTTGTGAATAAACGTCGTAAAAACCGAAATATCCATGATAAGGCCGACTAGGGTCGGGTGTTGTAATATCTGTGCCTTGTTGCGAAGAAGTAACGTACACGCTGTCAATATCTAGGCTGGTACTATCTTGATAAATCCAATATGTGCCCTTTTGAAAATAACCATAGTCAAGAAGAACCTGCGGAACGGACAATTTCTCATCGGGATAAGTTGGGTCCTTTTTGCAGGAGAAAACACAAATGACCAACAAAAGGAGAAAAGGTATTTGATTTTTCATTACAAATTTGTTGTTCAGATTTAAACCCGCGGACTAACTTGTTAATAAGTAAATCTACTCATTGCCGTCCTAAAGACGGATTTTAAAGTTCTTTGAAAGTATTGATAGTAAAGCGATTCAAGGCAAATTTGATTTCAAACGATCTCAATTTACTTCCTTGTAAATTAGGGGATGACCCCAGGAAAGTATGTTTTTTCTCAAATAGCCTCCTTTTTGGATGCAAATGACTTCAAAAAGTGCGTTGACAGCTACGATGGCAACTACAAGGTGAAGCAATTTACCTGTTGGCATCAGCTTCTTTGCATGATGTTCGGGCAGCTGAGCAACAGAGACAGTTTGAGCGATTTGCTCCTCTGCCTCAAAACACAAAGAAGTAAATGGTATCATTTGGGCATTGGCAGTAGCATTTCTAAATCTAACCTTGCCTATGCCAATGAACATCGAGACTGGCGAATATTTGCTGATTTCGCCTCAATATTAATCGCTCAGGCAAGAGGCGGGGCATCTGGAAATTCAGAATTGGATTATGTTGCTGATAATTCTGTCTATGCCATTGACACAACGACCATTGATTTGTGTTTGAATATCTTCTGGTGGGCCAAATTTCGCAAGCATAAAGGAGCAATTCGATTGCACACGATGTTGGATGTCAAAACGGAAATCCCTTGTTACATGCACATCACAGATGGGAAAGTCCATGAGGTAAATGTTCTCGACAGGATTGCCTTCGAAGCTGGCGGATTCTACATCATGGATAGAGCCTTTGTGGATTGGGAGCGGCTATATGGTATCCACGAATGCAAAGCTTATTTCGTTACCCGTGCAAAAGTCAACATGAAGTTCAAAAGAGTTGCATCTGCTAAAGTGCACAAGTCAAGCGGTGTTAAGTGTGACCAGACCATACAACTGGTTAATTACTATGCTGGCAAGGAATACCCTGAACATTTCAGACGGATCAAATACTTTGACCAGGAAACCCAGAAGCAATTCATTTTTATCACGAACAATTTTGACCTCAAACCCTTGCAAATAGCCGATTTATACAAGCACAGATGGAAAATAAAATTGTTTTTCAAATGGATAAAACAACATCTGAAAGTGAAATCATTTTGGGGACATTCCGAAAATGCCGTCAAGGTTCAGGTGTACTCAGCTCTAATCACGTTTCTGACTGTGGTCATTGTGAAACAAAAAATGAAGCTGACACAAACCCATTATGAGATACTACAAATATTGAGCATTACCCTTTTGAATAGAACTCCGATAAATCAATTGTTTGAAGACGCTTTACTACAAGATTTCAAAGAACAAAATGCTAACCAATTGAAAATGTTCTAACTACGTTAGGACGCTAATGAAATCTACTTAGAATTAAGGTGATTGCCTCATCTAAGCTAAACATATTTTCGAAATCAAACAAACAGATTCTTTAAATCAATGCCTCGCCAATATTCAATTTTTTAGCTTGATCATTTTTCTTGTTAAACCCTGATTCCCCTTATAAAGGGTATAGAAGTAAATACCATCTCCAATATCAGACAAATCAAAAGGGATGGAATATTCGCCCTTATCCAACGACCTCCTTTGAAAGAGGGTTTTGATCTGCTTTCCCGCTAAATCATAAATTTCTAAAGAACAAGTTTCTGGCTCATTCAAATTAAAGACAAAAGTTGTCTGGGAACTTACCGGATTTGGGAAGTTCTGAAGGGCATTGTATTCGGGTGCAAGGGCTTTGAATTCTGCAGAAGCAGAATAACCAGTTACCTCATTCGTGTTATGACTGTTGTTACTATTGGTGTTGGTACTACCAGTAGGATTCATCCTATGGTCACCAGCTGGTGCCGGAGAATATATAAGCGAACCAAAAATATATTTATCCGGGTCGGGTTCGCAACCGGAATTAGCCTGGCAACTGGCATGAAAATATCCTCCACTATTGACAGCTAAGCTCTGGATATCAATCCCTTTGAGCCCCCCAATTAAATTAACTCCTCCAGTATAAGTTCCATCTTGGTGAAAATCAGTGGTAGTGACCGTTAGCTGGCTCACAATGTCAGGCCACAAACGGTCAAAACTTGGTTTATAAGGAGCTTGAATAGTTCCAAAAGGGCCTTGAAGAGGATCAAACTGAGGATAAGATCCGGAAAAATAAATGGTTTGAATTGGAGTCTGAGCTAAATAATAAAGATTATGCATCAGCATGTAATCAAGACCGTTGTAATTTCCGCTAAGGTGTGATCCATCTTGACCTGCAAAATCTACAGGAGTTTCATAAAACCTATCAGCTGAACCCCAACCGGGCGGTGCGTGAAAAAGAGCATTAGCCATACCTGTCCCATCAATATAACTAGTGGAATAACAGAAAGGACCCTCTGCTGGCGCGCTGGTTAAGAGATCCTCTACGTCGCAATCATTTATTATTGGATTGTCAGCAATGGAGTGACTATTTAAATATCGATTTAGACATCCATAAAATTTGTCCATGCCAAACTCGTTTGTGGACCATGAAATACCTCCAGGGTAATTTCCCTGATTTGCGATAGAACCCTCCACGTCTCCATTCCAATAATCCCCCACTGCTGCACAGGTCATTGCCAATATCACATTTTGAGGAAAGGCTCTAGCAGGGGGCTCCGCGCAAAGAGAATAGTCAAACTCGGAGTTATTGGCTATATAGGAAGCATTAAATTCCCCTGTGATAAATTGCGCCTCTCGGCTAATGCCATAGCTAAGCCTCGATGCATCGCCACCACCACCATCACCGACTTCATCTAGGTTAGGAAACCGGAGCGTCCAGTCATTGATCCAGACAGGGTAATTATTTGGGTTATCCATCATATAATTCAAAAAGGCCCGAGTCATTGCCTGAGACTGCCCATAAAAATCATATGAATTTGAAATTGATCCCAGTGGATCCTGGTGTAGATCTTTAAACGTTATTGGAAGAGGTATTCCTGGTTTGGGGGTAAAAGACCCTATTGACCTTTCAACCAATGCCAAACCCATCATCAATTCTATCAAATTATCCTGCCCAGCGGTAAAAAAGCCATTTTCTATTGTATTTGGATCTTGAGTATCGGAAGGACCCGGAGGCAAATGATGAACCCCTGTCCAATTGGAACTAACCCGATCATTATTTTCATACCCTGGCTGTCCATCAATCCCATTCCATCCTACTTGCTGAACAACTGGATTTAGCTCTCGATGCCTTTTGCTCAAAAAATCAATGGGAACATCATCACGCAACATAAAGCCATTTATGCCTGCTGGAGCGGGGCAGGAACAACGAGCTTGCCATTCAATATCTGCCTGAATATCCAGTCTTGTAATTGCATTCATTGCATAGTAAAGCTCAGTTAAGGTTTGGTCCGTTGGCTGGTTGTTTTGTACCAGAAGTTTGTATTCCGTAACAAGAACACCGATATAATATCCTAAGTAAACAGGTGTGTCGCCCCAGCTCATCTGTTCATCGTATTGATTTCTTGTTGAGGCAGGCAGACTTTCTCCTGGACCAGGGCCCACCGCCAAGAAGTATTTTAAAAGCCTTGCCCTGTAATGCCAATACTTAGCCTGATTTGGATCCATTGTTTGCTGTGCATCAAGACAAATCGTTGAGCTGAACAGAATGAGCAAACAGAATACAACTATTTTTTTCATGGTCTAAATTTTATAAATGAGAAAAAAACATCATTTAATCGCTTGATGATTCGGGGTTGCTTATCTTTCTTTTAGCTGTTTCTCAAGCATTTCAATTTTTTTATTCTGCTCAATCATATATAGTGTCAGTTCCTCTATTTTTTTTAGAAGGATTGCATCCATCTCTCCAAGTTTAACCCCATTATTCTTGACTTCCTCGGCTGATGGAACTTCAGGTAAGTGGCCATTCTTGTCAATAAACGCATTAACCTCTTGTAAGGATCTTAGCTTGTAATTTTTTTCAAAAACATAATCTGCCCATACTGGTTCGACAAGAATTTCAATTGAATGCATCAGTCCTTTAACAGACAACAAATAGGATATGCCATTGCTACTGGTTGAAGCGGTGCCAATTGACACATTACCTGCATTATCGAATGTCATAGAAGGAGGAGTATTTGTCCCCGAATAAATATGGCCAAGGCCTGCTGCATCAACTCCAAAACCAAATCCATAAGCGCTGTTTGTAGTCCAGACACTAGATGGAGCCGCTCCGCTTGTATTAATATTCAATTTCGTTTCAGCAGTGCTATTCATATTAAAAAAAGTTGTTCCGCCGCCTTGCGGTATAATAGACATAGCGACTCCTGACATAGCTGCTGCATCGGTAAAACTATTACCTGGAGCAGATGCTGCGGGAATTGAAGAAAAATACATATGCCCAGCATTATTGCTCCAAATTGCAGAACCGCCACCTCCTGCGGTTGTCCATGTTCCGGAATTTACATCACGACTCGCATTAAAACCTACATACCCATTTCCGAAATTCAAGGCAGGTCCCTCTGCAGACCCAAGACTCAGACCACCTCCGCCTGCAATTACATTGCCGTTAAGAGTCAAACTCATTACATTATTGCCGCCTGCACCTAAGATTAAATTGTTATTTGAATTTGTTCCCAAAAAAGGAGAGTCTGTTGGAGCGAAGTCATTCCCACATGCCAACCAAGGCAAGCAATTTGGTGCAGTGAAATTTGGAGGAAGTGGATGGCCTGGGCCGAATGATAATGGAAAGAGCTTACCGCTTGCATCTGCCACTACATAGCTGTATCCTGAAGTATTGGCCAATGTGGCAATTGTTGCATTTCCTTGAGTAGTTAAATCAGTTCCAACATTAAGTGGTCCTTTTGTTTGAAAGGCACCGCCAATGGTCAAACTCGAATCAACCAAAACATTCCCATAAGAATGTAAAACCCCCAGAACGCTTAAAGAAACTCCTGTTAATGGATTTGGCAAAATATTCACCCCATTCTTATATGGAGAAGAAAGTGTTCCCACATTCATTGTTCCGTTCGTCGTCAGATTCCCATTCAAAACAAGATTCGAATCAATCTGTACATTCCCGAAAGAATGCAATACCCCCTGAACACCTAAAGCAATTCCGGAAGAGGCGTTTGCCTGGATCAGAACCCCGGCCTTATTCGTGGGAGCAAGAACCCCCACAGTCATTGTGCCGCTGGTGTTGATGTTTCCCTGAACATCCAGAGTGGCAGCCGGTGTAGTCGTACCGATTCCGACAAATCCTGTTGAGCTTGCATTCAGAATGATGTTGTGATTGTTTGAAAGCCCCAGACTATTAATCATCAGATCCGAAGTACCGGCATCGATGGCATTGACCCCGGCAACTGTTCCGTTACCCTGAAGAGAGAGACCACCATTTACTAAAATCCGTTTGCGTGGAAAAATAGTGTCTGCCGTAAATGACGAGCTTAATGTCAGGCTGTTGGCAGCAATAGATCCGGCAACAACCACTCCGGTTCCAACATGCAATATGCCGCTGGTATTGATATCGCCGGCAACATCGAGTTTGTATCTCGGACTCAGCAAACCGATTCCGACAAAACCCGTTGATGCGGCGTTGATAATTGTATTCAGATTGGTAGATACTCCTGAACTGTTGATCCAAAGATCTGTATTGTACACATCGATTGCATTCACGCCTTTTGCGCTGGAAGTACCACGTAGAGAAAGACCACCGTTAACCAGGATTCTTTTTCTCGGTAAAAGAGTATCTACCGATAAGGATTGATTCACCGTCAGAATGTTCGCGGAAATTGTTCCGGATGAGTTCAGATTGCCGGCAATATCCAGACTGTAAGCCGGAGTCGCCGTTCCAATACCAATATTGCCTGCACTTGTCATCCGCATGCGTTCAACGCCGTTTGATTTGATGATGAAATCCTGCGCATCGGTGGTGCCGATGAAATTTGTTGCGGGTGTTGTACCGGCATTACCGGTAAGCGCCCAGCCGCTACCGCCGCCAGAACCGCCAGAACCGGAAGTCAGATTGGCCTGTATTTCCAGATTGTCAATCCGCAGTGTTCCTGTTCCACTGGCTCCCGAAGCGGCCAGACGAAAATAAACGGCTGTTCTCAGATCAAGGGCAGTAATTGAAGTCAGATCAAACACCTGTTCGCTGTAAGTTCCGTTACCCGGTGTCATTGTCGTTCCGAAATTGGTAAAAGTCGTTCCGTTTATGCTGTATTGTAAGGTAAGAGTCGTAGCTCCGGTGCTGCTTCGCTGCGCCTGCACATATAGTTTATAGCTTTTGTAATTTGCTAATGCTGAACCTCCCATTGTGAGAGTCCAGTACCTTGTATTTGTACCCGAACTATTCGCGAAGGCAATGCCGTTACCGGCCGTAGTATTGCTTGTAAAGGCCTGACTTCCGGAAGCTATACCTTCGTATTCGATAAACCCTTCTGTACTTGTTAATGATGCAGTGACATTACTTGCAGTCAAATCAGCAGGAAAAGGATAAGCAGACCCCGATCCATTGAAGTTGTGCTGGCTGATGGTTGCAATCTGTGCGTTCAATTGCTGGTAAAAAGCCACAACCATAACGAAAAGTAATTTTTTCATGCTGCTTGAATTAATTTTATTGATTATTGAATTGATGCTGAGTAGGCAAAGAGAAACGACGCGCAACAAAAGAGTATCAAATCCTGTTAAAAAAGGATTCTCAATTGAAATACATAAAATGGTATGGATTACAGAAGCAATGGTAAACCTTATTGCAACCCGTTTGACAAAGACATTAAAATTTATTTCAAATTGTTGATAGATTTAATATCGGCATGAAAGATTTTCGGCAAATCCGTAAAACATGTGATTTAAAAATTGCGCATAAACATTCCGTTTTTCGAATCATTTTTCAAAAAAAGTAAAAGCATTTTGTTTTAAGGCGAAATGACAGCAACCCGGGACGCATTGACTTTGTCTTGAGACGGAGTGGC
>PLXK01000195.1 GCA_003151415.1 Bacteroidota bacterium
CTTTTTGTTCTTTGACACTACCTTATCCATTTCGGCTGATCTTTTTGTTTATACTATTCATCCGTATGCTCCTGAAGCATCGCGGTATCCAATCCCGTGCATGTTGTTATAAGAAGCAAATTTAAGAATTTATTTAGGTTGGCAAAGAAGCTGTTCTTGCCATGAGGAGGCGCCGGAGATGGTTCCCTTGGTGAGGACAAAGATTCACTCAGCAAGCAAAGGATCATGCTGAGTTGTCCGGGGGCGGGGTTGCCAATCAACTGGCTTTCAATCGGCTGCCTCGGGCCAAGACAGTTTTCACTTTATTTTTTTGTGATATTTCAGCCTTTTGCAGCCATCTGGTTCAAGGCTGATGTTTTGCGGTCCCATTTTACTGCCGCTTGGTTCCACTTTGCAGGAGGCTGCCGATTTGCTGTTTCCTTTACAAATATCAATGTCTGTAAAGACAGAAACTGCTGCTCGATTGCTAGTGTTTTCTTCCTTAATTCACCCTCCATGCCCCACCTTCTCCAGGGAACGTTGCGCCAATATCTGATATTCGGCCAAAATCTGCACCGCCAGACACTGAAATTTGATTCTTTACTTCATTTACGGACTAACCATTCGTTGATATAGCTCTGCCCATTCCCATTACACCGAAAAAACTCAATCCCGGATGTATCTTGAAATACCTTTGTCATGAAATGGTATGTTTTTAGAATAACGTAGGGGTTGGCAGTTTATTAATTCTCGAGTCATGAAAAACGAAATAGAAGAACCAACATCCAAAGTTCTTAAGAATCCGAATATTGCTACTGCTGAATTTTATAGCCAAATATTCGATAGCCTGCAGGATTATTCCATTTTCACAATGGATAATGAATTAATCCTCAACAGTTGGAGTTCGGGTTCGGTAAAAATATTTGGTTATGAAAACAAAGAAGTTACCGGAAAACATTTTGAAATGCTTTTTACCGAAAAAGACAGACTGGCGGGTGTTCCTACCAATGAAATAGAAACGGCGCTGAAAAATGGTCGGGCGGCTGATAATAGATGGCATCTTTGCAAAAACGGAAGTGAATTTTATTCTTTTGGCTTGCTTTTCCCGTTAATTGGCGCCAATGGAAAGAAATTAGGTTACGTAAAAATTTTGCGTGACTTAACGGAGAAAAAAAAGCTGGAAGACACTGTTGATAAATACATAAAAGAGCTGGAAGTTCTTAATAAACATAAAGAAACGGTACTTACTATTCTCTCGCACGACCTCAGAACTCCATTGAGCGGAATTATTGGAACGACCGGTTATCTGGCGTCGCATTTCGCTTCGATGGAAAGAATCGAAATAAAACAGATGCTCGAGCTTCTGAGTAAAACCGCCAAAGAGGAGGTTGATTTGCTGGATTACCTGGTCGATTGGGCAAGGATAAAATTTGGAACAGAAGCTTTTTCACCAACCCAAACGGAGCTTTCTATGTGTGTAGACAAAATCTTTGATCTTTTAAAAGAAACAGCTGTCATAAAAACCTTGATTTTGCGCAATGAAATAGAAGAACGGATCTGTGTTTTTGCAGATAAAAACATGCTTCTTTCAATTTTACAAAATATAATTACTAATGCTATTGTATATTCATATCCTGGAGGAACTGTAACAGCAAGGGCAGGGAAAGTAAAGAATAAAATTGTTATCGTTATAACCGACCATGGTATTGGGATGTCGCAAGCCATAAAGGAAAAATTGTTTATACCACAAATAAAAACAAACGCCTTGGCAAAAGAAAGAGAAAAAGAGAAAGACGCAGGTATTGGATTGTTGTTAGTAAAAAGTTTGGTTGAAAAAAATGCCGGTGAAATCTGGGTTGAGAGCGTAGAAGGTCAAGGCTCGTCCTTTTATTTTACCATGCCCCGGGAAAAAGCAAAAACCTTGGAATTGTTGAAGAAAACAGATTTCTTTTCCGAATAATTGTTTGTAAAATCTGCTTTAGGTTCATTGAGTATATCCGTATATAGGACAAGTCCCGTTCTTTTCCAGTTTCGACAGGTCAGTTATGAAGAAAATTAATATTTCGATTCGCAGGAATCAAATATATTGTTTTTTATCTTTTTTTATTATCATTTTGTGGCATTCTATTGAACAAATAACATTTGCGTAATTCCCGGAAATGCTTAAAACAGGAATTAAGACTATGCTGAAAGTTATTTTGGAGAGATGTCATGATACTTATTGAACCCTTGAGAATATTTTATAGATTATTTGTCAGGCGTTTTGTTGTTTGAAAACAATTGACTGGGGATGTTTTGTTTGGTCATATGGCCACCAAACCTTACCAGACAAAAACGAATATGAAATCGAATGGAAACAACAAAAAAAGAAGAAGAATCCAGGGGGCCTTCTGTGATTGAGAGTTTAACTGAAAACACCAATTATTTCATATTTCTTATAACTCTGGAAGGCGATATTTCTACCTGGAATGATCAGGCTCAGAGGGTTACCGGGTTCTCAGACAAAGACGTACTGGGTCGGCATTTTTCCTTGCTTTACCCAAATGAAACTTCGGAAACAGCCGATGCGCTCAAGATATCGGCCACCAAAGGTTACGTTGAAAATACAGGTTGGCGGGTCAGGAAAAACGGTGAGCGTTTTTGGGTAACTGAAATGATCATGTATTTAATTGGGATTAATCCCTCACAAGGTTTCCTTGTATTTATCCGTGAAAACTCTGACAAAAAACCGAGCTCCGGTAACTCCGACAGTTTGCATCAGTGGCAATATTTATTCGAACATTCAGATTCTGCATTTGCCATTTCCTATTCGGACAAAAACACAATTCAATTGGTGAATCAAGCTTTTGCGAAAATGCATGGCTACTCTGAGGATGAACTGATCGGCAAAAACATTAACCTGATTGTACCTCCGGAATTTCAGGCAAGTACCTCGGTCAACTTAGAACAGGTTACCAAGAGAGGGCATTACCTTTTTGAATCAACACACATTCGGAAAGATGGAACTTTAATTCCTGTTGTTGCCGATGTAACAGTCATAAAGGGTCGATCCGGAAAAGAAAGCCAGTGCTTATTTTATATCGGGGATGTTACCGAATTGAAAGAAATGCAGGAAACCTCTATGCTTGACAAAGAAAATTTTCACAAACTTTTTGATCAGGCCAGCGATGGGATATTTACCACCGATCTGAACTGGCATTATACGACCGTCAATACTGCCCTATGTAATATGCTGGGCTATTCAAAGAACGAAATAATCGGAAAATCCTTACAGGATTTTGTTTCCGAGAAAGATGTGGCGCGGCTTCCAACAGAAAAAGAATGCCTTTCGAAATCAGGGAACAGCACCGTCAATGAATTCAAATTAATTAAAAAAGATGGCAGTAGTCTCCCCGTGGAAATCAATGCGCAGATATTTGAAAATATTGGCTGGCACGTCATTGTCAGAGACATCACTGAAAGAAATAAAACGCTGGGAGCCCTGATTCACTCTGAACAAAAATTCAGAGGACTTCTCGAAGGATATCAGGATGCCGTTATCATCACAGATAACCGCGGAATCATTGATTTCGTAAACACACAATTTAAAAATAAATTCGGGTATTCGCCGGAAGAAATAATAGGCAAACCATTGGAACAATTATTGCCCGAACGCTTCAGAATGAAGCATGTAAGCTACCGGATGAAGTACATGGCGAACCCAAATGCAAAGCCTATGGCATTAACTCTGGATCTTTATGCGCAGCGTAAGGATGGCTCTGAATTTCCTGTAGACATTTCTCTTGTTCCCTTTGAAACGGAGGATGGAATGGTTTTTACCGCTTTTATCAAAGACCTTTCTGACAGAGACAGATATGTATCCCAACAAAAGTTCCTCGCTGATATAAGCGCTATTCTTTCAGAAAACATCGAATTTGAAAAGCGACTCTACAACGCCGCAAATTTAAGTGTTCCCTTCCTTGCTGATTTTTGCATCCTTTTTAATTGCGAGAATAACATGTTGGTGCCAAAAATAAGCCTCCACAGGGACAAATCACATCAAGGAACTCTTAAAGCATTGACAACTGATTTATTTTCAAGACCCGAAATCTCTCCCTATAAGGCAAATGCCAAAACAGAAGATCTAAAACCCATGGTCCTTGAAAATGTTTCCGATTCATTTCTAAAGGCAATTACACCCGACAAGGAACACTTCGAACGTTTTAGGGAATTAAACCCCAAATCCTTACTCTTTGTCCCCTTAGTTGCCCGTGAAAAAATTACAGGTGTCGTACTATTGGGCATGAATTCCTCCGGAAGAAAATTCAGCGATGAGGATATATCATTCATTAGCCAGGTCGGGCACCGGATGGCCTTGTCGTTTGACAATATCAACTTATACAATGAAGCCCAACAGGCCATCTGCGACAGAGAAAACATCCTGTCCATTGTGTCCCATGACCTGCGTAATCCACTTGCTGCAATGAAGAGCGGATTTCAATTAATTCCGCAATTGGTGGATAAGAATGAGAAAGAAAAGATCAATAAAATCACAAGCTCTTTGGTAAAAGCTTCTGATTTCATGGAACACCTGATCAATGACTTGCTCGATTTTTCAAAAATTCAACAAGGAATTTTGCCTTTGAAATTACTGCCAACATCTGTTCCTCAAATACTGGAGGAGGTGATGGAAGCCGTTTCTTTTGCCGCGAAGGACAAATCCATAGAAATTCATGCGGATATCCCGAAGGGTGATTTGATTTTAGTTTGCGATCCGACCCGATTAAAACAAGCGATTAACAATCTTATCGGGAACGCTTTGAAATTTACCTCAGAAAAAGGAAAAATCAATTTGCGGGTGAACGAAGAGAAGGATGATTTTTATTTTTCGGTGAGCGACAATGGCCCTGGGATTTCCGGAGAAGATCTTTTGCTCATATTTGATCGTTTTTGGCAAGCTCCAAAAACGGCCCATTTGGGATCCGGCTTGGGGTTGTTTATTGCAAAAGGAATCATAGAAGCTCATCGAGGAACCTTTTGGGCAGAAAGCAAAATTGGACAGGGCTCAAATTTTCAGTTTAAAATTCCTAAAAAACAAAAGATTGAATGACGGGACAAAAAATATTCTGATCTGTGAAGACAATCTATTTGTTCTTCAATTAACAAGTTTTACCTTAGAGGCAGCTGGGTTTGTTGTTGATACAGCCATGAACACGGCCGAAATATTCCGTAAACTCAGAGACAAAACAATGCCTGCGCTAATCCTTTTAGATCTTCATATTCCTGAATCAGGAGGTGAATTTGTAATCCAGCAAATAAGAAATCAGGAACAGACAAAAAACATTCCAATAATCCTGTTTTCCGGAGAGGAAAAAATCAAGGAAATTGCTGACAAACTAAAGGTTGATGGTTTTCTTCGCAAACCCTATGACAATAAAGAGTTAATCTCTGCTGCACATAAATTTATTCCTCTTTGAATATGCATTTTGGCTCTTATCGTTTCTCAATCAGTGCAACTGCATAAGCATTCACACCGTGTTCCGACCCCACATACCCAAGGCCTTCATTGGTGGTTGCTTTAACCGAAATATCATTTGCCGGAATCGCCATTACCTCGGCCAGCACCCGCTGCATTTCCGGAATATGTGGATTTATTTTCGGCGCCTCAAGGGCTAGAGTGGCATCCACATTTCCAATTTCATAACCGGCAGTGCGGATGAGTACGCAAACCTTTTTCAAAAGCAATTTGCTGTCAATGCCTTTGTATTCTGCAGCCGTATTTGGAAAATGAAACCCGATATCACGCAGATTGGCGGCACCCAGCAGGGCATCGCAGATGGCATGAATCAGCACATCGGCATCCGAATGCCCAACTGCTCCCTTGTTGTGGCTGAGCTTTATTCCGCCCAGCCAGAGTTCCTTTCCTTCTTCAAGACGATGTACATCGTATCCGAAGCCGATTCTGATTTTTGCCATTTCATAAATGCTTTAGACGGTAAGTATAGCTAAAAAAAATTCCCCTCTGCCTTTTAAAGGCAAGAGGGGAAAGATTATTTGATCATTCCTTATTAACCGCCACCGGTGCTTTCTTTGTTCTGGGCCTTGATGGCATCGAAGTCGAATGTCAGACTGAAACGCAATGTGTTTTGCAAAGGATTGCGCTGATCGGTGGGTATGAGGTAAGCAAAATCAAGTCCGAATACCGTGTATTTGATTCCTGCACCCAGCGTGAAATATCTTCTGTTACCCTTGGTCGGGTTCTCGTAAAAATATCCGGCCCGAACGGCAAACAACTTGTCGTACCAGTATTCCATACCTCCGTTGATGTTGAACTCGCGGATCCATTCGGTCGACCCTCCGGGAGGATCGTTTGGATTCAAGGCAAGGGCCATACCTGTTACAACCGGTACATTGTTATCCATTCCCTGCAGCTGCCCGTTTGGCTGCAGATACGGGGGAGTAGGAACCAGCAATTTTGAAATGTCGACAATAAAGGCCAGTGAATTGTATTTGTCAAGCTCCATGGTCAGGCCACTGCCCAGACGCAAATTGGTCGGAATAAAGTCCCTTTGGGCGGTATTTGAATAAGACACCTTTCCTCCCATGTTGGAAATGTCAAGACCAAAATTCAGCGCGCTTTTGTAATCTCCTACTTTGACCTTGTCATTGTGATAAAAAACAGACAGATCCACCGCAAAATCTTTCGCTGCATGTGTATTTCCGCCGGCTACATCCACACCGTTGGTCAGGTTTGAATAAATAAAACGTCCGGTTATGGCGGCAGAGAGAGACTTGGCCAGTTTGCGCGCATAGCTTCCGTCAAGGGCCATCTCATAAGGCCTGAACTGACCGATGGTGGCACCGGTAATGTCGGTAAATGTGATATCTCCAAGAGAGAAATAAGTCATGGTCACGGCAATGGCCTGATCACCTTTCTTTGCACCTTTTCCTCCCACTTTCATGTACCAGCTCAGGTATGCCAGATTGATGTCGGGAACAAGCGCGCGCAGCCAGGGTGTATAGGAAACACAAAAACCCATGCTCTTATCGCTAAAGGCAAGTTTGGCGGGATTCCAGTGAACGGAATTGGCATCGGGAGATGAGGCAACGCCTGCATCACCCATTCCTCCTGCCCTGGAATCGGGAGAGATCATCAAAAAAGGAACTGCCGTAGTGACCGTATTCACCTGCCCGAGCAATTGGCTGGTTGTAAGGCTATGCTGCGCACGACCTTGCGTATTGATTGCCAGAAAAGCCACTCCGGCAAGGATTGATACTTTTTTAAACATCTTTATCAAGTTCTTTTCTATTCACCTGGCGCTTCTTTTTTTGAAAAGGAGGCTAAGGTAGATTAATTTTTTCTAATTCAGAATCACGAGTTTTTCCAACTTCTCGGTTGTTCCTCCACCCTGAGAACGTACACTTAAGCGATAAATGTATACGCCACGACCAATTTTATCGCCAAAATCATCGCGTCCGTCCCAATCTATTGGAGGTGAGCGATATCCCTCTGTGTTAATATTGGTTTCTATGGTCTTTATCAGCTTGCCGGTGACAGTAAAAATCTCGATCTCTACGTTTAAAGTCTGACAGCATTCATTGTCCTCGAAGAAAAAACTCGTATGCGTGGTAAACGGGTTTGGATAATTCAATACATGTTTCAGGGCCAGCTGGGCAGCCGAGGAAACGACAAATTCGGTATAGGTTTGCGATGAGTTGTCATAGACATCCCATACCCGCATTTTGAGCGTATGCGATCCTTCTGTAAGGCTGCTGTACGGAAAAACAACTTTCCCGCTGCGGTAAGTATTCAGGTCTGCCGTGTAATAATCATTCAGGATGGCCGGATTGCTGGAGTTGTCATCGAGTATGGCCACTATATCATGACCGATGCCGTTTCCTACCGTATTCACTCCGCTGCTGTCGAAGAGGATAGCATACAAACGGGGATTTTCGTTGGTGGTTCCGCCATATTGAAAAGTGCTGTCGTTGAGATACAATCGGATACGGGGGCCTGTTTTATCTACTGCCGCGTTTGTGGAGGAACCGCCCACTTTAAATTGTTTGAAAGAACCGGCCCCGTCAATGACCCCGTTCTCAAAATAGTAACTCACCTTTCCGTCACCGTACTGATAGGCGATGTCTTTGGGAACCACAAAAGAAAACTGGAAGTTCCCGTTGACGATGCTTGATTTTCCGCTGTAAATGACATTTTTCTGCAACTGGAAGGTAATGGGCGGGCTGATGGCCTGACCGTCGTTTGACAATGTGGTCAGATCAGAAGCTTTATCAAACACGGTCGGATAAATGGTGCCGTTGAAGGTTGAAAGTTTGTTTCCAAGACTGTCGCAGACAAATCCTTTGATGGTTACATGGCTAAGTGCCTGCAAAGTGTCGGTGCTTGTTGAAGTCACAACCGTGTTTACACTTCCGGCCGAAACGAATGATGTTTTAGTCTTCTGCTGCGGATAAGCCAGGCGCAGGGCCGGATCGGCCAGCAAAGAGAAATTGCGGTTATTGACCAGATTGTGCGAAGAATTCTGCGTGATCATGTAAATGTCACCCAGCCGGGGCATTTGTCCGTTGATTGGCTGGAAGGCACACCGGTAGAAATTCTGATTCAGATTGAAATTCGGCGTGGAGAAAACAAGCCGCACGGTTGAAATCAGTCCGATTCCTCCCCCGTTGGGATTGAGTAAAACCAGTTCGCCTGCCGAAACAGATGCCGGATCGTCATACTGTGCAAACTCGCAGGTGGCCGTCACAAAGAAAGGCATGTTGCAGAGATTGGTCCAGTCGCTGATTTGCTGATCTTCAACCACCCGTTTGTGCGAAAGGCCAACGGTGCCGCCATGTCCGGTATAATTGAATATCAGGGCTCCGTTGGCAATGCGTTTGTTGATGGCATCCACAACAGTCGGATAAAGCCCTCCGCCCGGAGTCATTTCTTCCTGATAGGCATCCAGATAGATCTTGTCAATATTGTAGTTCCGGGTCGTTGCAGAGGTGTCGATCATGGTGGCCAATTGCTCGGCCTGCAGTACATGCGTACCTCCGTCACCATCATCGGCAGTAAAACTGATCCAGTTTCTCCAATCGCGCATGACCGAGCAATTCTGAAGATTGCAGCCCGTTACAGGTGGCGGACTTCCGAGACTGATGTATTTTTCGATTTTGTCGACGATGGCCTTTGCATTGTCCTGTGTGCGGGCCGGAAATCTGCCGATGCCTATATCTGCAAAACCAACATCATTCTGCGAATCCCATCCGCCTTCGGTATTGTCAAGAAGTCCGAAAAATTCGTCGGACACATACGAATCGCTGTAGTTAAGTGCATCCACATTTTCAAAGGCCACCACATAATTCGTATTTCCGGGAATGCGGTGTTTGGGATCATACGAACCGTCGCCGAAAAGAAGCAGATATTTAGGCATATTCGCCTGGCTCGTGGAGCGGTCATAAAACATTTTTACAAAGTCGCGGATGGCCACCACATCCTGTCTTCCCGAAGAGAATTCGTTGTAAATCTGCTGAGGAGTAACAACAATACCGCTAAGGTTGTCATTGCTGGAATGAAGTGCCGCCAGACGATTTGCCTGAGCCAGAAAATCAGGATGACTGACGATGATGTAATCCACCTGGGTACTTGCATGCAGATTCTGATTGACAACATTTCCAAAAGAAACAGGCGACAGAAATGTACCCGCAGAATCAAATGCGATAAACTCACGCAGCGAATCTGCCGGCAATGAAAAATTGAGAATATTGGCATTGTAACTCAATGCCTGCGATTTGACATTGGTAAAGTCGGTGACTTCCCAGACATTGGTTTTGGGAGTGACTGCCGTAATCGTATACTGGGCAATATTTCCCGCGCCAACGGAGTTCGCATCTCTGAAACTCAGCTGACCCGGTGTCATGGTCAGTTGTCTTCTTGCATTGACCTCTACATAATTCATCCATCCCAGCGAAGGGGAAGGCGTTGTTTTGCTCACCGTTACATTGACAGCCGGGGTATTTGCCGGCATAAAGGAAATGAGGGTATCCGAGGCCATGGCATAATCGGCCCAATAGGTGGCGAAACTAACGGCAGCCGCATTGAAATTCTGGGAAGCCGACTGGCAACTGAGATTGAATTGTGTAATGGCTCCATCATTTCTGGCAACAAGATCGGCTTTTACATGGACTGGAGAGTTCGGATCTATATTTGGAAAATTGAACGGGTAAGTATAGGAAGTCACCACATCGAATGCTTCGCCATACCATTCCCGTCCTGATAGGATGAGATTGACGGCATCATTTTCGGCAAAAAGATGATCGTCAAACGTGTTCACCGTTTTATTGGCTCCCAATGAAGAAGCCTGTGAAGCAATGCGTTTGGAAGGACCGGGCAAATCGATACACAGGAAATAGAATGTCGTGTCGCTATACTTGTTCAGGGTATGACTGAATTTCAAACTGCCTGGGGGTACCGGAGAATTGTACGTCCAGGTATGAGGGGAGATTCCATAAAAAAGAATGTAATCCGAAGAATCCATCTTTGTGTTTCCGTTGAGGTCGACAACCGAAATGGCGTTCTGGACCAGGTCATCCTGTCTGGCGGCGCTGTTCTGAAAAGGAAGCATGGCCCCTCCGTTTCCGAATATTTTGATAGCTGTCAGGTCCAGTGTTTTCAAATCAACACCCAGGGATTTCATGAAATCTCTTGAAATTTTGTACACCCCCGAAGCCGAAACTCCGATGCGGAACCAGGTTCCCGTTGACAAGACAGAGGACGCCGCAAAGCTTCTTTTCCTTGCGCTTATGGCTTTCTTAGCATGGTCCTCGGTGCTTGTCACTTTCACATCAAAGGAAACAAGTCTTTCGATTTGTCCGCTGGCCGGATTCAGACGAAGTGGAACGAATTTGATTTCAGCCATCGGGACTTTGCGTTCGTAGGAAACGACCGTCTGCGGGTTGATTGAGGTGGAAATTTGTTTTTTATTCACCAAAGCCTGCGAGGCCGGATCGAGCACTTCATAAACCGGATTCAACAGAACGGCGGATGCGGCATTGTCAGAAATGGGAATGGCCCGGCGTTCGATATAGATCGGAAGAAAATCCTTGGTGTATGCCGCCCCGTCAAAATTCAGCACTTTACGGATATCTCCGTTCTGAAGATCCATTTGTCTTGGATTCTGCCACCTGATCTTGGGGTTCTTTGTCCCGGTCTTTACGGGAGTTTCTTTGGAAGGCGAAACAGGAGGTACTTGTTTTAACGGAACAGGCGTGTTGGTTTTATGGGGAACAGGAAGACCTTGCGAAAAGACTCCGGAACACAAAAAAATCAGGACAAAAAGTAAAGGAAGCCGCTCTTTCAACATTTATAAAGGAAGGTATTTGGTAAAATTAAACATAATTCAGTTTCTGAGGTGCAGATAACGCAATTCCCACTATATTTACATCTCCTTATAAAGTATCAAGGCTTGGTTCTAAACGGATTTTCCAGCTGTTTATTGTGGGAAATTCATGCTTTTGACCAAAATAATCAGGCTGTTTGAAACTAATTTAGAAAATAATTCGTAGAATTGTATTCTTAATAATACCCAAAGATATCATGGTAAAGCGTTTACTACTTGCTTTCACTACAGGATTTATCTTGTTTTTCAGCGACTCAGCATTCGCCCAGGACCCCGAGTTTACTCAGTTTTATGCCAATCCTCTTTATTTGAATCCGGCATTTGCAGGTACAGCCCGATGTCCACGAATCTGTCTGAACTACCGGAATGAGTGGCCGGGCATTTCGGGCACTTTCGTAACCTATAGTGCTTCGTATGACCAGCACGTGGATGCTTTATACGGAGGAATCGGACTTTTAGTCACCAATGACAGGGCCGGACAGGGAACCATCAATACGACCAATGTGAGTGGAATTTATTCCTACCAGCTCAATATCACACGCGAATTCTCGATCAAACTTGCCGGAGAAGCCACATTTATGCAAAAAAGCGTAGACTGGAGCAAGCTTAACTTTGGCGATATGATCGACCCCAGAAGAGGTTTCGTTTATACCACCAATGAGGTTCCCGGAGCCGCATCCAAAACAAATGTCGACTTCTCAGCCGGACTTCTTGGGTTCAGCAAACGTTATTTCTTTGGCGCGGCTGTCAATCACCTCACCGAGCCGGATGAAGGATTTCTCGGACCCAGCAAACTTCCAATGAAAATTACCGCTCATGCCGGTGCCGTGATTCCGCTGGATGGAAACCGGAACCCGCTGGTGTACATTTCTCCAAACATCCTTTACCAGAAACAACAGGATTTTCAACAGCTGAATCTGGGTTTGTATCTTGTTAAGGGACCCATTGTCGGTGGTCTGTGGTACAGGAACAGGGATTCATTCATTCTGCTGATCGGATTGCAGAAAGACAAGTTCAAAATGGGATACAGCTATGATGTCACGGTTTCCAAATTAACCAACACAACAGCCGGCTCGCATGAAATTTCTTTCCAGCTTCAGTTTGAGTGCAAACCAAAGAAAAAGAAATTCAGGACCGTTAGCTGTCCTTCGTTCTAAACAATAAATTGCGCATTACATACGTTTTAACCCATTACAACCATTAACCCAAACAAATGAAAAGGATCAGAAAACCGTTGATTCTGTTGGCTGGAATAGCACTCCTCGCTTCCTGCGCGAAGGATCGCTCGAATGCCACCGGCTGGAATTACAACGACCCGAAGAATGGTGGATTTGAAGTGGTTCCTTATGACGAACAGGAAACCGGTCCCGGTCTCGTTCTCATCGAAGGCGGTACTTTCACAATGGGAAGAAACGAACAGGATGTCACTTATGACTGGAACAACATCCCACGACGGGTGAGTGTATCCTCTTTTTATATGGACGAAACAGAGGTTTCCAACCTCATGTATCTGGAATACCTGCATTGGACAGGACGGGTTTTCGGTGCGAACTATCCCGAAATTCTTTCCAAAGCCCTGCCTGATACTCTTGTCTGGAGAAGCAAACTGGCTTACAACGAGCCTTATGTGGAATACTACCTGCGTCACCCTGCTTACCGCGACTACCCCGTAGTTGGTGTAAACTGGTTACAGGCCAGCGATTTCTGTTCCTGGAGAACAGACCGTGTGAATGAATTTATCCTTATCCGCGAAGGCATTCTTGAATTTGCACCCGATCAGCGGGATGGGACCACCTTTAACACGGATTGGTACCTTGCCGGAACAAAAGCAACGACGCCTTATGAAGGAGCAGTCGTTCAGGATATCCCCTCACTTGACCCCGACCGTCAAACCCGTAAAGTACGCATGGAAGATGGTATCCTTTTACCCAAATACCGCCTGCCAACAGAAGCTGAATGGGAATATGCTGCTTACGGTCTGATTGGCAATACAATCGGTGAACGTATCACAGACCGCAGAATTTACCCCTGGAATGGTCACGGTGTCCGTAACTCGGATGAGAAATACATCGGCCAAATGCTTGCCAACTACAAACGAAGCAATGGAGATAACATGGGTACTGCAGGTATGCTCAACGATGCCGGTGATATCACAACTCCCGTTTATTCATACTGGCCAAACGATTACGGTCTGTACAACATGGCCGGTAACGTGAGCGAATGGGTCATGGATGTATACCGTCCTCTGTCTCCTGAAGACAAGGATGATTTCCGTCCTTTCCGTGGAAGTGTGTTCAAAACCGCACTCAAGGATTCTACCAGCCCTGATCTGACTGTCATCAATGACTCCATCAGACATGAATACACCTATGATAAGGCTACCGGAAGAAAAATTGACAGCACCATCATCAACAGACCCGGTCAGATCTACACCCGCGATGTGGATATCAAACACAAAGAAGACAATCTCGACAAACGCAGGAATTACACCAAAGCCGACAACATTTCATACCTGGACGGCGACGTGGAATCCAGTTTGTATTTCGACCATCCGCCCGATCCTGCCACCGGACAGATTGACGTAGAACAGAACAAGGTGATGTATGAATGGAATGCCACTTCACTGATCAACGACAAAGCCCGTGTTTATAAAGGCGGTTCATGGAAAGACCGTGCATACTGGATGGTTCCTGGAACACGCAGATTCCTGGATCAAAAACAAGCTTCTGATTACATTGGCTTCCGTTGTGCAATGACACGTGTAGGAAGTCCTGTCGGACTGGGCAAAAGATAACAACGCCCTCTTCATAACTTTTAAAAGCCCCGGTTCTTTTCAGTACCGGGGCTTTTAATTTTGTATTATGATTTCTACCGAAGCCCTGTACGAGATTTTCAAGAAACACTCCGCTGTAGTAACGGACACGAGGAACATCAAAAAAGGAGATATCTTCTTTGCTTTGAGGGGCCCCAACTTCAATGCAAATACCTTCGCTGAAAAGGCCCTTCAGGCAGGCGCATCCTATGCGGTGGTGGACGACCCTGCTTTCGCACTGAATGATCAGTGTATTCTGGTGAAAGACTCACTGAAGTGCCTGCAGCAGCTGGCTCTCTTGCACCGCCTCCAAATGAAAATCCCCATTATCGGAATTACAGGAAGCAACGGAAAAACAACAACCAAGGAACTTATTCATGCCGTGCTCAGCAAAAAATTCAGGACACTGGCCACTGCCGGCAATCTGAATAATCACATCGGCGTTCCGGTTACATTGTTGGGCCTGAATAAGACTCATGAACTGGCCATCATTGAAATGGGGGCGAATCATATCGGAGAAATCAAAGACCTGTGCGCTATTGCCCTGCCCGATTATGGCCTCATTACCAGCATCGGCAAAGCGCATCTCGAAGGTTTTGGCAGTTTTGAAGGTGTCATTAAGGCGAAAACTGAATTGTATGATTTCATCCGAAAGACAAAAGGAAAGATTTTTGTGTATTCAGAAAATGATCTGCTCATGGGTCTTTCTTCCGGCGCCGAACGGATTCTTTACGGAAACAAAACAAATTCCCTCGTCAAAGGCCAGGTGACAAAGGTGGATCCATTTGTCACCGTTGCGTGGGAAAAAGGGAACGGCAAACCCAAACAAGTCATTCATTCCCAACTCATCGGCCAGTATAATTTCGAAAATATTCTTGCTGCGGTATGTGCCGGAATTTATTTCGGACTCAAAGCCCAGGAGATTACCGATGCCATTGCCGCCTATGTACCAAGCAACAACCGATCACAACTCACCCGGACAGAACAAAATCTGGTTATCCTGGATGCCTACAATGCAAATCCCTCGAGCCTCACGGCAGCTCTTGAAAATTTTTCATTGCTTGAAGGGAATAAAATCGTTATTGTTGGGGATATGCTTGAACTTGGATCGGAAAGCACGCAGGAACACCGCAACATTGCAGGGCTCATCGCACTAAAAAAGTTCGGCAAGGTCATCTATGTCGGTCCCGAATTCGCAAAAATCAAAGGAGAATTTGAAGGTCAGTATTTCAACGATACCGATGAAGCATTGGTATGGCTGAAAAAAAATCCAATCCTGGGGGCCACCATTTTGGTAAAAGGCTCAAGAGGCATCAAACTCGAAAAATTGCTGGAGGCACTTTGATCATCAGATCCTGCTTCCGTTCCGATCAGGCCAATATCCCTCTTGAAATCACAATTTTCTGAATCTCCGTTGTTCCCTCATAGATTTGGGTGATTTTCGCATCGCGCATCAAACGCTCGACATGGTATTCTTTCACATAGCCGTAACCTCCGTGAACCTGTACGGCTTCTGTTGCGGTTTCCATGGCAACCCTGGAAGCAAATACCTTGGCCATAGCTCCGGCCTGTGTGTAATCCAGATGCTGATCTTTGAGCCAGGCAGCTTTCAGACAAAGCAAACGGGCCGCATCTATCTGTGTCGCCATATCGGCAAGTTTAAACTGTATGGCCTGATGCTGGGAAATGGGCTTACCAAAAGCTTTCCTTTCCTTGCTATAAGCAAGCGCCAGTTCATAGGCACCCGAAGCAATTCCCAAAGCCTGGGAAGCAATGCCTATTCGTCCCCCGGAAAGTGTTTTCATGGCAAATTTGAACCCGAATCCATCTTCCCCGATTCTGTTTTCTTTCGGTACCTTCACGTCTGTAAACATCAGCGAATGTGTATCCGATCCGCGGATACCCAGTTTATTTTCTTTTTTACCGACAACAAAACCCGGCATGCCTTTTTCAAGAATGAGTGCGTTGATACCTTTGTGCCCCTTTTCAGCGTGGGTCTGGGCAATAACCAGATAAACTGAAGCACTGCTTCCGTTTGTTATCCAGTTTTTGGTTCCGTTAACCAGGTAATGATCTCCTTTATCAATGGCACTTGTCTTTTGGGAGGTGGCATCCGATCCGGCTTCGGGTTCGGAAAGGCAGAAAGCGCCGATTATCTCTCCTTTGGCCAGCGGGACCAGGTATTTTTGTTTTTGCTCTTCGGTGCCGAAAGTCTCCAGCCCCCAGCATACAAGAGAATTATTGACCGACATGACAACAGATACCGAAGCATCGACCTTGGAGATTTCCTCCATAGCAAGCACGTACGAAATGGCATCCATTCCTCCCCCACCGTACTTCGGATCCACCATCATTCCAAGAAAACCCAGTTCACCTAATTTTTTGATTTCCTCTTTTGGAAATTTCTGAAGTTCATCCCGCTCTATAACTCCCGGTTTAAGAACATCTTGTGCAAAATCCCGGGCTGCTTTCTGAATCATCAGGTGCTCCTCTGTGTAGTTGAATTCCATTGTTTTGGCAGATTATTTTCGTGTCTGGCAAATATACATCTTTAATATACTGCGCCGAACCGGGCTGAGGATTTTTGTGGCACTATCCGGGGATTACTTTCAGTATAAATTGTTAATCTTGTAAACATGAAAAAATACAGGGTAATTGGTCTCATGTCCGGCACATCCATGGATGGACTGGATATTGCCTATTGCGAATTCAGCTTTTCAGGGAACAAATGGAAATTCCGCATCGTCAAAGGAACAACAATTGCATACAACACCCGGATCTGTAAACGCCTTGCCGGTGCAGGAAAAGCCCCTGCACTGGAACTTGCCCTCACCCATTCCTGGTTTGGAAGCTGGATGGGCAAACAAGTTCAGTCCTTCGTACAAAAACACGGGCTTAAACCCGATCTGATTTCATCGCATGGACATACCGTATTCCATCAGCCCCAAAAAGGGCTGACCCTTCAGATCGGCTGTGGCGCCTCCCTTTCCGCCATCAGTGGAACAGATACCGTCTGCGATTTCAGAACAACAGACGTTGCCCTGGGCGGTCAGGGAGCTCCGTTGGTGCCCATCGGCGACGAACTGCTGTTTCCCGAATATGATTATTGTCTGAATCTCGGTGGATTTGCAAATGTCTCATTCAGCAAAAAAGGCAAGCGGCTTGCATTTGATATCTGCCCGGCAAACATCGTTTTGAATCACCTCAGCGAGAGTCTGCATCTGCCTTACGACAAAGACGGGTGTATCGCCCGAAGCGGAAAACTGAATCGGCCTCTTCTCAACAAACTAAACAGAGCCGCTTATTATTCATCCACAGGACCAAAATCGCTGGGAAGAGAATGGGTTAACCAACATGTGATTCCTTTACTTGAAAGAAGCAAACTTCCGACTGCAGACCAGCTCAGAACCTATACCGAGCATATTGCCGAACAGATAAGCAAAAAGTTGGGTTCTGCCCCCCCCCATGTCCTTGCCACAGGCGGAGGGGTATATAACCTTTTTCTGATGGAACGAATTGCTGCCCTTTCCGGAATTTCAATCAGGCAGCCTGATGACAAGCTGATTCGTTTTCGGGAAGCCCTGATTTTTGCTTTTCTCGGGGTTTTGCGCATCCGCAATGAAACCAACAGCCTGAAGTCTGTTACCGGCGCCAGCCGGGATTCTGTGGGAGGCTGTTTATATTCAGCAGGAACACAAAGCGCCCTGTGAACAGTTCAGTCCAAAAAAAATCCCCGGAAAAATTCCGGGGAATAAGATTCTATATTTCCATTGTATACCTCAATCAGGTCGCCAACAACTCAAATTCTTTACTCTGCCTGAAACGAAATTAAAAATTGTCTTCATAATATCCATCGTCTTCTTCATCGTCATCGTCATTGTTTGAACCGATGCTGAAGTCTTCGAATTTAGACGGCTCTTTTTCTTCAAAATCACCAAACTCTTCCGTTTCGGCAACTTCTTTTTCTTCTTCTCCTTCCTCTAACCCTTCTTCATCATCTTCATCCAGTTCGTTTTTCCATGCCTTTTTTTCCTTTGCTTTCATAGGCTTAAGGCTGGATTTCTTTTTATTCTCATCCGTTTCCGACGCCTTAGACTTTTTGGTCTTGACATCCTTTTTTGTTGTCTTAGGAGATTTTTTCATTTTTACAAACCCTCTAGGTTGTTACAAAGGTAAAAAAGCTTTTTGTTTACTGATTAAAATTTCGTCCTACAATTATACAATTTTTTTATAAAAAAATAGCATCCAATTATCTGATTCGAATTTAGTTTTTTTATTTTAGTATTCATTCATCATGCAAGTCATATAATTTTATACTGCTTTTTCCAAGGGCCGGGGTATCGGAGTTTATGTGCCCGGCATGGGCCCCGGAGACATTGAAAGAGAAATCCTTTGCGGAGAGGATTGACCAGGGGAAAAATGCAATCCTTTCCAGATACCTGCATTGGCATTTTTGCTGAAAAGTCCTTATCCTTTCTTTTCCCTGAAGAATTGGAAAGCAAAGCAGCCTAACCCTCCAATACCCCAACACCCGTTTGTTTTCCTTACATTTGTCAAAATCTTTTTCAGAATGAAAGACCTGATTGAACAATACGAGCGAAAGCGCCCTGAAATCATTTTTGAATGGAAGGATACAGAGACTGAAGCCGAAGGATGGGTGGTGATCAATTCCCTGCGTGGCGGGGCTGCCGGCGGAGGAACCCGGATGCGTAAGGGCCTGGATAGAAATGAAGTGGAATCGCTGGCCAAAACTATGGAAGTGAAATTCACTGTTTCGGGTCCTGCAATCGGCGGGGCCAAATCCGGAATCAATTTCGATCCTGCAGACCCGCGCAAAGCAGGTGTTCTGAAACGCTGGTTCACCGCAATTTCACCTTTGCTGAAAAACTATTACGGAACCGGTGGCGACCTGAATGTCGACGAGATCCATGAAGTTATCCCAATTACCGAATACAACGGCATCTGGCATCCGCAGGAAGGCATCGTTGTCGGACACTTCAAACCTCATCAGAATGAGAAGATCCGTAAAATAGGTCAGCTTCGTAAAGGTGTTTCGAAAATAATTGATGATCCCGGCCTTACACCCACACCGGGGTCCAACATCCTGATTGCCGATATGATCACCGGATATGGAGTTGCCGAATCGCTCCGGCATTTCTATTCCATTTATGGCGGGGATATAAAAGGCAAACGTGTCACGGTGCAGGGATGGGGAAATGTGGCAGCGGCAGCCGCTTATTATCTTGCCCAAATGGGAGCCCGCATAACCGGCATCATCGACCGAAACGGAGGACTTATCAACGAAAAGGGATTCTCTTTTGAACAGATCAAAGCCATGTTTCTGAACCGGAAAAACAACCAGCTGAATGAGCCGGGTATGCTTTCTTTTTCTGAAACAAACGAAAAAATCTGGGATATCCCTTCCGAAGTTTTCATTCCCGCCGCCGCATCCAGGCTTGTCTCTGGCGAGCAGGTTGAAAAACTCATCCGGGCGGGATGTGAAGTCATTGCCTGCGGGGCCAATGTCCCTTTTGCAGATAAAGCCATCTTCTTCGGTCCAACCGGCGAGTTGGCCGATTCCAAACTGAGCGTGATTCCGGATTTCATTGCAAACTGCGGTATGGCCCGGGTTTTTGCTTACCTGATGCAAAACGAAATCATTTACAGCGACAAAGGCATATTCAATGATGTATCGGAAACCATCCGGAAAGCTCTTGCGAAATCGCATGCCCAGAACCCCTCACGCACACACATTGCAAAAACCTCTTTTGAAATCGCCTTGCGACAGCTGATATGAAAGACTTTTTTGAGCATCCCCTTTATGGACAAAATACGGTAGCCGCGCTTTGCTGGTGTATCGGAATTCTGCTGGTCGCCATCTCATTCAGAAGGACCATCACAAAGGGGCTCGTTTATTTCGCATTCCGGTTTCTGAAGAAATACGCCGGAAAATCGATTGGGCGGGACAAACTGTTCCTGCTGATGAGAAAGCCTCTGGGCACCTTCATTTTGCTTGTGGCTGTTTATTTTGCTTTTGACAACATGCAGTTTCCGCTGGAATGGAAACTGGTTTCGGAAGATCATTTCGGAATTAAAATGTTTCTTCTGCGGAGCTATGAAATTGCCTTCGCCATTGCCTTTACCACTGTCGTCTTCCGTATTGTTGACTTCATCGGCCTTGTCATGTCGCATCGGACAAAACTTGCCGGTGGAAAATCCAATGATCAGTTGGTTCCTTTTCTTAAAGAATCGGTCAAAGTGTTGGTGGTGATACTCAGCATTTTTATTTCACTGGGTTCCATTTTCAGAATAAACGTCGCATCGCTCATTGCAGGTCTTGGAATCGGCGGTCTGGCAGTGGCCCTGGCAGCCAAAGAATCGATCGAGAATCTGCTGGGATCTTTTACCATTTTTCTCGACAAACCCTTTGTTGTGGGTGATCTTGTTAAAACAGGAGCCATCGAAGGCAATGTGGAAAGTATCGGATTCAGAAGTACCCGCATCCGGACTCTGGATAAAACCTGTATAACCGTTCCAAATAAAAAAATGGTGGATGCCGAACTTGACAATTTGTCGATGCGTTCTCACCGCCGGGTGCATTTCACCCTCAACCTCGACTATTCAACACCACCCGTTTCGCTGAAAAAAATAACAGAGGAAATCCAATTTCTTCTGGGATGGGATAAGCGAATCATGCCCGACAACAAACAGGTGAGGCTGCAGGAATTCGGACCGGCGTCCATTAACCTCATGATTCTTTTTTATCTTGAAACCACAGACGGAGATCTTTATCTTTCTGTTCTGGAAGAAGTAAATTACGGTATCCTGGAAATTATAGAACGCAACGGTTCAAAGTTTGCCACAAATACCGCCCCTGCCGTTAAGTAAAATCCTTTCAACAAACCAAACACAGAGTGCCTTCTTTACAGCAGATTAAAAAGCCTCAGAGATGAGCACATACACTCCGTTTTCACCGTTGTTGGTAAGACCATAATCCAGCCGAAGATTGATTTTCTGTTTCCTGTCAATGGTATACCGCAAGCCCGCCCCATAGGAAAGATGGAGCTGCGTGATTTGAAGATCGGTAAGCTTTCCGGCAACATATCCGCTGGAAACAAAAACGGCCGAACCAATTCGCCAGAACAAAGGCATGCGGTATTCGGCCTGAGCAGCCACCAGATCTTTATCACGGAAACGGCCTTCATAAAATCCGCGCATTTTACGCGACCCTCCAAGCAATGACAAGTCATAGAACGGAGGGTTTCCGGTTTCTGAAGTGGCATTGAAATTCAGGCAAAGGGTATGGTGAAATGAGTTGCTGTAATAAGCAGACAGATCGATCGATGACTTCAGATAATTGAAATCACTGCCTGTCCACTGATCATTGGCCTGCACATAGAATTCGGCAAAATATCCTTTTGTCGGATAAAAAAGATTGTCGCGGTTATCGTATTTCAAGGTCAGACCCAGGCTGGATGCCTTTCCTCCCGAACTGCCCGTAATTGTGCCCAGGTGAAGCAAACCGCTCGGATCCACATTTGTTATATCCACATTGTCCAGACTATACCGGATTCCGCCGTACAAATAGTCGGTAATTCGCCTCAATGCCGTGACCCGGAGCCGTGGGAAAGTAACTCCATAATTTTCTTTATCCGGAGCCGGGTTATTACCGATGCCGAAGAAGTAATAGTTGAAACGATAATAACTCACCTCACCATAGACATTGTAGCGTTCTCTTTTGAAATATAGCTGAAAAGGGATATAAAAACCCAGTTGTTTGAGCTGGGTAACGACTCCGCCAAACTGAAAATTCGAAGGGCGTGCACCGGTAGTATCATGCCCAAGATGAAAGGTATAGGTGCCCCCAACCCCGATTGCAAATTTCGTTTCGGGGGTATAATAAATAATTGGAATCACGATAGCGCGGTTGTTCACCTTCCGTACCGTATCCTTTACCGTCTGAACGGACTCAGGAAGATCCTGGCCCTTCACAGAGAAGCTAAAGGCCAGTAAAACAAGTAGAAGAGGGCTTCTGCGCAATGACAAACAGGCTTTGAAAATGAGTGGATGCTTTGTTCGAATGGCGTAAAGATACATTTATTCATAATCTCACCTGAAATGCAAGCCCCTGAACTCAGAAAAAACAGCCCGGATGTCAAATCAGGTTCGGCCTGAACGTCCACAAAAATCTAACTGATTCCGGGCTTCACCATTCTTCCTTCCAATCTCAGGTTTTTGTTATAAAGATTTATTTATCTTAGTCTTTGATGATTTGCCCGTATCCGAATCTCGATTTAACGGGCATATCAATCATCGAACCGTTTCAATACATGCTGATATGGCGCTGAAAAAAATCAGCTTTTGCATTTCTTTTTATTTGCTGGTTTCCACCGGCGGGATGAGAGCTCAAGCTCGCTCCTTATTTGATATCGAGGTTGCCCGTGTCAAAGTCGGCAATCTGGTGACAGAAAAAATACAAAAAGACAGCCTGACCTTTTACATTTTTACCAGCGAGGTAGACGCCTGGCTCATTGTGAGGGTACGTGTTTCGCATTTGATTGTGTGCGTGTATAAAAAAGACAAGCTCATCAGGGCAGACATTCACTCGGTCATCAACAAAGAAAAATATGTTTCGCATGTGGAGTGGAAACAGGATCATTACGAATATGACTGTGCCACCTACAAATACCACAAAAGTGGAACCCTCTTTGAAGACATCCACTTCAGTGTGGTAAAGATGTATTTTGAAGAACCGCTGGAGCAGCAAAAAATATTCACTGAAAACTATGGGGTCTTTTCGCAGCTCCAGAGGTTAAAGCCATCCACATACCGGCTGGAAGTTGAAAAAAACAAGAACACATTTTATTACAATTCAAGTGGATTGCAACGTGTGGATATGGAAACCCCCCTTTTGCATTACAGCATCCGCAGAAAGAAAACCTAGCTCTTCAAAAAATTCCTTTCATTTCACGTTGTTCATGCCGGATATCTTCCGGATTCAACCGGATATCCACCAAAACAAACCGGCTGCCCGACAAAAACAGAATGGATCCTTTCAAAGAGGATTAGTTTGCGACATCAGACCAAACTCCAAATTAATTCTTCGGTCATGCAACAATCTGCATCATCTTTCGTTATACATACAAGATCATACCCATCCCCTTTGATCGGCGGCACTCCCCTATACACCGAAAATCAAAAATACGCTTGACATCCCCAAACCGATACAGTCCCTGAATACCCTTTCGCTTTCCATTCAAAATCATCCCGTCCAGCTTGTGGAATCGATCCACCGGCAGCATCTGATACATGAAGAAAACAAACAAACACTCAGAACCATGGGAACCACAAACACAAAAAGGGACTCGATGAACGAAATCGTTTTCGAGAACAGGAACAAAAGCTACGGCGCCTACGCCATCCGCATAGGATACGACGACTCACTGATCAAATCATTCAGTATCACCATGCTTGTCTTTCTGGCATTGATTGCCTCTTTCAGGATTTTACAGAAAAATGAAACAGCCTCCATATCCATTCCGAAAAATGAATTATTCAAGGAAACAATAGTTACTATCCTGCCCAAGGAGCACAAACCCGAAGTGATTACCCGCAAGCCCACTCCCGAGGCCCCCAAATCCAGCAAACCGGATGGCCCCCCCGTGGTGGTCGACTCCACCATAATCGCACCCAAAATAGATACAACAGAAAAACTGGAAAACAGGCTCTTTGCCGGCAATGGAAACGAATCCAGCACCGGAACCGGCAAGTCCGGTCCGGCAATCGACACCAGTTCAAGCGGAGAAACAGGGAAAGGCAGCAAAACAGTGGTTGACTTTGCAGAAATAATGCCGGAGTTTCCAGGTGGAGAGAAAAAACTCCTGCAATATTTAAGCAGGAACATCCGTTTTACATCTATGGCACTTGCAGCCAACAGAGATGGACAAATGGTTCTTCGTTTTGTTGTCGATGTGGATGGAAGTATCAAGAATATAGAAATCCTGAAAAAATATGGATACGGATGTGAAAAACAAGCCATGGAAGTTGTTTCCGGAATGCCAAAATGGAAACCGGGGCTAATGGGAAAAAGACCCGTTGCCGTTTATTTTACATTGCCTATCAATTACAAAGTTCAACATGATTGAAAAAGAGTTCAGCTCTTGAAGAGTCAGGATGTGTTGAAGTCCCCGGAAATAGGCGGTAGAATTAAATCTCTGCACTGCCGTATTCCAGCACCCCGAGACGCAATAAATCGCTCATTTGAACAGTCCCCTGTTTATAAGTGAGCTGGGGCCGGACAAATGAACCTTGCTTATACACCTACTTTTAGGCTATCTATTCCGGACAACACCGTCTTGTGGGATTGAACCGGCTAAAGAATCAATAAACAAAACCGAAGGATATGCTCAATTTTGTTATCATGCAGATTACCTCCCCTGCTGCAGTGGATACCGCCNNGAGCCTTCCCTCAAAACCGAGGATTCGCTTTCTCTTCTGGAGATGGTTATGAAAGGCGGATACATCATGGTGCCCCTGGTTATTCTGTCGATTCTGGCAATCTATTTCATCGTCGAACGCATGATCATTGTCAGCAAAGCTTCCAGGCTTGATGCCAATTTCATGAACAACATAAAGGATTCTGTACTCAACGGCAACCTCGAATCTGCGAGAAATCTTTGCCGCAATACAAGCAGTCCGGTAGCACGCATGATTGAAAAGGGCATTGCACGGATCGGTCAGCCGGTTCGCGAAATTGAAGAAGCCATGGGAAGTGTCGGGAAAATAGAAATCTACCGCATTGAGAAAAATGTCGGTTATCTAAGCCTTATCGCCAAACTGGCGCCCATGTTCGGTTTCATCGGAACCATCCTGGGTGTAATCAAATTGTTTTATGCCCTCTCGCTCACCGATGACTTTACCATCAAAACCGTTTCCGACGGGCTCTACACCAAAATGGTATCCAGCGCAGGCGGACTCATCGTAGGTATATTGGCTTTCCTGGGTTATTTCATATTGAATTCCATGGTCGAAAAGGTGATCAACAAAATGGAAAAAAGCACCGTCCAGTTCATGGACCTGCTCCAGGAACCTTCAAAATAAGGAAGGGCTCAACGCTTTCACTTCAACACCTAAATACATCAACACCCCAACACCAGGCCAAAAATGAATTTAAGAAGAAGAACAAAAGAACATGCCGAAGTCAGCACAGAGTCGCTCAACGACATCATGTTCTTTCTTTTGCTTTTTTTCCTGATCGTGGCCATTCTGGGAAACCCAAATGTGGTCAAGCTCATGCTTCCCAATTCAAAGAAAACATCCAACGTCATTCTCAAGCCGGTGAGCCTGACGATAAATAAGGACAGGACATACATGATCAACAATACCCCGGTCCGTTTCGATCAGATTGAACCGGCTATTCTCTTTGAACTCAAAAAAACAAATGCAGCCTCTCCGACTGTGATGGTACGCATCGATCAATCGTTATCCGTACAGGACCTTGTGGATGTTTTGCAGATAGGCGACAAGCTGAAAGTGAAAATGGTGCTGGCAACAAAACCTTCGAAATAAGTTGGCAATGGACAGAGGGCAAAGAGAAAAAAAAGAATCAGCACCTTTAATTGCAAACGGGAAACTGCCATTTCAAACTAAACAGATGTCTATTGGAAACGGAATGCAAATGAAACCCCTTCAGAATTAAGATAAGTATAAACAATGGCTGAGTTCACAGAAGATAAGGATTCCCGACTGATACCTATGGTCATCACCTTTGGTTTTCATGGCTTGCTTATTCTTTTCCTTTTTCTGTTTATGATACACATACCCAATCCACCTTTTCCTGCCGATTCCGGTGGCGCACCGGGCGTTGAAGTGTCGCTGGGAACCGACAATGATGGAAGCGGCGATAACCCCGCCACACCAACGGCAAACCTGACCAAGGTTCAGAGTGCAGCCTCACCTTCCAATCCGGCAGATAACAATGTTGTTGTAAACGATGTGGAGGAAACAGCCACGCTCCAGCATACAGAAAAAAAGATCCCTAAAAAGCATACCGAAAAAATCATTGAATCCGTTAAGCCACCCACCCCACAACCCAGCAATGACCTGATGAAAGCTCTTGCCAGTTGGGAAACAAGCAGCAAAAAGGTTTCGGGAGGCCACGGAACGGGAGATAAGCCAGGCAATCAGGGCGATCCCAACGGCAATCCCAATGCAAAAGGATCGGGCACACCCGGTGACGGAACAGGAGGCACAGGACCGGGAGGATTCGGAGGACCAGGACCAGGAGGACCGGGAACAGGAACAGGAGCTCACTTGAAAAACCGTCGGCTTGTGGTGCCGGCCACCTTGGTCAGCAATGAACAGGAAGAAGGTGTTGTGGTTGTGTCGATAACCGTTGATAAAGACGGAACCGTTACAGAAGCGCAACCCACAGCCAAAGGGTCGACAACAACCAGTTCTGTGCTTTGGGCAAAAGCCAGACAGGCGGCTTTAGGCGCCAAATTTGACAAAAGCCCCGACGGGGCTTCCGAACAGCATGGCACTTATATATTTAATTTCTCTTTCAAATAAATGGCAGAATAGCGAATTTTGCTCAAGGGTAAACATCTTTTGCAAAACAGCTCCTTATAAATGACATCTGCTTACTCCAAAACACTTTCTTATCTCTATGCCCGGTTGCCGATGTTTCAACGTATCGGAGCAGCCGCCTATAAAGCCAACCTGAATAATACACTGGCTATTTGTCAGCTACTAGGCAATCCCGAAGGTCAATTCAGATCCGTACATATTGCAGGTACCAATGGCAAAGGCTCCACTTCGCATATGCTGGCAGCCATTCTCCAAAGCAGGGGCCTGAAAGTGGGCCTGTACACCTCTCCTCATCTCAAGGATTTTCGTGAGCGAATCCGGATCAACGGCAAAATGATTCCACGCCGGTACATCATTCGCTTTGTGGGAAAATACAAAAAGGAATTCGAAAAAATCGAGCCCTCTTTTTTTGAATGGACGGTAGGACTTGCATTCGACTACTTTGCCCATGAACAGGTAGATATCGCGATAATAGAAACCGGGCTTGGGGGCAGACTTGATTCCACCAATGTGATAAACCCTCTGGTTTCTGTTATCACCAATATCAGTAACGATCACATGAATTTGCTTGGCGATACACTTCAAAAAATCGCCGTTGAAAAGGCAGGCATTATCAAGCCGAGGGTTCCTGTGGTAATCGGGGAAACTCAAACTACAGTCAAGGCCGTGTTTAAACGGATTGCCAAAGCGAAAAAATCCCAATTGATCTTTGCAGACGAACACTACAAAGCAATACCCGTTAAAAAGAAGAGCAATAAGGCAACACTTGTTTTCAATATTTCCAGCGAAAAGAATGTGTTTTTGAAGAATCTTTTCTTTGATCTGACCGGCTTGTATCAGCAAAAAAACATCGCTACCGTTTTTCAGACGCTCGTTTTACTCAATGAATACGGTTTCGACATTTCAGAAAAACATATCCGGGAGGGACTTTCAGATGTCACAAAGCTGACAGGGCTTCGGGGGAGATGGGAACAACTCAGTGCAAAACCACTGACCATTGCAGATACGGGGCACAATGAAGCCGGTATCAGGGAAGTTCTAAAACAGATCCGCCTTACCCCCCACCGCAAACTTTTGTTTGTTCTGGGGATGGTCAGCGACAAGGACATCAGCAAAATACTGAACCTCTTTCCGCGGAAAGCAGATTACTTTTTCTGCAAGGCCTCTGTTCCGCGCGCATTGGATGCCCATACACTTCAGGCCATGGCAAAAAACAAGGGACTGAAAGGCGCAGCTTACCCGACAGTCAGGAAAGCTCTTCTTGCCGCCCAGAAAAAGGCTGGAAAAGGAGATTTGGTTTTTGTTGGGGGAAGTACCTTTACTGTGGCCGATGCGCTTTGAAGGCGCTCAACCCAATGCCCCCTTTCATTCCCCTTAAATGAATATATTTATACCGCTTATTCACATACTCCAGTATTAAAAATGATCCACCTTCGTCTTTTGCCGGTGATTTTTCTTTGCGCGGTCGTTTCTGAATCGATGTGCGCCCGAACCATTGACGGAAAAAATGTTCCCGGCATTGAAAATTTCGACACAGACAAATTAAGCATCGGTGCAGGATTGTCTTTCATGAATTACGGCGCTTTGAAAACGCAAAGTCCCGGCATAGATCTAAGGGGTGATTATTTGTTTAACGAAACCAATGCATTGGCTGCAGGTTTTACTTATGGCCTTGGCAGCACATTCAGTTCAACCACCACCGCTCTTGCCAACAATTTGTCTACCTCCGCAATGATTACCATACCGGTAACATACAACTTCCATTTTCATGAACTTTATCTTCAATACGAACACCTGTTTTACATACCGGATGAAGAAGACCATGGTTTTTATGCATTTGGCGGTATCGGCTTAACCCTTGTTCCCAATGGAACACAAAGCTATGGCCCCTATGATCAGGCTAATTTCACACCGCAAAACAAACTCAGTGGCAATTCAGCTTCAGGCGCACAAGCCTGGTTCTTTCGTCTTGGCGCAGGCGGACAAATAAAATTCGGGAAATTAACCGTCTTTGCAGAACTCAAAACAGATGTGACATTAAACTCCAGCAACCCGAATGATCCGCAGCCACCCAACTTTGTTATCCCCATGGCTGTTGGTATTGTGGCGGGAATCAAATACCCTTTGGAACAGGACTGATCCAAACGTCAGCGAAACAATTAGAAATTATATCCAATCGAAAAGGTATGTTGCATATACATGTCATTGAGCCCTTTGGGCTTGACCACATAATCGAGACGGTCTGAGGTAAAATAACCGAAGCCGATGTTGTAGGCCACAGTATATCGTTTCGCAAAATTATAGCCACATCCCACGCCCCCGTTTATTGTCAGGTAATTTCCCTGATTCACACGATCATGTGTCCAGATGTCAGTCAGGTTATTGATGCCAGCACCGAGGAAAACATAAGGTGCTATCCGGGATTCATCCTTCAACAAGTAACCATTGGCAAATTTGTATTTCACCGAAAGCATGCCCGAACTCATTCGCGCATACAAATTCAAAATTGCCGGATCAGCATCTGCGTCCCTGCAGCGACCGATATCGCCTACCGTGCAAAAGACCAGGGCATCGAAGGATCTGTTTAGATAACGGCTGTAACTCACCATGGCAAAACCATACCATTCCTCGCCCGGGTCAAACCAGGAATTACCCAAATCGCCGTTGTAGCACTGCTTGCCGCCGCCGAAAGAAATATTATTTTTCTCATCCTTGGTCTGGGCGCCTGCCATGGCGGAAAAAAGAAGAAAAGCCAACAGGAAAATCTGTTTTTTCATATTTTTTACATTATTCTTGTTTGATTTAGGAAACGGAAAACCGAATTAAAAATTAAAACCTGCTGAAAATGTATGCTGCATATATGCATCATTGGGGCCTTTGGATTTGACAATGTAATCGAGTCCGTCTGAAGTGAAATAACCAAATCCAATGGTATAACCGATGCTGTATCTTTTGCAGAAATTGTATTTGAAACCTCCACCGGCATTGATGGAATAATACGTACCGGGATTCACATCCTTGTGATTCCAGATATCTGTCATATTGCTGATGCCGGCACCAAAGAAAATATAGGGTGCTATTTTTGAATCTTCCCCGAACAAATACCCATTGGCAAATTTGTATTTTAAGCAAACAACACCGGAGCTCATCCGCGCATACAGATTCAAGGTGTTCACTGGTGAATCATCGGCTCTGCAGCGGCCAATATCACCCACCGTTCCGAAGGCAAGCATATCGAACGAGGGATTCAAATAACGACTGTAACTTGCATGCACAAAACCATACCACTCCTCGCCCGGACTAAACCAGGAATTACCCAAATCTCCGTTATAACATTCTTTCCCGCCTCCCAGAGAAATGTTATTTTTTTGATCTTTGGTCTGTGCATTCAATCCAGCTGACAGCATCAGAAAAGCAAATACAATTATTTGTTTTTTCATTATTTTTTTTTGTAAATATACCAATAGGATGGTCAATCGGCCGTAAACTGGTTTTTCATCCCGCTCATTAAATTTAGCCTAAATAAAGGCCCAATATCAGCCATTGCGTGGTTTGCTGAAAGCGTTTAGCCAATGGTTGGTTTTGACCTGTGGACGGAAACATGACTGCTCTTGTTTTCCATTACCTGTCGCCCCAGTCAGCGATTGGACTTGTTTAAAACATGGGTCTCTGCGGATCCGATTTTTTGGGAGGATGGTTTGTTTTCTTTTTTTCTGTTTTCGAGAGTTTTCTGGAATGCCAGGATTTTGAATGCAAACGACCGGGAGAACCTCCCCTTTTTTGATTCATGTGGTGGGCATTGACCCTTACCCTGCATTCCTTTTTGAAACAGATAAATGGAGTGTTGCGATGAAAGACAAAAGGTGGTGAGAGATGAAAACTGCAAGATTGGAGCAAGCCCATTAAAAGCAGAAAGCAAAAAAGCGTTTTAAGGAATTTTTCATTCAGCATATTGTCATACTATCCCTCGGCCAAGCTGGCACTGCTATCGAAGATAAGGCAAAAAAACAGCGGGCAAAGCCAGAATGAGTGGTTGGTAGGCCTGATTGAGTGAATGGCGTATTTTGATAGGCGAAAGGGGCAAAAAGCTTTCTTACCAACGGACAGGGCGATCACTTCAGATCCACGAAGCGAAAAACCCCGAAGCAGATCAAAGATCGCATCGGGGTTTTTCTGCTTCGTGGAGCTAGCTGGACGATTGTCGAACCGGTTTCAAGAAGATCTGGAACGAATCAACAGTCTGGGACATGTTGAGCATCCGTAACCAGCCGCACCTCTAAAGTAGATCTCACCGCCTCCGGCGGATCAACATTCAGGGCTACATGGGCCTGAACCTGTTTATAGAGGATTTAATCCAGATTTATGAAGCGTTAGCGGGATCAACAAAGAGGGCATTTGGGCCAATTTCAGGAAAAACAACCTTAATCATGTTAACCACCTATTTTCTCACCTTTTTTTACATCCAGTCATCTGATTATTTCAGAGAATTACTTTAATCTTAATACCCTTAAATCAAGTCAATTGTTCCGAGAATTGAAGGGTAAAGCGAATAAAACAGGCGATCTATCCATCTTGTGACGCTGACCAACACCTTAAAATCGGGCTAAAGATGATTTGGATTGGCTTCAATGGCTATCATATATTTGCGAACAATTTTAAATGGAATATTTTATATGTAACAACTAATTTAACCATTTTAAAACATATTTATATGAAAACAAATAAAAAGAGAATTTTCGAGTCCATTGACAAATTCGAATCTGAGAATCTGAAACAGACTATACTGGGTAAATCCCATGCTCTTGCAATTAATGGAGGGATTACCGTTCAATGTAATGATGCTGACGGCTGCATGCATACGGATGAGTTGACAGTTGGAACGGCTATTGCTCCAGACCTTAAAATAGGACCATATTCCCGTATCCGTTGAATAAAATCATTAAATGTACCTAAAACGATGCATTTGCTGTTTCGGAGTGCAATATTCAATTGAGTCATTGGATTTTTGTTTTTCGAAAAACATACTATACATGAGGAGGGGGGAAACACCACCGTATTAAAATTTGATTTTCAATGCTTCTTATCTTTAGTGAGGAATATGAAATGTCCACCGATGAGGTGATTGACTGGCTACATTATTTCAAAAGGCCCTTTACGAGGTTCAATGAAACGAATCATTTCGCTTTTGAAGAAGCGCAACTGATCGGCAATAATTGGCAAATTATACTCACCAAAGGAGCAGATAAAATTGATCTTGAAGCAATAAGTCACTATTGGTATCGGAGGGGTTATTTTCATATTGAACAGAAAGCTATAAAAACATTGAATAAGGGAGTAAATGATCAATTAGACACTCAGATAGGAGGGGAATTATATAAAATAGAGGAACTGATCCATTCGCGTCTAAAAGACATGAATCACATTGGCTCATATGTCGAAAATTATCTTAATAAATTGAATATTTTACGAAAAGCAATACTTGCAGGTCTGAAGGTGCCGAACACAATGATAACTTCCAATAGACAAACGGCATTAAGATTTTGCAATTCGCACAATCGTAATGTTATTACAAAGGCAATTCGGGAACGACTTCAAGTCAATTTCGCAGGCATGAATTATTATGCAAACACAACTTTGCTAAATTACGATACGATAAAACGTTTTCCGTCGAAGTTTACACCTGCATTGTTTCAGGAATGTCTCCTGAAAAAATATGAGCTCCGCATTTTCTACCTCGATGAGATCTGTTATAGCTCCGCAATATTTTCACAGAATGACCATAAAACAGCCATTGACTTCCGGAATTATAATCACGATAAACCAAATCGCGTATGCCCCTATATTCTGCCGACCGAGGTCAGCATCAAACTTTGTAAATTAATGACTTCATTGGGGTTCCGTTCCGGCTCGATAGACATGGTCGTTGATGTGAATCAAGAATATATTTTTTTGGAAGTTAATCCCATTGGTCAGTTTAAACAGGTTTCAGCTCCATGCAATTACCACCTCGAAAAATTAATTTTTAGCAAATTAACATGTCCAAATTAAGAAAGGCCGACGCGAAGAATCTAATAAGTCTGGGGGCAAGCCAAAAAGAACAAATGCCGGTTGCCTTCGAATGGTGGTCATCCACGTCATTTAATAGTAAACAGGCTTTGGCCCCACTACTGGTCGAGTCAAACGCACATCAAACCACTAAAATGCGCGTTGCTCCTTTTTATAAACCAATTTCAATCTGCCTTTAAATCTAATAGAAATATTTAGGCAACAAAGATGATTCCTCAAACTCTTTTTTTCAAAATATACCCCTGTTGTATTCCAGTTAAGGGGTTCGGAAGAAGCATAATTTATGATCTGAATCGATCGGTTTTTTCATATATCCCTAATTCCCTATTTGAACTCCTGCAAGATTGTGAAGGACAAACAATAAGTACAATTAAGGAGTCTATAGATCAGGAAAATTGGAAAGTGCTCGACAAATATTTCGTCTTTTTGCAGGATAATGAATACATCTTGTTTTGCAAAACAGAAGAAGAATTAAAGCAATTCCCCGCCATTGAACTATCTTATGAGGCCCCTTGCGGCATTTCAAATGCTATTTTACAGATAAAAGATGAACTTAAAGTAAATGTACCAAATTTGATAGTGGACTTATCTGCTCTCGGCTGCCGGTTTATTCAGGTGGTTTTTCATGGAGAAGGAGATTTTAATTTGGTAAGTAAGGTTCTTTCTTATTTTGACAAAAGCGCTTTCCGCTCGGTGGAGGTGCTGGTAAAATACAATGTGCATTTCTCAGAGTCAATGCTCAGTCAATTGGTTAATAAGTACCGTCGCATCCACCATCTAATAGTTTATAATTCACCTCAGAATAGAATTCTCAAGAATTTTCATTTTGGCATGCAGGCAATTTCTTACAATACCCGAATGATAGATTATAGTTTGAAGAGATCCAGAATAGACGCCTCCGATTTCAGACCGAACATCGACTTGTTTTGCGAATCGCAAGGGTTCCACACTTATTTTAATCAAAAAGTGGTTATCGATATTCAGGGGAATATTAAGAATGTGCCAAATACTGATCACTCATTTGGCAATGTTAACAACGTCTCCTTGGCAGAGGTTATTCAGACGGAAGAATTTCAGGCGCTGTGGTGCTTGAAAAAGGATGATATCGAAATATGCAAAGAATGTGAATACAGACATATGTGCGTTGACAATCGAATTCCAGAAAGAATAGGAAGCCAATGGAAGCACAACGAAAAATGTAATTACGATGTTTATAATTGTTTATGGAATCACAATTAAAGGGTCTAGAAATCTATGCAATAAAATCAATAAACATGAGAACAAACTTGACACTATTCTTCCTTATTGTATTAGAATTAAGCACTTCAAATGCTCAGCCCAAATTTGATACAACAGGCTGGGTATTATACATTGTCGGAAAGGATACTCTTTATATACGCAAAGACACCCCTTTCGACATCGCGGTCAAAGCAGGTGAGTATAAGAAGGCGATCGGACTGATGAGAACAACCCTTAGAGCCGATCCAAACAATGCCGTTAATAATTACAATCTATCATGTATATATGCCTTAATGAAAAACCCCGATTCCGCATTCTTTTTCCTGGCATTATCTCTGCGAAAAGATTCAACCGTATTTGCCTTTAGCGATCCTGATATGTTTTCACTTATCGATGATCGCCGTTGGGAAAAACTTAGGAATGCACAAATTACCAAGTATGAATCGAAGAATGGAAAACTAAAAAACCGAAACCTTTCGATGGAACTTTGGAATATGTTTATCAAGGACCAAACCTATTTCCGGCCATCACAACTGTTAGAAAGCAAGTTCGACCCGGAAAAAAAGCGACAGGATTCAATCATTAAGTATTATCAACCATTGTGGGACAGTAATTTGATGGAACTCAAAACAATTATCAAGAAAAATGGATGGCCAATGATATCAGATGTTGGAAAGAAGGCCGCGCTTTCTGCCTTTCTTGTGATTCAACACGGAGATTATGAGGCTCAAAAAAAATACGAACCACTAATAGAGGCAGCTGCGAATAAAGGGGAGGCGGACTGGAGTGATGTTGCTCTTTTAATTGACCGCATAAGGGTTCATGAGAACAAACCTCAGCTTTATGGTTCCCAGGTAAGGTTTAATGAAACCACGAAACAATATGAACCAGAGCCCATCGAGGATGAGCAGAATTTGGACATCCGCCGTACTAAAGTTGGACTTGGAACAGCAACGAATTACTATTCAAATTGGAAGATCAAATACATAGTGAAGCAAAATAAAGAATGATAACTCCACAAACTGTTGACAGGGCTTAATTTTCTTTTCCAAGTTGAATTACCGAACGTTTCCCTTTGGTTGCGTTTTACAGCATTTCCAGGTGACGAAATTGCAAAGAATCATTCAGGGATCGAGCCGATACTCATCTGGCAATCAATTAGAGAGAAAACAGATTCAAGTATGGAAAGAAAAAAAACCCTGATTATCAGGAGCTTCTTGATGGGTGGAACTACTTGACACAATGCCGAACCGAATACCGAAGGATTTAGAGACTATTTTGCTCAAAATAAGGAGGAATGACTTATCCGGAAATTTCGGATGACTCAGCCCTTAAAACAGCCGTGTATATTTTCGTCAACAAGTTTTAAGAAATCCTTCAGCGATTTCACTTTGGGCTTTGGATCATAAGAGTACCATTTCAGGTTAGAACGCATCCAATAAACTTTCCAGGTATTTGAAGATTTGACAAAGGTGGCTTTCGCATAATCATGATGAAGGATGTTTTCCGGTTTTTGAAATTCCGGACGGACCTCGAATAGTTATATGCATAATCCCTCTATTCTATATCCTAAATCGATTTGATGGCGAATATTTTCCGCTGGACGGTTTATTTCGATCCAGTTTTCAAGGGTTTCTATGAGTCCGAGTGAATCTTGTGCAGAGAAGGCTGTCATGACTTTACTTCGATATGATCCTGTTTATTCCGCCAGCAAAATTTCATAGGGAAGCCCAAGCCCTTTATGCAAGGCCCGTATCATTTTTAAAGAAAGTGCACGCTCCCCATTCAACACCTGCGATACAAGACTTTTACTTCCAAAATAGGGAACCACGTCTTTATTTTTTAATCCTTTTTCCTCCATCATGTATTTGATGGCTTCGATCGGATCTGGTGGGCCAATTGGATAATGCTTTTTTTCATAATCTTCAATCAGGAGAACAAGCATTTGCCCAAGATCCCCTTCAGGGGTTTTTGGTTTAGCATCAAAGACTTTTTCCAACTCTTTCAGTGCTTTCTGGTAATCCTTTTCGTTCTTTATCGGTGCTATTTTCATGTTACTTCAGGTTAAATTGTCTTTGCGTTAATTCGGTCATATTCGGCATGCGTACCAATAAACCGGATCCATGCCCATCCGTATTTGTAATTAAATTTGACTATCAACCGGTATTTATTTCCTTTAATATTAAAAACCATCCGGTTGTCTGCAATTATACTGGCACTTGCAAAAATGTCCTTTACATCTTCCGGTGATTTCCAGTTTGCCTTCGTTGCCTCCTTATACCATGTTTTTAATTGCTGCTCACAATCCCAGTGCTTTTCGTAAAAAGCCCTGAGCGTTCTAAATGCGACGATATTCATTCATTCTTTTATTTCTATAACAAAGGTACGAAATAGTTCGCATAATGCGAACTTTCATTTAGCTAATTTTTTTTGCTTTGAACTACCGGCTTTTTCTCGGTAGTTGCTTAATTGCACAATTATTGCACAAATTGTACATCCTCAACTACAAACCTGCAAAGGATCATATTTGGATCGAACCAATAAACATCTGACAATCAATCTCAGAGGGCTCAGTTTCAAATATCGAAATAAAAAAGCCCCTGATAATCAGGAGCTTCTTGATGGGTGGAGCTACCTGGACGATTGTCGAACCGATTTGAGGAGGATTTGGCCCTAATCAGAATCCTTAAATAGATTGTGTTTGTCCGATTGTTTCATGGCCTCTAGGGAGTGAACCTGCTTTCGGAGAATTTGATCGTGATTTCTGAAGCGTCTAGCTGAATCAAGAAAGAGGGCATTTGGGCCAATTTTCAGGAAAAATAACCTTACTCATGTTAACCACCTATTTTCTCCTCTTTTTTTACATCCAGTCATCTGATTATTTCAGAGAATTGCTTTAATCTTAAAACCCTTAAATCAAGTCAATTATTCCGAGAATTGAAGGGTAAAGTGGAGATTTTCCACTTAATTCAAGCGTTACTCTTTTCATTGTATCAACTGCATCACGAGCAATCATTTTACCTACTACTGTTGAACCTGTAAAAGCGATTTTTGTAATATCAGGATCGCGACTAAGTTCTGGCCCGATAACGTCACCACGACCATTGACTATATTAATGATGCCAGGAGGCAAGCCTGCTTTATCAAAACACTCTGCCAGTATTTGAGTTTGAATTGCGCTGAATTCACTTGGCTTTATAACTGCTGTACAACCCGCAGCAATGGCAGCAGCTAATTTTACACAAATAGAACCTGAGTTGGAATTCCATGCAGTAAATATTGCAACTACACCCAATGGTTCCATAATTACTTTTGAATCTCCGGCTTGCTTTTCAAAATTGTAATCCTCTAATACTTTTTTGAAATGCAGAAAGCTATCCGCAGCAATACGATTTGACCAAATTGCACGTTGCATTGGCGCACCATATTCTTCAACAGTTGCTTCTTTAAGGTCTTCCACTCTTTCAATAACAGCATCATGTAATTTTTGGAGGTAATTAATTCTAACCTCCTTACTTGATTGCGAAAACTCTTTAAAGGCAGCTTTTGCACTTTTAATAGCAATACGTGCATCTGCTTCGTTACCCAAAAGCACTTTGCCAATTAATTGATTGTTTGTTGGATTGATAAGGTCGATCATTTCGTTACCGTGTGGTTTCACAAATTGACCATTGATGTAAATTTTATCTATTGTTTTCATTTTGTTGGTTTTTATTGGTTTTTACTGATACAAATTTATGGCGAAATAAAACCAACTGCTTTGTTATAAAGTTCAACTTACTTTGTTATAAAGTTCAGGCTACAGATTTAATTATTTATGTAGATAGCTACTGTTTTTCTTCTTTACACTAAATAGTTTTTTGTTAAAAACCAAAACATCAGGAATAATCAAAGCTAGAACGACCAAAATCCATAAAAAATGAGTGAAATCATCTATTTCGGAATTCTCAATAAATAATGGCATTGGGTTGTAAATTCTTGAGAATACAAAAACTAAAGTGATGCCATAGCTTCTTGCTGCCCACATTTTATGTATTGTAATCTGTTGTTTTACTGCTGCGAGCCAAGCCATTCCAGCAGTAAAGGCCCAAACAATTGCCTGAGTTATATTTTGAAAAGCGAGTGTTGCTTTGATGCCATCAATGGGATAATAAATATTCATAAGAATAGCAAAAGGAGTAGCCAATAAAATTGCAATTATATAAATTTTACCAAGTTTTCTATGAAGTTTAAGATTGTTTTTTCGAAGTGTTTCTGAAAACTGGAATGGGCCTATCACTAAGGCAGTCAAGCCAAAAATGACATGGGGTATCAAAAGCAACAACATGGATTTATACCGCACTATGCTTTCCGGATTGTCTTTTAAATACAAGTATTCATTTACTACAAAAACGTATATAGAGGACAATATTATTAATGAAAACAGTAATACTTTTGATTTACTTATTGATCTGAATTTTATCATTTCTTTATATAGAAATAGTTTAGTCTTTATTTAAGAATAGATCAGCTTCAAGTTGCGCCTCGTCTGCTAACATTGGGGGAGGGAAATCTACTCCAAGATTAAAATCTGCACGCTTGATCGTTCCCGTTACTTTAAATCCTGCTACTGTTTTCTTATTATATTCATTAATAGTTGTTCCGTTATAAATTAGGATAAATATCACAGGTTTTGTAATGCCATGTAAAGTCAGTGAGCCCGAAAGACTATATTCATTATTTTTAATTCTTTTTAAAGAGCTGCTTTTAAAAATAATAGTACCAAATTGTTTAGCGTCAAAAAAATCTGCTCCCTTCAAATATGTATCACGCCCCCCTTCATTGCTATTGATACTGTTAACGTCCGCATTAAATTCAATAGAAGCATCAGAAAAATCCGATTGGGCTGAACTGACCTTTGCATCAAAAGAGATGAATTCTCCGACCACATTAGCAACGGTAAGGTATTTTATTGAAAATCCAACATGAGAGTGTGTTTTGTCCATTGACCATGTTTGTGCAAATCCTCTTGTTATGCTCAGTAGGATAATAAAGGCAATTATTGAGTTTTTATTCATGAAGTTTTAACTTATTTGTTTTATTTATGTATATAATAATTACTGTCTTTTCTCTTTATTTCAAAAAATATTTCTTTCAATAAGTAATCAAAATGAACTGTATCTCCAACATGGTGATTGTATAACCACTGCGGATCAATATGTACGTGATAAAGTATAGTCGGCTCACAAGTATTTATTTCCCTA
>PLXK01000183.1 GCA_003151415.1 Bacteroidota bacterium
GTACTGTCCAACTTCAAAGAAGGTCTGTCCATTCTTGAGTATTTCATTTCTACCCACGGTGCCCGTAAAGGTCTTGCCGATACGGCTCTGAAAACAGCCGATGCCGGTTACCTCACTCGCCGACTCGTTGACGTTGCACAGGACGTTGTCATCAACGAACTGGATTGCGGCACACTGCGCGGTCTGATTGCCACACCCCTTAAGAAGAACGATGAAGTTGTGGAAAGCCTGTATGACCGTATCCTTGGCCGTACTGCCGTGCACGATGTATTCCATCCTTTGACCGGAGAACTGATCATCGAAACCGGAAGTGAAATCACAGAAGACTACGCGTCCATCATCGAAGACTCTCCGATCGAATCGGTTGAAATCCGCTCGGTGCTGACTTGCGAATCCCGCAACGGGGTTTGTGCCAAATGCTACGGCCGTAACCTGGCCACAGGCAGAATGGTACAGCTCGGTGAAGCTGTCGGTGTTATCGCCGCTCAGTCAATCGGTGAGCCAGGTACACAGCTTACACTTCGTACCTTCCACGTGGGTGGTACAGCATCAAACATTGCCGCATCTTCAAAGATCGAAGCCAAATACGACGGTATCGCAGAAATTGAAGAGTTGCGCGTGGTGAAACGTAAAAACAAAGACGGTGTAGCTGTCGATGTGGTTATCGCCCGTTCGGCAGAAATGCGGATCATCGATGCCAATACACGCATCGTGCTCAATACCGGTAACATTCCTTACGGTTCTCAGCTTTATATCAAACCGGGTGACAAAGTGAAAAAAGGACAGTTGCTTTGCGACTGGGATCCTTACAACGCCGTTATCGTATCTGAATTCGCCGGTAAAATCGAATTTGACAACGTTGAAGAAGGCATCACTTTCCGCGAAGAGTCGGATGAGCAAACCGGATTCAAAGAAAAGGTGATCATCGAAACAAAGGATAAAACAAAGAATCCTTCTATCAAAATCACCCTCAATAAAGACATCCTCAAAAACTACAACATTCCTGTTGGCGCTCACGTTATCGTGAACCACAACGAGAAAATCGAAGCCGGTCAGATCCTGGTTAAGATCCCGCGTTCTTTAGGTAAATCGGGTGACATCACCGGTGGTCTGCCACGCGTTACCGAGCTTTTCGAAGCCCGTAACCCGAGCAATCCTGCTGTTGTTGCCGAGATTGATGGAATTGTAACTTTTGGTAAAATCAAACGGGGTAACCGGGAAGTACTTGTTGAATCAAGAACCGGCGAACGCAAGACTTACCTGGTTCCGTTGTCCAAGCATATCCTGGTACAGGAAAATGACTTCATCAAAGCCGGCGAATCCCTGTCCGATGGCTCTATCAGCCCGACCGACATCCTCGCCATCAAAGGTCCTACTGCCGTGCAGGAGTACCTGGTCAATGAAGTTCAGGAAGTGTACCGTTTACAGGGTGTGAAGATCAACGACAAACACTTTGAAGTCATCGTCCGTCAGATGATGCGCAAGGTGTACATCGAAGATCCGGGCGATACCATGTTCCTTGAACAGCAGATTTCAAACAAATCAGACTTCATGGAAGAGAACGATAAGCTCTACGCGAAGAAAGTTGTTGCTGAACCAGGCGATTCCGAATCGTTGAAAGCCGGACAGATCATCAGCGCCCGCAAATTGCGCGATGAGAACTCCATGCTCAAACGCAAAGACAAGAAACTGGTGGATGCGCGCGATGCCGTACCTGCTACCTCTTCACAGATATTGCAGGGTATTACCCGCGCATCCCTGCAGACAAACAGCTTCATCTCTGCCGCGTCGTTCCAGGAAACAACAAAGGTGCTCAACGAAGCCGCTGTTGCCGGAAAGATCGATACACTCAATGGCCTGAAGGAAAACGTGATCGTCGGTCACCTCATCCCGGCCGGTACCGGTCAGCGCGAATTCGAGAAAATCATTGTCGGATCCAAAGAAGAATACGACCGTCTCATGGCTTCCAAGAAAGAAGCAGAGATGGAAGAACAGGATTAACAGTTGATTCTTATAAATTAAAATAGGGCTCCGGAAACGGGGCCCTGTTTGTTTTTAGATAAATCATTAAAAGAGTTCTTGAATTGCCGTTCTGCTTACCAGAACCTGCATTTTTTTATTTCCCGTTAAACATGTAGCACTTCACGTTCTGGAACCTCCCACCTGCTCATTCAAACGGCACCTCTGATAATTCTCGGGAAAAAGCGTTCTCTTATTGCTTATGTTTATGCGGGAATGCGGAATGTTCCCTGCAATCAATAGGGAGATTTCAGTTAATTTGTAAAACCCAAAGTATGAACATGCCAACAATGAAAAAGTCATTTTTGCTTTCACTGTTTCTGATGACGTATATTGTTTCGTTCAGTCAGAACATCGTTGAGATCTATTCCGGATTCATCCACAAAGCGGACTCATTTTATGCTGCCGGCAAATACAAAGAGGCGGGGGATGCTTATTCTTCGGCTTTTAAAGCAAATGGCTGGAAAGGGATGGCAAACGACCGTTACAATGCAGCCTGTGCATGGGCCAGGGCAAATGTCCCGGACAGCGCTTTCTTCAATTTAAACCGTATCGTGACTAAAATGAATTATGTGGATTATGCCCACCTCTCGATAGACCCGGATTTTAAATCGCTGTATGACGATAAAAGATGGAATCCATTGCTCGGACTGGTCAAGGCAAACAAAGAGAAAGCGGAAGAGAATCTGAATAAACCGCTTGCTCATCAGCTCGACAGTATTTATGAGGAGGATCAGAAGTACAGAATGCAAATTGATGAAACGGAAAAGAAGTTTGGTTTGAAATCGGTTGAAATGAAAGCGCTTTGGAAAACAATCAGAGAAAAGGATTCCGTGGATTTGATTAAAGTGGAAAACATTCTGGACAGATATGGCTGGCTGGGTCAGGAAACGGTTGGCAAGAGCGGCAATGCGGCTTTGTTCCTGGTTATCCAGCATTGTTCGGATATGGCTGTGCGTGACAAATATTTGCCAATGATGAGAGATGCCGTCAAAAACGGAAAAGCTTCGGGAAGCGAATTGGCCTTACTTGAAGACAGAACAGCTTTGGGTCACGGCAGAAGACAGATTTATGGAAGTCAGATTAGCAGAAACACTGAGACTTTGGTCTATTATGTTTCTCCGCTGGAGGATCCGGATCATGTAGACCAAAGACGCGCTGAAGTTGGCCTCCCCCCATTGGCTGAATATGTGAATAACTGGAATATAAAATGGGATGTTGAAACGTATAAAAAAGAATTGCCATTGATTGAGGCAAGAGAAAAATCAGGCAAACAATAGACCTCTCTGTAGGCCTTTTTAACGCTTTTCCCGACATCAACATTTCGGCAAACACAAGGGCGCCACGGCACGCCCCAGTCACAGAGCAACTCACCTCCTCAATCTCCCTCTCTGCGAAAAGCAAAAAGAGGGACGTTTGAATCTTTCCATTTCAGTCGGTGTCCCTTCCATTTTTAATGGCGAGGGCCGGGGTGAGCGCCGCCGGTGCCAAAATTTGGACTGTGGGCAAGCAAATGAGGCTACAAAGGACACCAGAAGGCTTTGAAACCCAAAATACCTTGTTTTTACAGCACTCCAATTACCATTCACCCCCTAAAAACCGCAATCCACTCAATCATTTCCGGCAGTCGATAAATGTCGCTATTTCAGCCCCTGTTATTACTTACGTTTACTGAAGAGAAGGCCTGAAGAGGCTGCGATCGTTACACAATCCCCTGCAATTAACCTGAGAAAGATGACAGCTACGCCCTGGAAAAGACTTCTGATCCTGACATCAGTCTATACAATCCTTGTCTCCTTGCTGGCTTATCTGATGTCTCAAAATGGGTTTGTCGGCGGCCCGGGAAAAACAGGAGGAGGTTTGCTCTTTTTTATCATTGTGGGATTGGGAATACTGCTGATTTTGCTGGGCAGCGTGGGGCTGAACATGCTGAGAAGGAAAAAAGGAGAATACTACCTGACTTTGGTACATTTTGTGGCCCTGGTGCTTTGGCTATTTGTTTTTTTTACGAACTAAATTTCGCTACGAATGTACAGATGGGCAGTGTTGTTCCGCTTGCACGAAGAGGAACTGGTATGTGAATATAAATGTATCGGGCCGGCACCGGTCAATGCAACGCATCCTGACAGCAGGAGCCAGGTGTGGCTTGGGTGCGGACACCGAAAGCTGGCTTCCTTCGACTATTTTATGGCTTCTCCGTTTAATTACATTCACCGTTCGAAAGATATTAATTAGCGATACCTTTGCTGTTCTTGCAAATCGCGTCTTGTTCTCCCATTAAAGATTTTGGAATGTGAAAAGAATCTCTGAGTGGAGAAGGAGGCTGAATTCTAGAGCAAAGTACAATATGACAAAGAAAATAGCAATCGTTTTTTTTATCCTTTTCCCTTTCATCTTGTGGCTTTACAAACTTCTCCCAAAAAGGCCAATGCGCAGTTTGTAGATCAGCATTTCAAAACAGCCACCGCAAACATTGAACTTTACAACATCCGTTATGGAAAATATCCTTCCTGCTTGGGCGATTTGATCTTTCGGGGAGATTGGGACAAAATGATTTTTCAAAGCCTGAGTTATGAGAAGCTGGACACGGGTTACAGATTGGATGTGGTGAAAAGTGTTTTTGGATCAGTACCTGCCGCCATGAGCTACCCAGAGATTTTTGGAAAGGATTGGGACTTAAAAAGTCGAATGTTTTGAAGAAACCGGAATGAAGAAAATCACAGATCTGACAGAAGTACGGTACAAGACAGTCGAGTCAAAAGATGCCGAGGGCAAAAGCCAACGAAGCAGAAAAGAGTATACGAGCGTACGTCCGGTAGAAAGTGTCCTGCCAGGACCCCGGATTGGGCATTTTATTATAGACCTGATCGCTTTTCAAATCATTATTTATTTCATCGGTTACTTTTTCGATCTGTTGTTGAATCTTACAAACTTCAATGTAGCTGTCAGCCTGACTATTGGTTTAATCAATTTCCTGGTCGCCCTGCTTTTATACCCCTTTCTGTATGCCTTCTGTGAATACAAATGGCAACGAACCCCTGGCAAGTATCTGACGCGAACGCTTGTCATTGATGAATACGGCAACAAACCGGAACTTCGGACGATTGTGCTGCGCTCCCTGATCAGGATTGTTCCCTTAGAGCTTTTTTCTTGTTTTGGAAATGATCCCGGCAGTCGGGGCTGGCACGACAGATGGTCTGGAACCTGGGTGGTAAAAGAAAAGGAACTGACGGAACTAAAAAGATTACAGGCCGCGCAAAATGAATTGATCTGAGCGGGCGGAGGTTTGGTTGATGGAGTTGTAGCATCAGAGCTGGGTTCCTTTTCGTTATCTTTATAACAACGAAAATAGCAATGACCACACCATCCAACCCAGCCCAAACCGAAAAGAAAGGTCTTCACCCCCGGAACCCGCATCGTTTTGCTTACGATTTTAAGGCGCTCATTGAGGTGTGTCCGCCCCTTGCCGCTTTTGTGTCGATTAATAAATACAAGACAGAAACCATAGACTTCTCCGATCCCAAAGCCGTTCTGATGCTCAACCGGGCATTGTTGATGCAGTTTTACGGAATTTCCGAATGGAATATTCCAGCAGGTTATTTGTGTCCGCCTATTCCCGGCAGAGCCGATTACATACACCATGTCGCAGACCTGCTCGCGGGCAGTAACAACGGTATCATCCCGCGTGGGAATTCCGTGAGGGTACTGGACATTGGCACGGGAGCCTCTATGGTTTATCCGATTGTCGGAATAAAAGAATATGGCTGGAGTTTTACCGGCAGCGACATCGATCCGAAGGCATTTGATTCTGTAAAGCAAATCATGAAGACAAATCCACAACTTGCAAAAAACATGGAATGCCGGTTTCAGAAATCGGCTACGGATATTTTCAAAGGAATCGTAAAATCCGGAGAGCACTTCGATCTGACTATTTCCAATCCTCCCTTTCATTCCTCTCTGGCCGAAGCAATGGCCGGGACAGAACGGAAATGGAAAAATTTGGGTTACAAAAAAGCAAAGACAAACGAACTCAATTTTGGCGGACAGAATGCCGAACTGTGGTGCGAAGGCGGGGAGCAGGCCTTTGTCAATGCCATGATCGGGCAAAGCGCAGATATACCGGAATCCTGTTTTTGGTTCACCACATTGATTTCCAAAAGCGAGAGCCTTCGCGGGGTTTACAAAGCATTGAAAAAAGCGGGCGCTGTTGACGTCAAAACCATTGACATGGCTCAGGGACAAAAAACCAGCCGCATTGTGGCCTGGTCTTTTTTAAGTAACAGCCGGCGTACAGAATGGCGGATCAGAAACTGGAAGGCTTGATTGTTTTTTGGATTGATCTTTTCTGTGGTATTCTGATCAGTGCACTTGCAAGACAAGTTTTATAAGCAATCCGGCAGGGAACAGAATTAAAATATACTTTCCTCCGGAACGTCTTCATAAGAAGACGCATGTATGATAACTATGGAAATAAAAGCTGTCATTTTTGGTTCGACAGGTATGATCGGTAAAGGGGTGTTGTACGAATGCCTCGATAGTGACTCCGTGAAGGCTGTATTGGTCATTAACAGGCAGACATGCGGTATGAAACATCCAAAGCTGAAGGAAGTCATCCACAAAGACTTTCTGGATCTTTCCCTGCTGGCCGTTGAGTTGAGTGCTTACAATACCTGTTATTTTTGTCTGGGGGTGTCTTCGGCCGGGCTTTCAGAAGAAGCATACAGGAAAATCACTTTCGACCTGACACTTTCGGTTGCAAATAATCTTTTGAAAATGAACAAGGCCATGACTTTCTGTTACATTTCGGGTGCCGGAACCGACAGCAGCGAAAAAGGAAAGAGGATGTGGGCCAGGGTAAAGGGAAGGACAGAAAACGCCCTACTGGCATTGCCATTCAAAAAGGTTTATCTCTTCAGACCGGGATATATTCAGCCAAAGAGAGGAATCCGATCGCGAACGGGTTTGTACAATGCTATGTACGCCGTTTTCACGCCATTGTATTCTGTTCTGAAGCTATTCAGGGGCCTGGTTACCGATACCGGATCGCTTGGGAAAGCGATGATTCAGGCAGTTTCAACAGGCTCAGAAAAAACAATCCTGGAAGTCAAAGACATCAATGTCCTGGCCGGATTGAGCAACAGCCACAGTTTATAGACAAAAGGCCGGAGAGTAATTACATTTTTTTCAGAAAGCAGGTTTTCAGCACCATGTGGGTTTTCTCTACACGGCCTTCGATTTCTTCTTCGCTGTCGGTCAGTTTGATGTTTTTTACCACCGTTCCTCTTTTGATGATTCCCGAACCGCCTTTTACTTTTAAATCTTTGATTACCGTTACAGAATCTCCTTCGGTTAAAGTTGTTCCGTTGCTGTCGCGTACGTTCAGTTCCATGTGCTTGCTATTTAGGGTTGAAGACCGCAAAGATAATTGTTTTAGCCGGGCATTTTCGGGAATATAAAAGGAGCCGGCAACAATCACCATCCGGCGCGTCAGGCAGGATCAAAAAAATCTTTACCTTTAATGCTGCTGAATGTCAAAGGTGCATCAGATAAAAATTAAGATCATGAGCGAAGAACAAAATAACCCCAACCAGTTAAACATCGAACTCAGCGAGGAAATTGCTGAAGGAATTTATTCGAATCTGGCCATAATCACACATTCAAATTCCGAATTCGTTATTGACTTCATCAAAATGATGCCGGGCGTGCCCAAAGCCAAGGTGAAATCAAGAATCGTGCTGACTCCCCAGCATGCCAAAAGGTTGCTGAAGGCATTGAAAGACAATGTTTCTAAATTCGAACAGGCGCATGGCCCTATTAAGGATACTGAAATGCCAAACGTTCTGCCTCTGAATTTTGGCGGACCTACAGCTCAGGCCTGATCAATTTTAAATGGTAAATGTGCGTTGAAATTGGAAACCGGTTGGGTTAAACAAGCTCAGGTTCAGTCTGCCGAACGCTTGTTGAAAAGAATGTATCCAAAATGGATCATGAAGCTGAACTGGTCTGGAACTGTGCTGAGGACAGGCGTATCGAAATAATTGATGCTTGCACAGATGGGTCCAAGGGGTGTATGATAAACAAGTGCGGCTTCGCCAATGTAATGCTTGGTTTCAAGAATGCCTCCGAAAAGGGCTTGCTGATTGGCGCCTCGTTTAATTGACTGATAAGGCAAAAACATATAGGCCTCAAATCTCAGATCCAGATTCTTTCCGAATGTAAATACCGTTTTTGCCCCAATGGCGCTGTATTTAAATGCCCTGTATTCTTCCAGGAACAAGGTCCTGCTTTCGGGTGTGGGTTGGAACACAGGTGCAGAAAGAACAGTTGCGGTGTAATTGTTAAACATGTCCTGTGAAGAATAGACAGCCTCTCCATAGATGCCAAAGGCTACGTGTCTCCCGAATCGAAAATATTTATCATAAACACCCTTCAGCAAAAAGTATTCATGATCCTTTGCAATATAAGGGATGTATTCGCTTTTCGGTGAAGTCGATCCTTTCTCGTATGTTTCATCACCCTGGTTGAACCGGGCGCTGAGAAGAAAAAAACTGCCGTCATTGGCATATTGTTTTTTGTTCAGCGTATTGCGTTCATACGACAAATGTGTGGTGTAATAGTAGAAATATGTTTTGTCTGTTGTGTCCGCCTGTGAAAAGCTGGTGGTTTGGTAATATTCATCCACCACTTCAGCAATTCCACCTCCGATGACAATTTTACCCTGGTTATTGACCGGCATCCCCACATTGAGTTCGGCATATTGGTCGTTTGAAATGAGATAAGGAGGTTTGTTGTCTTCAAAGAAGGCATTGCTGCTCTTGAAAAAATCAAACCTGTTATAAGTCAGATTTGGTTCAAGGTAGATGGGAATGGCCAGAGGAAAGTCAATTCGTGCTTTGGCCTGTGCCGAGCTGTATAGTTTGCCGTAGTAGCCATCTCCCTGTACACTGACACCCACTTTCCCAAGATAATTGTATTGAAGACCGATAAACCCTTCATTGATTGGCCTGTTGGAAAAATCCCCTCCAAATTCGGCGCTTAAATATTTTTCCTTTTTTGCTTTCAGAAGCAGGTCATAAAAACCGGTTTTTTCATTGAACCGGGCAAGCGGATAGAGGCTCTTGATTTTTTCGTCCTGAGAAAGACGGAAGTAAGACTTTTTTAATTGCGCTACGGTAAAAAGTCTGTCTTTCTGACGGATGTTTTTTCGGATGTAATAAGCCTGATTGCTATTGACCCCTTCGATGGAGATTGTATCAAAAACGAGCTCTTTCCCTTTTTGTTTTTCCTCAAACCGGGCGCGTTTCAGTTCCATATATTCGGCAGTGGTTCTTCTTGCAACAGAAGCCTTGATCTTGTCCATGGAACGCATGGTGGCCGCATATCCGCTGTCAATAATAGGCTGGGCGCGGTCAAAATTAAACAGACCTGCTCCTGTCACCCCGGGCTCGATTATAATACCGTTTTCGCAAGGTAAGGCGAAGCTGGTCTCGCTCATAAGCATCGCCCTGAGCTGAGAGAGTAAATTGTCTTCGTCGGGGTTATGCCACTTGCCGGCCACATTGCTTCCGATGATGAAGTCGGGATAGAAATCATGATACATCACGTCGGTGGGGAAATTGTTGTACAGCCCTCCGTCAAAAAGTATTTTTCCGTCAACGGTAATGGGTTTCAGATAGAATGGATACGACATGGACGCCCGGATTGCCTGAGCCAAATCGCCGCTTTTGAAAACAACGGATTTTTTTGCTTCCACATCTGAAGCCAAACAGCGAAATGGAATCATCAGGCTGTCGAAGTTGTAATGTGCGCCGGCTGCCGGTTTGGCGGTCATTTCCAAAAGAGCAAAATCGATGGGAATGGAGGAAATCAGATTGGTGGGCAGGTTTGCGGTAAAGGAAGAATCAAGAGAAAGTTTAAATGCCGCCCAGGAAGCATTGTCATCCTTTTTTTTGAAAAAATAGGTGAATTTGTTATCCAGATTTCCATAAGTCCAGTCACGGAATTGTTGTGACTTTACCAGTTTTTCAATCTGGGCGGGAGTGTACCCCATGGCGTACATACAGCCGATCATGGCACCGGCCGAGGTGCCTGTGATATAGTCAATCGGAATGTGGTTTTCTTCCAGAGCTTTCAACACTCCGATATGTGCCATGCCGGCCGCACCGCCTCCGCTGAGTACAACCCCTACTTTTTCTTTCTGAGAAAAAGAAGAGTGGCTCATCAGCGAGAACAGAATACAAAAAAAATATGCGGCGGCAGTGTTTGGAAAGCCCATCAACAAAGGTTTCTGAGTTTGCTAAGGCGTGAAGTTACAAAGAATTTTGGCATTTTGCCGGCCAGCACGCCGGTCAGGACTCCCGGTTTCGCTGGAATGTTCACTGTAAAGGCACAAATTAAAGACAGTCGGGTTTTCATAGGCAGTTGGATTCCTGAAATCCTTATGGGATAAGGTTGCGGGCTGAAATTACGGAAATACACTCAATCACTTGCCGCCAATTATCAGATTGCTGGTTTGGATGCGTAAGTGGTTGTTTTTGAAAGATGAATGGGATTTCCGGATGGCTGTTGCTGCGGCTTGACCATAAATCAGAAATTAGCTGGTGCAGAACAATTGCTTAAAATAAGCCGGAGATTGCTGCAACCGGGATCCGTACCAGGAAAACATTTCTCCGTCAACCACGCGGATATCTGAAAAGGGGCAAAGTGTTTTAAATTCTTGGATATGTTTTTCCCTGAACGGAAAAGGTTCGGAGGACAAAAGTATAAGCGCCGGAGCCGCTTTGCGGATTTCCTCCGCGCTGATTTCGGGATAACGGGAGTGCTCGAAAATGTTTTTTAGTCCGCATTTTACAAGCATTTCATTGATGAACGTTCCTGCTCCGGCTGCCATATAAGGGCTTTTCCAGATAAAATAAGCGACGCTGCGCTGGATTTGAGAAAGGGAGAGTCGGGCAAATGCGGTCTGAATGTTATGGCTGATTGCTTCGGCTTCATCTCTTTTTTGGGTGAGGCTGCCGACACAGGCAATCATTTCCAGGGCATCATCCAGGGTTTGAATGTCGCTCATCCACACTGGAAATTCTGTCATGAGTTGTTCAATCTGCAGCCGGTCGTTTTCTTCTTTGTTGGCAATGATGAGATCCGGATTCAGCGCCCTGATTTTTGAAAGATCCAGTTTTTTTGTCCCGCCAACTCGCGTTTTCGACCGAAACCAGGTTTCGGGGTGTATGCAGAATTTGGTTATGCCGACGACCCGGTCTTCGAGTCCGAGGGCATAGAGCAGTTCGGTCTGAGAGGGAACGACAGAGAGTATCCTTGCCGGAGGATTTTCCAGCCGGATCGTCCGGTTCATCTGGTCAGTGAATTGTTCCAACCCGTTTGGGATTAAAGTTGATGAACAGGAAAGCTGTTGGCAAATGAAAAGCTTCCAAAGCCTGTAATTTGTTTTTGTTTTTTTGCCAACTCCCAACCGCCAACTGCTTAATTGCTATTTGGTCAGTGCATTGATAATATCAAAACGGGTAATGATGAATGTTTTATCTGTTTTGAAGTCGCGAACCAATACAGCGTGATTGTCTGACTGGATCATTGTCGAGAGCAAGTCGAGCGGGGTTGAAATATCCACAAAAGGAAAAGCGGCCTGCATGATGCTGTCAACAGGATGGCTTTTAATATCGGGATTGGCTACTATTTTGCTGAAGAGGTGATTTTCATTGAGGGAACCCACAATCCGCTTGTCTCTGGTAACGGGCAGTTGAGAAATATCCATTTTGCTCATCAGTTCAACGGCTTTTTCAATTGTTGTGGAAGCTTCCAGGGTGATGAGTTCGCTTTTGTGATTTGAACTGACAAGGTCTTTGGCCGTTAATCCTTTGCGGTCGAAATAGCCTTTTTCCCGCATCCATTCATCATTGAACATTTTTCCCAGATAACGGGTTCCGTGATCATGAAAAATAACCACAACAACATCGCCTTCCTTAAACATGTCTTTCATTTGCAGGATTCCGGCCATGGCAGATCCCGCAGAATTTCCGGCGAATATTCCTTCCTGTTTGGCAATTTCCCTGGTCATCATAGCGGCATCTTTATCCGTCACTTTTTCAAAATGGTCGATCAGGCTGAAATCTACATTTTCCGGCAAAAAGTCCTCTCCAATGCCTTCTGTCACATACGGATAAATTTCATTCTTGTCAAAAATGCCGGTTTCTTTGTATTTCTTGAAAACAGAACCGTAGGTATCTATTCCCATCACCTTTATTTTCGGATTTTTTTCTTTCAGATATTTGGCCGTTCCCGAAATGGTTCCTCCGGTACCTACACCAACGACAAGGTGGGTGATTTTGCCATCGGTCTGATCCCAGATTTCGGGCCCGGTTGTTTCATAATGCGCCTGCGAATTGGAGGGGTTGTCGTACTGATTGGGTTTCCAGGAGTTGGGCACTTCCCGCACAAGACGCGAGGAAACGGAATAGTAGGAGCGCGGATCTTCCGGGTCTACGTTTGTGGGGCAAACAATAACTTCGGCTCCAAAAGCACGCAAGGCATCGAACTTCTCCTTGCTTTGTTTGTCCGTAGATGTAAATATGCATTTGTACCCTTTGATTACTGCTGCAATAGCCAGGCCCATTCCCGTGTTGCCGGAAGTTCCTTCAATAATGGTTCCGCCGGGTTTTAATCTGCCGTCTTTTTCTGCATCTTCAATCANNTGAATGTTTCGATTTTTGCAAGTACGGTCCCTTTTACTCCCTTGGTGATCTGATTGATACGAACCAGGGGGGTGTTGCCTATTGTTTCTAATATATTGCTGCAGATTTTTTTCATGATGAATGTTGTGTGAATATTGAATACAAAGATAATAAAACGCTTTGTCCGGAAGGAATTCTCTGCTTTTCTGGATGGCGGGCTAACTGAAACGGATGGCTTTTACCGGGGTAATCCTGGCAATTATCAATGAAGGCAGCATCAGTACAAGCATACAGACAGCCAAAGTCAATGCATTTATTCCGGCAATCTGGAGCACATCCAGATGAACAGGCACATAAGCCACATAATAGGATTCCTGATCCAGGCGGATGAAATGAAAACGGTACTGAAGCAGGCTCAGGGATATTCCAATGACATTTCCGATGAGCAAACCCTGACCGATAAGCCAGGCGGCATTCAGTAAAAAGATGCTTCTGACCTGCCGGTTTGCAGCGCCCATGGCCTTAAGCAAACCGATCATATTGGTTCGTTCCAGGATGAGAATCAGCAAAGCCGAAGTCATATTGATCACTGCCACAAACAGCATCAGGAAAATGATAATGGCTGCATTGGTATCCGTAAAATCAAGCCAGTTGAAGATTTGAGGATTTATTTCGCGCGTTGTCTTTGACTGAAGCTGGGTGGGCATTATGCTGTCCTGCCGCGCTGAATCTGTCGGGTAGGTTCTGGCCAGTTCTGCATTGATGGAGGCATTGACAGGGTCCATCTTTTTGAA
>PLXK01000089.1 GCA_003151415.1 Bacteroidota bacterium
TGTGAAAAACTCCTTTTCAACAAGCATGTTTTATGTCAGAGATGATGGACGGGTGGGTATCAATACAACAAATCCATCCAGCATATTTTCGGTTTCGGGCGATCTCGATGTCACCGGAATGCGACTGCATGTCGATGCGCTTACAGGAAAAATCGGTATCAACAATTCTTTGCCCAATTCCTCACTCGATATTACTGCTTTCGGGAGCACATCCGCGACTTCCTCTTTGAATGTGAAAAATTCATTTTCAACGAGCATGCTGTTTGTGAGGGATGATGGATTTGTCGGCGTGGGATCCACAAACCCAACTTCCACTTTGCAGGTGGGCGGATCTGTGGGAGTGAGTGTGGCAAGCAAAACGGCAAGTTATACGCTAACCGCAAGTGACTATTGTCTGATTTATACTGGTGCCGCGGCAAGTACATTCACACTCCCTGCTGCCAGCGGATGCCCCGGAAGGATATACATCATCCTCAACCACGGAACAGTAACACTGGCAACTTCTGCATTTACAACCGGGAATGCATCTACAGCTGCAACAGTTGGCACCGGTACCTCCGTTCAACTCATATCTGACGGAACAGTCTGGAGAAAAATCAATTGATCGCACCAAAGTAAGCAGGGCTTCTTGGCAGTGAGGATCAAAACGGCTTGATTTGCACAATTACAATGCAATGATCTGCCCAGCAGCGGAAAGGAGGGCTGTGACATATTTTGGTTTCCAGGGCCGCCAGCTTCCTGAACAGCCCCGGATAACTCTCCATCTTTTTATGCAGATAGGGCCGAGGCACAACGATGCCCAATCCTAAAACGGCCATGCTTTTGTAATCAGTCCCAAATGCTTTTTTAAGTCTTCCAGGCCTAAAATAGGATGTTTTAAAAACCGATCCTTCTTCCTGGGCCGCTGCGTCCTTTTTTTTCAATCTCCGGAATGCGATTTTTAAATTCCCTTTCAGGGCCAGAAATGTTTCCCAGGGACAGAACGGAGGCATGACCACAAGTGTTGCTTTTCCACCGGGCGTCAGGTATTGCCTGAACTGGTTCAGCACTTTGTCGATATCCATAGCGCAGTTGAGTCCGCCGAAATTGGAAAAAATATGATCAAATTTTCTTGTTCCAAGCACGGACAGATCATTGAAAGAACAACGTTGCACCGATACATTTCCGCCTGGATTGTGTTTCTCCGCTTTCTTCCGGAGCACTTCAATCATCCCAGATGCGTTGTCCGTGGAATGTTGTCTCCCTCTTTCAGATGAGTTAACATGTGTTGCCTGATACGGGAACGCATACTCTGTATAATCCGGTTTTCAGATTCCTCAATATCGAACCGGGCTGCCTGTTTTGAAAAGAATTGGTTGACCGCTTCTTCCTGTTTTCTGAAATGATTCATTTGTTGAGTTTGGCACATCGTTTAAAGATAATCAATATGGTCATATTTCTCAACCGGGGATAAGTCAGGACGCCGTATGGGCATTTGTCTATCTTTGCAAAGAGCCCTTTTTGACAGGATACCTTTTAAACTTCCACGTTTCAAATCAGCTGCATAAAATAGCCAATGGGATGACTGAATCGGAGAATTCGGATGTTGTTTATTGTTTTGGTTTCTGCCAGGCGTGTGATCAGTTGCATTTTCTGCCCTCTGCACGGGCCTTGCCTCATTGTCGTTTGCTGATGAAACAATTGCGGGAAGAGGGGCGGATGGACTTAGACACACCGCTTTCCGAAGCCAATCCGCTTTTTTCAACCGATTCGCTGTACACAGACCTGCGCGGGAAGATGTTCGGTATTCTGGTGTGTGAGGATGATTGTGGGAACGAAGTCGTCCTTCGGGCGTTTTCATCAAAACACAACGGGATGTGGACGATATCCGGATGGGCTCCTCCGCTTGTAGATCCTGACAGATTCGATAAAACCATAGAAGCCGGCAATACAGGGATTCATCCCTTAACAGACAAGGTTCTGTCTTTGGAAAAGGGGTCGGCTGAATGGTACAGAACGCTGTCTGAACGGAGAGTTGTGTCGCAGAAAGTGCTTGCTGAACTGTATGCGCTTTATGAGGTCTGCAATTTCAAAAATGAAAAAAGATCCCTTTCGGGCGCATTCAATATCAAAAAAGGCATTCCGACGGGCACAGGAGACTGTTGCGCACCCAAACTGCTGAATCATGCTGCTAAAAACAATTTAACACCCGTGAGTCTTGCGGAGTTTTTTTGGGGCAGGGAAACCGCTTCGGGCCACCGGGTGGAAGGGGAGTATTATTCTTCCTGTGAAGACAAGTGCCAGCCTTTGCTTGGATATATGCTTTGTGGTTTGAACAGGAGCTAGCGTTCGCCGTTTTTTTTGACTTCCGGTTTATTCAGATATTTTATAATTTTATTGTAAAGAATTTTCTCGTCGATGGGTTTCGAAATGTAATCATCCATACCTGCCTGTCTGCATTTGTCAACATCCACCGTCGTCACATCCGCCGTGAGTGCAATAATGGGAACATCTAATTTCATCTTGCTCCGGATGTGCTTCGTCGCTTCGAAGCCATTCATTTCAGGCATTTGTACATCCATCAGAATAATGTCGTAGGTGTTCTTCTTCAGTTTCTCGAGGGCTATCTTGCCATTGTTGGCGATGTCGAGCTTAAAGCCGAATTCTTCCAGCAAGGTTCTCATCAGGAGCTGGTTTAAAATAATGTCTTCGACGACAAGAATAGTGATTTCATTTGTTTCCACTTTCAATTCAATGGAGGTGTCGGTTTTGCGTATTGTTTCCGCTTCTTCGGTTGTTTTTGTTTTTCCGAAACTAAGAACAAAGCTAAAAGTCGACCCTTCGTCTACCTTGCTTTTTACTGTAATTTTACCCCCCTGCGGTTCCACAAGTTGTTTAACGATTGCAAGTCCCAGGCCGGTTCCTCCATATATTCTGGATGTGCCGCTGGTGGCTTGTTGGAAATCGTCAAAAATATTTTCCAATTTGCATTCCGGAATGCCAATGCCGGTATCCCGGATTGCAAATTCGATGGTTACCTGCTCGTCATCCTCTTTGAGTTTGCGGACACTTACCGTAACCTGGCCTTTGGATGTAAACTTGACCGCATTGCCCACCAGGTTTAAAATGATCTGATGCAAACGTATGGCATCGCCCACGACGTATTCAGGAATTTCCACATCGTATTCTTTTACAAGCTTCAGGTTCTTTTCCTGTATTTTTGTTTCGAACAAATGAAGCATGGAAGAAATGGATTCAGCCAGGTTAAAAGGGATTTGATTAAATGTCATTTTCCCCGCATCCACCTTGGCAAGATCAAGGATGTCATTGATGAGAATGATCAGGGCATCTCCCGAAATCTTGATGGCATTCAGGTATTCCTTTTGTTTTTCACTTAAATCCGTTTTGAGCAACACCTTGGTGAATCCGATAATCGAATTCATCGGCGTTCGTATTTCATGACTCATGTTTGACAAAAACTGCTGCTTGGACTTGACAGCAATTTCCGCAGTCTGCCTTTCTCTTTCGGCAATTCCTTTGGCTTCTATCAATTCATTTTCAAATCTTTTTTTAGCCGTTACATCCCTGGCAACGATAGCGACACCCAGCACGTTTCCCTTTTCATCCTTATACACAGAGCCGTTGAACAGGACATCGGTCAGCTTGCCTTTCTCATGCCTGAATGTCAGCGGAGAATCGGCTACGAATTCCTTTTCAAATACTTCCAGATACACTTCCCTGGCAATCCGCGGTTCGGTAAAATAATCGAAAAAATCCGTACCGATTAATTTGTCGCGCGAAAGACCGGTTACTTTTACCGAAGCATCATTCAGGTCCGTTATTTTTCCTTCAGGACTGATGGCAAATAAAGGATCATGGCTGGCCTCAATCAGACTAAGGGAATATTCGGAAAGCAGTTTTTGGGCCTTGATATCCCTGTAGAGCGTTTCCAGTTGCTCCTTTTGGAAAAGCAATTCATTGGTTTTCATATAGAGGTCGACAAACACAGCCACCTTGGCAAGTAAAATGTCGGGAGAAATCGGTTTGATCATGTAATCAACGGCCCCGGCCTGATATCCTTTGAAGATGTGCGAAGTGCCATCCATGCTAGCCGTCAGAAAAATAATAGGAAGACGTTTCAGTTTTTCATTTTTCCGGATCAGTTCAGCTGTTTCAAACCCATCCATCTCGGGCATCTGAACATCCATCAACAACAAGGCGAAACCCGGTTCATTGGCCAGAATGCCAAGCGCTTCATTACCCGAATTGGCTTTGACGCAAAGGTAATTTTCATTGGAAAGAATCAATTCAAGGGCAAACAGATTTTCTGCGCGGTCATCTACCAATAATATCTTAATGAGCTTGTTTGTTTCCATGTTGACAGGTATTAAACCGGCAATCTGTTTCTTGTTTCCATATTCTTCGCGTGAAGAACGGTCTTTTATTTGCTTAACCACACGCGCATCAATGACATCAGGCGGTCGACATCAATCGGCTTCGTGATATAGTCGTTGGCTCCGGCATCAATGCATTTTTGCTTGTCGTCTTTCATGGCTTTTGCGGTAANNTCATGATGTCCATCAGCACCAGGTCAATCACAGGATGAAGAGCCAGCATGTCGAGGGCAATTTTCCCGTTTTCGGCTTTGATAATCTCCATTCCTCTTTCCTCAAGGATTTTCGACAATGCAAAAATATTGCGGGAATCGTCATCGGCCAGCAAAATCTTTTTTCTGTGAAACACGGTTTCCTTATTGTACAGGCTGTTAATCATCTGTTGTTTTGATTCCGTCAAATTGCTGATGGTGCGGTGAAGAAAAAGTGCTGTTTCATCCAGCAACCGTTCTTCTGATTTGACACCTTTGATGATGATGCTTTTGGCATATTTCTGAAGTTCATCGTTTTCTTCCTTTGTCAGTTCTCTTCCGGTATAAACAATAATCGGAGGCATGGCATGACCCTTTATGTCGCCAAGCTCGCGGATCAGGTCAAATCCGCTGATGTCAGGCAATCCGATATCAAGGATAATGCAGTCGATGTGGTTTTTCTGGTAGAGCGCAATGGCTTCTTGTCCTGTTCCTGCCTCAAAATATTTTACATCACCGTTTCCGATAAGCAGCTTCAGGGATTTTCTGGAATTCTCATTGTCTTCGATAATGAGCAGGTTTTTTATTTTCCTGTTTACAAATTTTTCAATTCGTCCAAAGGCTTTTTCCAGATCGCTTTTTTCAATGGGTTTCATCAGATATTCCAGGGCGCCTTCATGAATCGTGTCGATGGACCTGTCGTTACCCGAAATAACATGAACAGGTATATGTCTGACCAGTGGATTTGCTTTCAATTCATGCAAAACCTGATGCCCGTTGATACCCGGCAGAACCATGTCGAGCACAATGGCATTGGGCTTATATTTGGCGGCAAGAGCAAGTCCGTCCTCCCCGGTTGAAGCGGCAAGACACTTAAAGCCCTTCAATTTGGCCTGGCTGACAAGAATTGCTGAAAATTTCAGGTCGTCTTCTATAACAAGCACTATTTTATCGTCTTTCGTCACCGTGTTCCTGTCATCGGCTACACTGGGGTAATTCAGGAAGCGCGAGTCGTCTGCCGGACGGGGAGAATGGGCTACAGGCTCAATGGCTGCAACAGCATTGTGCGACTCGGTTTCGTTGTGCAACTCCAGCGGAACAATCACGGAAAAAACAGAGCCTTCGTTCAGGTTGCTGTTGACCATGATTTCGGCTCCCAACAGCTTGGCGAGTTCGCGGGATATGGACAGGCCCAATCCTGTGCCGCCGTATTTCCTGGATGTGCCTCCGTCGGCTTGCTGGAACGCTTCAAAGATGGCTGTTTGTTTTTCTTTCTGGATACCAATGCCCGTGTCGGCAACTTTGATTAGTAAAGTCGTTTCGGTATTGCGGCTGACGCTCAGGGTAACGCTTCCCTTTGCCGTGAATTTGATGGCATTGGATAAAAGGTTTTTCATGATCTGATTGAGTCTTTGAGAATCGGTCCGGATCGAATCGGGTAATCCCTTGCTCAGTTCAGAAATCAGCTTCAAACCTTTTTGCGTGGCATGGTGTTTGAAATCACGCAACAGATCGTCCATGAAACTTTTCAGGTAAACCCGCTCAATGGTTATAGACATTTTTCCCGCTTCAATTTTAGAAAGATCGAGCACCTCATTGATCAGGACCAGCAGATCGTGACCGCTTTTGTAGATTATTTCAGCACACTCCACCTGCACGGCATCCAGATTCTTCTTTTTGTTGTCTGCCAGATCCTTCGACAGGATCAGCAAACTGTTCAGCGGTGTTCTCAGTTCATGCGACATATTGGCAAGAAACTCGGATTTGTATTTACTGCTGATTTCAAGCTGCTTCGTTTTTTGCTCGATATCGTTTTTCGCCGTTTCCACTTCCTTGTTTTTAAATTCCAGCGATTGAGTCTGCTCTTCAAGTTCCTCGTTGGTCATTTGCAGCTCTTCCTGTTGCTGCTTTAAATTTTGTGTCTGTTCTTCCAGTTCCTCGTTCATCTGTCTGAGTTCTTCCTGCTGCGACTGAAGTTCTTCGGTTTGGTATTCCAGTTCCTTGTTGACAAGAATCAATTCCGAAGCCCTTTTTTCCTTTTCCTGATTTTGAAAGGCCAGTTCTTTGTTGGCAATTCCAAGTTCTGCGGCCCTGTTTTCTTTCTCGTTGTTTTGAAAGGCCAGTTCTTGATTGGCTATAACCAGTTCTGCGGCACGGCTCTCTTTCTCTTTATTCTGAAAGGCAAGTTCCTTGTTGGCAATAAGCAGCTCTGCGGCACGGCTTTCTTTTTCTTCGCTTTGGAAGGCCAGCTCTTTGTTGGCAATGACCAGTTCAGAGGCTCTGCTTTCCTTTTCCGAGTTCTGGAAAGCAAGCTCTTTGTTTGCAACGGCCAGTTCGGCGGCCCGTTTTTCTTTTTCCAGGGCCTGCTCTTCAAGTTCTTTGTATACCTCCCGTAGTGACTGTTGATTCAGAGCGGTATTGATTGAAATGGCAATGCTGTCCATCGAGGCTGCAATGAATTCTTTATCCGTTTCGGTAAAGAGGGATAAACTGCCCACTTCAATGATTCCCACGGTTTTGCCTTCAAAGAGGAATGGAGTGATGAGCAGATGCCGGGGTTGGATATCCAGAACCGAGGATGTGATGTGAACCTGATCGCTGTCAATATCGGTAAGTGAAATTTGTTTCTTTTCAAATGCGGCCTGCCCGATGAGTCCTTCATGCAATGAGAATTTCTGTTTTATTGCTTGGGGGGATGAAAACGCAAATTGCCCGGTCAGGCTGAGTGTTTTGTCTTTTTCATCAAACAGGTAAACAGCCCCGATGTTTGCTTTAAGGTAGGTGCATATAAAGCTGATGATGTTGTTTGCCAGGTCTTCCAGGCTTTTTTCTCCGCTCAGTTTGGCGCTTAGTTCGCTGCTGCCTGCCAGTAACCAGTTTTTACCAAGGGCCTCTGTTTCTGCTTTTTTCAAAGCTGCCAAATTTGTTGCAATGATTTTGTAAACGACAATCAGCGTGATAATGATCGTCAGCATGAGCAACCCAAATACTAGGTTGAAATTGCCCGCATCCTCCAAATTGATTTGTTTGCGTCCGGCAAGTAAAGTGTTTTCCGACTCCTGAGCTCTTTCAATAATTGTTTTGATGGTTTCTTCAATGCTTTTGCCTTCGCCGGAGGCCACCAACTGACGGGCCTTTTCTGGGTCTTTCCGGTTGAGATCAATGCAACGATTGAAAAAATCGACATGCCTCTTGTATTCGCTTTCCAGTTCTGCAATGTTCTTTTGCTGGAGCAGATTGTCTTTTGTCAATTCCTTCACCTTGTTCTGATGCCCCGTTCCGTCCGAATTGGCTGATGCAAGCAAGCTCAGGTATGCATTGTCTCCCGAAATGACAAACCCGCGCATGGCGGATTCTGCAGTAACGGTTGAAATTTTTATTTGTTCGAATTCTGCCAGAACCTGATTTGTGTGATCGACCCAGGAATTGGATGTGATTACTTTTTCGCTGCTTTTGACGGCGAAAATGGCCACCCCGATAATCAGAAGGACGCATGCAATAAATCCCGTCAATATTTTTCTACTCAAAGTCATTTCTGCTTCTGGTTATGTGAATTGTTGCTGTTTGATCGTCATTTGTTTGTGCCCGCCTGAACCATGGTCAATTGAACCAACAGATCGGCTATGTCTTCGAGAGGCAATACATAATCAGCTTCGATGGCTGACAGGGCCGATCTGGGCATAAAAGCGGAATAAGCCGTATCCGGATCCTCAATGACAGCGATTCCGCCGTATTCCTTGATACGTTTGATTCCCTTTGTTCCATCGTGGTTCGAGCCTGTGAGCACGATACCAATCAGGGTGTTCGTATAGGCCTCGGCAGCCGATTCGAACAGCACATCAATAGAGGGTCTTGCAAAATTCACCCGCTCGTCTATGGTCAGCGAAAATGTTTTGTTTTTCTCTATCAGGAGATGGTAATTGGGTGGCGCAAAATAAGCCTTGCCCGGTTCAATGCTTTCTTTTTCATCCGCTTCTTTTATACACAATTCGTATTGTTCATTTAAAAGGCTTATCCAGGTGTTATCAGAATGAGCGCTGATGTGCTGAACGATGACGATCGGCGTTTTGAAATCCTTCGGCAAACGGGAAAACAGCACTTTCATGGCTTTCATGCCGCCTGAAGAAACTCCTATAACAATGGCTCCGTAATGCATTTTGTTCAATACTTCTTTTTGTATATCCGGTGCTTTTTGTCCAATGGGGAGTAAGCTTCGCAGACGTCTGTAAAATTCAAGCTCTCTTTTGAACCCAAACAAAGAATGCCTCCGTTTATCAGGCTGTTGTAAAAAAGCGTTTGCACCTTGTTTTGAAGGTCTTTATTGAAATAAATAAGCACATTCCGGCAAAGAATCAAATGAGCCTCCGCAAATACGCCGTCGGTCACCAGGTTGTGATTGGCCCAGACAATGTTTTTTTTCAGCGACTGGTTCATGATTACATGGTCATAACTTGACATGTAATAATCCGAGAACGATTTGTTGCCTCCGGATAACTGGTAATTGGACGTGTACTCTTTTATCAATGTATTTGAAAAAATCCCTTCTCTAGCCTTGTTTAAGGCCTGCTGGTTAAAGTCAGTCGCATAAATGGTCGTCCGGTCGTACAGCCCTTCTTCCTGAAGGATGATGGCCATTGAATAGGCTTCCTGTCCTGTTGAACAGCCCGCATGCCACACTTTAATAAACGGATAGGTTTTCAAAACCGGAATGACATTTTCGCGCAAGGAACTGTAAAAGCCTTTGTCACGAAACATTTCAGTGACGGTTATGGATAGATCCTGCAAGAGGGAGGAAGCAAAGGTTTCATCATTGAGCACATTGGACTGAAGCTGTGAAACATCCGTCAAACCCAGCATGATCATCCGGCTGAGGATACGGCGTCGAATGTGGGCTTGGGAGTATTGCCTGAAATCATACCCGTATTTCTGAAAGATGGCTTCCAGCAAGAGAGCAATTTCGAGATCCGATGTGTCTTTCAGCCGGGTTCTGTCCGGAGTCTGATCTTTTCCCGATGTGCTGCTGCCTGTATTCAATGTCTGCTTTGCGTGTAAGTTATGTATTAATCCTGTGGATGTTTCCTTTTGCTGAGAGCGGGCAATAAAACATATTCCATAGACAGGCTGTTGTGTATTGTTTTGTGATATGTAACCGTTT
>PLXK01000242.1 GCA_003151415.1 Bacteroidota bacterium
AAATGAAAAAACGCCTGTCTTTTCTCCCTCTGAATCAGTTCAAGTCCGCGCCGGAACAATCGCGTGATTATCTTGTAAGAGCCAACTGGGCACTCTACTGCGAAAACTACCTCGAAGGATTTCATATTCCCTTCATTCACGAATCGCTCAACAACCTGATCGACTACAATTCATACACCACCGAACTCTACCCCTATTCGAGTCTCCAGCTTGCCATGGCCAGGGGTGGCGATGCGACATTCAACCTGCCCAAAGATTCTCCCGATTTCGGAAAACCTGTTGCCGCCTATTACTACTGGGTGTTTCCGAATCTCATGTTCAACTTCTATCCCTGGGGATTGTCTCTCAATGTCGTCAAACCCATGGGCCCCTCTTTGACAAAAGTATCTTTTCTGACCTATATTTACGATCAAAGCCAATTCGACAAAGGGGCCGGCGCCATGCTGGACAAGGTAGAACGCGAAGACGAAGCCGTTGTCGAAAATGTTCAGAAAGGCATCCGTTCTCGTTTTTATGAAAACGGCCGTTATTCACCCAGCCGGGAAACCGGAACCCACCACTTCCACAGACTGATTGCCGAGTTCATGAACAAATAGTTTTTTTTAAAAGAGCAGTTCATTTGCTTTTCGTCCTCTACGGCCAGTCTTCCTGCCTTTATTCAGGACAAAAAACTAAACTGTATATTTGTTCTGAAATATCAAGTTAAATAATTTCAAGGATTTGCATTTTCGGCTTATAGGATTCCCCCCCCAAGCAAAGGGACAAGCAAACCGCTTTAAGAGGATGAATCCTCGAACCGGCAAAGAATAAGAATATGATTACACAGTTACTCATCATTGCCCTTCTTCTGCTGTTAAACGGTTTTTTTTGCATGTCTGAAATTGCAATTATCTCCTCGCGCAAATCCCGGCTGGAAGAAGATGCCAAACAAGGCGATAAACGTGCCAAAATGGCCATGGATCTGGCCAATGCACCAAACCGTTTTCTGGGCGCTGTACAGACGGGTATTACACTGATCAGCATCTTAACCGGTGTGTATGCCGAACGGGCCTTATCCGACAATCTCACTCAGAAACTGGCCACCATCCCCCAGCTTGCTCATTACAGTCACCAACTGGCATTCACGCTTGTCCTTATTTTCATTACCATCATCACCCTTCTCTTTGGCGAACTTATTCCCAAACGCATCGGGCTTCTGAATCCGGAAGGCATTGCAAAAGCAACTGCGGGTCCGATGAAAGTTATTTCTTTTCTGATGAGCCCTGTTTTGTGGTTTCTGGGAAACTCAACAGATCTGGTTATCCGAACCTTCCGAATCACCCGGTCTGATGATTCGAAAGTTACGGAAGATGAAATCAAGGCGCTTGTTGCCGAAGGAGCCACCTCGGGCAGCATTGAAGAAGTGGAACAGGATATTGTGGAGAATATCTTTCAGCTGGGCGACCGTAAAATTGGTTCACTCATGACCAACCGCATGGATGTGATCTGGCTGGATGTGGAAAACGATCCGGTAGCGAACAAGAAAAAAATCAACGAATCGGTTCACTCTGCTTTTCCGCTTTGTGACAGCGAACTGGATAAAATAATCGGAATTGTTTTTATCAAGGATCTGCTAAAAACCGACTTCCTGCTCACGCCGGCCAATCTGCGGAAGATTTCAAAATCACCGCTTTATCTTCCCGAAAACATGAAGGCCTGGAAAGTGCTGGAACGATTCAAGGAATCAAGAACACACTTTGCCATGGTGATCGATGAATTCGGCTCCATTGAGGGTGTGGTAACGATGAATGACCTGCTGGAAGCCATTGTCGGCGATCTGGCAAGCGCTTCGAGTCAACCCTCGGAAATCATTCCCCGCGAAGACGGTTCGGCGCTGGTTGACGGACTGCTTCCCTTCCAGGAATTTATTCATTACTTTGATATACAACAAGTGGACACCTCTGAATACAGCGGTTTTCATACCCTTGGCGGACTCATTCTGCTTATTGCCAAACGCATTCCCCGCGCGGGCGATAAATTCACCTGGATGAATTATTCTTTCGAAATCCTGGATATGGATGGACGCAGGATTGATAAGGTGCTGGTGAAGAAGATCTGAGGGGCTTCCTCCTTCCAACCTCAACAACTATTTACTCAAATACAAATTCCGCTCCTTATAAATATCATGGAAAAATTCATCGGTTAAATCCTTGATGAAATAAATGGCCTCACCGGTTGATTTCATTTCCGGTCCGAGTTCTTTCTGGATGTCGGGAAATTTCTCATAAGAGAATACAGGGATCTTGATCGCATAGCCGTTGCGTTTCGGGCTGAATTTAAAATCCTTTACTTTCTTTGCACCCAGCATGAGTTTTGTTGCATAATTCACATAGGGCTCATCGTAAGCCTTTGCAATGAAAGGAACCGTTCTGGAAGCACGCGGATTGGCTTCAATGATATAAACAATCTCGTTCTTAATGGCAAACTGGATATTGATCAGCCCTACTGTATTCAATGCCAGCGCTATCTTTTTGGTATGGGCAATGATCTGGTTCATGACACCTTCAGAGAGGTCAAACGGAGGAAGAACGGCATAGGAATCGCCCGAATGTATACCCGCCGGCTCGATGTGTTCCATAATACCGATGATATATACGTCAGTTCCATCGCAAAGGGCATCGGCTTCGGCTTCGATGGCTCCTTCCAGAAAATGGTCAAGCAGCACCTTATTGCCAGGGATATCGTACAGCAGTTTGACAACATGCTCTTCGAGTTCCGTCTCGTTGATCACGATTTTCATATTCTGTCCACCCAATACATAGGAGGGTCTGACCAATAAGGGGAAACCCAGTTTCTTGGACAACTCAACGGCTTGTTCTGCATCCTCAATCACTCCAAATTCAGGGTATGGAATTTTGTTTTCTTTCAGCAATAGGGAAAAACTGCCCCTGTCTTCGGCAAGGTCAAGCGATTTGAAATCGGTTCCGATAATCTTGATTCCATACCGATCCAGCTTCTCCGCGATTTTAAGTGCCGTTTGCCCTCCAAGCTGCACGATCACACCTTCGGGCTTTTCGTGCAGGATAATGTCATAGATATGTTCCCAGAAAACAGGTTCGAAATAAAGTTTGTCGGCAATATTGAAATCGGTCGAAACAGTTTCGGGATTGCAATTGATCATGATGGTTTCGTAACCGCATTCCTTGGCCGCCAGAACACCATGCACACAACTGTAATCAAATTCAATGCCCTGACCAATCCGGTTGGGGCCGGAACCCAGCACAACGATTTTCTTCTGTTGGCTGCAAATGGATTCGTTTTCATCCTCGAAAGTGGAATAATAATAAGGCGTTTTCGCCTCGAATTCTGCAGCGCAGGTATCTACCAGTTTGTAAACCCTTTTTATTCCGAGATCATTTCGTTTTATAAAGACTTCGCTTTCCAGACAGTTGAGCAAATGAGCAAGCTGTCTGTCGGCATACCCTTTCTGCTTGGCTTCGTAAAGCAATTCGCGCGGCAGGGTCTGGAGTGTATAGCGTTTCACTTCATTCTCAAGAACGATAAAGTCTTCAATCTGGTTGAGAAACCAGGGGTCGATGCGCGTAAGTTTTTGAATTGTTTTAACAGAAATGCCAAGTTTGAGGGCATCATAAATACAAAACAAGCGGTTCCAGGTAGGCTTTTCAAGCAATTTGAGAAGTTCATCCTGGTTCGTATTTTCTTTGCCATCGGCACCGAGTCCGTTTCGTTTGATCTCCAGGCTCTGACAGGCTTTTTGCAAGGCCTCCTGAAAACTGCGTCCAATTCCCATCACCTCGCCAACGGATTTCATGGCAAAACCAAGTTCGCGTTTGGCGCCTTTAAATTTGTCGAAGTTCCAACGGGGAATTTTGACAATCACATAATCCAGTGTCGGTTCAAAGAATGCGGAAGTACTTTTTGTGATTTGGTTCTCAATTTCATCGAGGTTGTATCCAATGGCCAGTTTCGCTGCGATTTTGGCAATGGGATATCCTGTGGCTTTTGATGCCAGAGCAGAAGAACGCGACACACGCGGATTTATTTCAATGGCAATGATGTCTTCGGCGTTGTCGGGGCTCACGGCAAACTGAACATTGCAGCCGCCGGCAAAATTGCCAATGGCGCGCATCATGAGAATGGCCATGGTGCGCATCTTCTGGAAAGTGGTATCTGAAAGCGTCATGGCCGGAGCCACGGTAATGGAATCGCCCGTATGAACACCCATCGGATCGAAATTCTCGATCGAACAGATAATGGCCACATTGTCTATATTGTCCCGCAAAAGCTCCAGTTCAAATTCTTTCCATCCAAGTACCGCTTTGTCAATCAGCACTTCGTGAATGGGGGAAGTATGCAAGCCCCTGTTGAGAGCTTCATCAAATTCTTCCTTGACATACACCACGGCACCTCCACTGCCACCCAGGGTGAAAGAAGGCCGGATAACAAGCGGAAATCCGAACTCCTGGGCGACTTCTTTTCCTTCGAGAAAAGAACGGGCAATTTTTGAAGGAGCCATTCCGATACCAATAGACTCCATGCGTTGACGAAATTTATCACGGTCTTCGGTCACTTCGATGGCTGCAATATCAACCCCAATCATGCGGGTGCCGTATTTTTTCCAGATGCCCATCTCATCGCATTTCATGGCCAGATTCAAGGCTGTTTGCCCGCCCATGGTAGGCAGGACAGCATCAATCTTCCTTTCTTCAAGAATCTTTACAATGGATTGGGTGGTGAGCGGGAGAAGATAGATATGGTCGGCCGTGACTTTGTCTGTCATGATTGTGGCCGGGTTCGAATTGATCAGGGTGACCTCTATGCCTTCTTCTTTCAGAGAACGGGCAGCCTGTGAGCCGGAATAATCAAATTCGCATGCCTGGCCGATAATGATAGGGCCACTGCCGATGATGAGAACCGATTTGATGGATTTGTCTTGGGGCATAGAGTTGTTTCAGAAGATGAAGAACAGGATCGGATTGTAATTTATTCCCGCGAAATTAGCCATAAAAGAGGCGGGCATTTTTAAAATATTTCAACAAGTTTTCAAGAACATCAGGTCATTGGCTGCTCCTTAACGAAATACCGCCGGGGCAAAAAAAATCCCTCTCAGTAATGAGAGGGATCAAAAGGAGTGTATCGAACATCTTCCAATTAGGCTTTATGAAGTTTTTCGTCAGAAACAGTCAGTCTGGCTCTGCCTCTTTTACGACGGGCAGCAATAATGCGGCGTCCGTTTGCAGTTGCCATACGCTCGCGAAAGCCATGTTTGTTGCGTCTTTTCTTGATTGAAGGCTGATATGTCCGTTTCATTGCCATGGCTGCGTAGTATTAAATTAAGCGTTCTTGTTATTTATTGGGGCACAAAGATATACTTTTTTTGGATTTTCCAAATGAAGAACTTCAATTATCCGTCAAAAATAAATAAAATTCACCATAGAGGCATGGAGAGTATGGAGATGTACGGAGAAAAAACAGCAACTCTTTCTCTATGGTTCCTCTGTGTTCTCCGTGTCTCCATGGCTAAATTGTTGTTTGGGGAATCTTGCAGACATTAGAAGAAGAAAAATCTATTTCTGCCAAACGGAGGAATTATCCCTGATTTCATACACACAAACCTCATTTTCACGTCCATTGAGACTCACTTTCCTGGTTTTTCGCGTAAATGAAAAGCCCAATTGCGGCAGAGTCCTGAAAAAATCACGGGCAAGTGAACGGTTGGGTTCAGAAAGCAGGACAACTCCACCGGGTTTCAGCAAGGTCCGGAATGCTTTGGGTAAAAATTCAAAAACGCGTTTTTCATAAGCAATGTCCGAAGCCAAAACAATATCGGCAGCCAGATTGGGATCTGCTGATCTCCAGTCCATTACCTGTAAATCCGGAATTGAAGTCAAATTCAGGGCCCAATTAAGTTTCACAAAATCAAGGGGCTCCTGCACGTAATCGGTCATTTGTACCCGGGCTCCTTTCTTTGCGGCGGCTATCCCCGGCAATCCCAGACCGCAGCCTATTTCAAGTACGCTCGCTCCTGGTTTAACCAAAGGGTTAACCAGTACTTCTTCTGCCAGGGCCAGTGCTGAGGGCCACAAATCGGCCCAATAGGGTATCCGTTCATCCTTTACGTCCGGATGTTCCTCCCCTTTTGCAATCAGTTCGGCATATAACTCATCGGTATTGGTCACTCTAAGCAGATAAAAATCCTTTTCTGCCAGACGAAGAGTCAGTTTTTCTGTTGAATACCTGGAATTGATGCCATTCATTGGACAAAATAAAGAGATTTTCGGCAGGATTGGCGCTAAATGAAGAGGAATACTGAATAAACAAGACTATTTATTTCGATAAAAAGGCCTTTTATGCATAGGATGACACAATCTCAATTGAATCTGTGGCGTTTTGCTTAGCGATCGATACAATCTCAATTGAATCTGTAATGTTTTGCTTAACAATCGATACAATCTCCATTGAATCTGTAACGTTTTGCTTAACGATCGATTCAATCTCCATTGAATCTGTAACGTTTTGTTTAACGATCGATACAATCTCCATTGAATCTGTAACGTTTTGTTTAACGATCGATACAATCTCCATTGAATCTGTATCGTTTTGCTTGGTGATCGATACAATCTCAATTGAATCTGTCTCGTTTTGCTTGGTGATCGATACAATCTCAATTGAATTTGTAACGAAATGAGTGGTAAACGTCTTGGTTTTGACTTCAACAGGTTAATTTTAAACGAGAATGGCCTCTTTTTGATCATTCACGAACAGTGTTTTGCCCAGAAAGATTCATTTTTTAATCAAGGGCCTTTTGCCACATCCAAAAACTGTTTTCATTTGACAACATTTTTCTTTCTTCCTTTCAAAACGGGTTCCATTTCGCTAACCTTTCTGCTGTTTATGGAGAGAATAAGGTGAGGATTTTATGCATGCCGCAAATCCATGCGATAAAAAATCCGCAAACAACTTCGTTTCTATTGAAAACAGATAACTTTGTGCCTCAGATTGAAAAATGGCAAAACGAAGAGGTTCGAATTCAGATTCAAAAACAGAAGATTTACCAAAAGCTAAACTGACGAAAGATTCGCTCAGACGCGCGAGGCGATTGTTCAGTTTTGTCGGTCCGCACAAATGGAAGTTTCTGCTGGGTATGGTTTTCCTAGCACTGACGGCAGCAACTGCACTTGTTTTCCCGATGCTCATGGGCAAACTCATGGGCCTGATTGGCGGCGGAGGCAGTGGAGCGGGCATGCAGGGAATGAACGCTGCTGCGATCGACAAACTCAAAGATGTAAAGCTCAGTGAAGATACCAAGTCGAAACTGCTGGCCATGGCCAACGGGCTGGGCATTCAGTTGCTGATCCTGTTTTCGCTGCAGGCCGTTTTTTCATTTTTCAGGGTCTATCTTTTTGCCCAGGTTACAGAAAACATGCTGGCTTCCATTCGTGAGGCTACTTTCAACCAGCTTGTGCGCATGCCCATGTCGTATTTTTCAAAAAATCAGGCCGCCGAACTCAACAGCCGCATCAGTGCAGACATTACACAGGTTGGCGACACTTTAACAACCGGCATTGCCGAATTTCTGCGACAGTTCATCATCATTATCGGAGGGGTGACCATGATTTGCTTTATTTCCGGCAAACTGGCTCTGCTCATGCTGGCCGTGGTTCCGCCTGTTGCCCTGATTGCCGTGTATTACGGACGCAAAATCAGGACACATTCGCGTGCCGTGCAGGACCGTGTGGCCGATTCGAATATCATTGTCGGCGAAAGCCTGCAGGGCATTTCAAATGTAAAATCATTTACCAACGAAGGCTATGAAATAGGCCGTTACCGGAAAGCTACCCGCAACATCGTGGAAGCTGCTATCCGTTATGCCGTGTCGCGCGGTTCGTTTTTCTCTTTTATTATTTTCTGTCTTTTCGGATCCATTATTCTGATTGTCTGGTCGGGTGTGCAAATGACCCTGCATGATCAGCTTACAGCCGGTCAGATGCTTCAGTTCATGTTTTATACTTTATTTGTATCGGCCTCTATCGGGGGTATTCCCGAACAATACGCACAAATACAAAGGGCAGTCGGCGCATCGGAACGAATTCTGGAAATACTCGACGAGAGTCCCGAAAATCTTCACGCCGAATCCGCTGACAACAGCAAACACTTGAAACTAGCGGGCAATGTAAAGTTCCAGAACATTTCCTTCTTCTATCCTACCCGGAAAGATTTCACCGTTTTGCATTCCATTTCTTTTGAAGCAAATGCAGGAGAAACCATTGCTGTTGTAGGTCCCAGCGGTTCGGGCAAATCAACTCTTGCCGGATTGCTTCTTCGCTTTTACGACCCTGTAAGCGGAAACATTCTTTTTGATGGCAAGGATGCCAAATCATTTGACCTGACCGAACTGAGACGGAACATGGCCATTGTCCCGCAGGATGTGTTGTTATTCGGCGGAACGATCAAAGAAAATATCGCCTACGGCAAACCCGGTGCTTCTGCAGAAGAAATCATGGAAGCCGCTAAAAAAGCGAATGCATGGGAGTTTATTGAAAGTTTCCCGGATAAATTCGAAACAAAGGTGGGCGACCGGGGTATCCAGCTTTCAGGCGGCCAGCGTCAGCGTATTGCCATTGCCAGAGCCGTTCTGAAGAACCCGGCAATTCTTATTCTCGATGAAGCCACCAGCTCCCTCGATTCCGAATCCGAACGTGTGGTTCAGGAAGCCCTGGACAAACTCATGATTGGCCGGACTTCCTTTGTCATTGCACATCGCCTGAGTACCATCCGCAATGCCGACAAGATTGTTGTCATTGAAAAAGGACTGGTCAGGGAAATGGGCACCCATGCCGAGTTGATGCAGCACGAAGACGGGTTGTACCGTTCGCTGAGCCAGATGCAGTTCCAGCCAAGCTTCTAAAGGCCCGGAACCAACCTGTCAGGGCATTTACACCTCCGATTTCTTAGTTTAGATGAATTTTGACCTTGTCCGGCCAAACGAATGACCTATGTTTACATGCAGGCTGGCGTGGTTATTGAAACAAACGGGCTTTGCGGTCAAAATAGTTCATCTTAAAAACAAAACCATGACAAAACAGATCTTTACTCTTTTTGTATGCTTCGCCTTCTTTGGCAATGTCAATGCCCAGGCTCCGCGTAAAGTTGTTGTAGAAGATTATACCGGCATCTGGTGCGGATGGTGTCCCAACGGAAGAACATGTACGCAGCACCTCGATGCCACCTATGGCAACAAGGTCATCTGCATGGGTGTACACTCCGGCGATGCCTTATCGACGGGATATCCCGACAGTCTGGTCAACCAAATCGGAGTGACCGGATTTCCTGAAGCAGCCATTGACCGGTACCCGGATAAGAACAACGGAGGTATCTTTCCGGGCTGCGGAGGCACTTCAAATGGAAGTGACTGGGATGTTATGGTCCAGAACAGATTGAACACCACCTCGCCTGTTGCAGTCAATATTACCAACACCTACAATACATCAACACGGGCACTTTCGGTAACGGTTACAGCCAATTTCGTAGCCAGCGCCACCGGCAATATGCGTTTAAACTGTGTCATACTGGAAGACAGCATACAAACAAATGCACAACAGCACAATTACATGTCGGGAGACGCCAATTTCTCAACATTCGAATGGTTCAGCCAGGCCGATCCGATTGCCGTTTATTATCAGAGAGATGTCGCCCGCATTAACCTTGCGAATTGCTATGGCACACCCGGGGTGATTCCCACCTCGGTTGTTTCGGGCGGGGCCTATAGCAAAACATATACCTATACAATTCCTACCGCATACAATGCCTCGCACATCAAAATTGCCGGCTTCGTCAGCAAATGGGGTACCGTAGCAAATCCGGCGATGATGGACACGAATAACATTGCCATTATCAATGCCAACATGGTGCGTCTGAACCAGTCTACTTTGACAGGAATCGCAGAACTATCCGGCACCGGTTTCACTGCAGGAAATTGCTACCCGAACCCTTTCAACAACATGACTACGATTCCGGTAACACTTGGAGAAGAATCAAAAATGTCCATTAAAGTGTACAACATTCTTGGCGAAGAGGTCTCAACACTTGTTGATGAAAATCTGATGGCGGGAGAGCATACCTTCTTCTGGACTGGGATCAACCAGAATGGCAGTTATGTGAAGAACGGTCTTTACGTGATTCGTATCAGTACGGCCACAGGCTCGGTAGCCCATACCGTGATGCTTAACAGATAAGCCGAAGATTTAAGAACAACACACAACATCTGTATGAAAGCCCCTTCCTTAACACGGGAGGGGCTTTTTTGTTTTTCAATTTTGACTATGCATCAAAGAAGGCCAAATAAAAAGGGTCCCCAAAGGGACCCTTTAAAAAAATTATGTAAAAGCTTATCCAGCCACTACTTCAAAAGACACCTGGGCAGTCACATGTTTGTGAAGACGAACTTCGGCAGTATACGTACCTACTGTCTTGATTGCTTCTTCAGCCATGGTAATGTTGCGGCGATCCACTTCGTAGCCGAGTTTCTTCAACGCATCGCTGAGCTGAACACTGGTTACCGAACCGAAGATCTTTCCTGCTTCACCCACCTTGGCTGGAACATGAACAAGAACTTCTTTCAGTTTTACTGCAGTGGCTTCGGCCTGAGACTGAACTTTGGCTTCTTTGTGTGCACGCTGTTTTATGTTTTCAGCAAGGATCTTCTTGCCTTTCTCGTCAGCCGTAATGGCAAGACCCTGTGGGATGAGGAAATTTCTTCCGTATCCAGGTCTTACATTCACAACGTCGTCCTTGTATCCAAGGTTCTTAACGTCCTGTTTTAAGATTATTTCCATCTTGTATTGAAAGGTTAATTCTGTTAGTATTTAAGACTATTTCATCATATCAGCCACATAAGGCATCAGAGCAATGTGACGGGCGCGTTTAACGGCCTGTCCCACTTTACGCTGATATTTCACCGAAGTGCCGGTCAGTCTTCTTGGAAGAATCTTGCCCTGTTCGTTGATGAATTTCAGCAGAAAGTCTGCGTCTTTGTAATCGATATACTTGATACCGCTCTTTTTGAAACGGCAGTACTTTTTCTTTTTTACCTCTACTGTAGGAGGATTGAGATATCTGATCTCTGAGCTATTTTCAGCCATTGTGTTTCTT
>PLXK01000157.1 GCA_003151415.1 Bacteroidota bacterium
GCGGGGATACTTCAGGGGCACGCCCTAATTATCCTAATCTTTCACTTATCGGAAAGAAAGTGTCAGATGCACACCCGGAGCGGGCATAACACTTCCAAAGACAGGACTGAGACCCGGAGAAAAACGCATGCTCAGGTCATCGCTGATGTTTTTGTCGAAATGCCAGAGGTGGGCATCCACGGTTGCGTCTACGATGTTGATGACATACACAAGCGTAATGCCGATGATGGACAAGTCGCGGTAGCGGTTGAAATAGTTTTTCCATTCCAGCAACTGACTCGAATCGTAAAAGCGTATGGAAGGATCAATGGCAGCTGTGTTTCCGGCAAGGCTCTTGTGGTAGGCTGCGGTAAAAATATCGAACTGTTTCTGTTCATACCAGAAAAAATAGCCAAGTCCGGCAAAGGCCCCGTAAATGACCGGCATCTTCCAGTATTTGTGATTGTAAACCTGCCCAAGTCCGGGCACAATGGTGGACATCAGCGCCGCTTTTTTGGGCGAATGCAAAGCTTCGGGAGGTTTTTTTACAAGCGAATCTTTAGCCTGTCCCGTTTTGAATGTGCTGTCCGTCTGAGCCTGAAGCGAAGAAAATGAACAAAATAAAAACAGGGTTCCGCAAAAAAGAAGGGAAACCCACCGATGCACAAAAAGAGACGGATCAGTGTTCAAGCTTTTTCAATATACGTTGAAGATCAAGATCGGACTTGAAGCTGATCAGAATTTTTCCGGCACCGTCGCTCTGGCGTTTCATTTCGATTTTTGTCTCGAGCAGGGTGCCGATTTCTTCCAGCATTTTCTTCTCTTCAAGAGAAAGAATCAGTCTGCGTTTGGCCTTTGACTTTTTGGAGGACGAAGTTTGCGGTGTATTGCCCCTGACAAGTTCTTCGGTTTGCCTGACAGACAATTGATGGGTGATGATGTCGTTGAATATTTTGATCTGAGTGGCTTCATCCTGGATACTCACCAGGCTGCGGGCATGTCCCATGCTGATGGCATTGCTGCGGATACCCACCTGGATATCGGCCGGGAGCTTGAGCAGACGCAGGTAATTGGAAATGGTTGAACGTTGTTTGCTGACTTTATCGCTTAGCTGTTCCTGTGTCAGGCTGCATTCGTCGATAAGACGCTGGTAGCTGATGGCAATTTCAATGGCATCGAGATCTTCACGCTGGATATTCTCCACCAGGGCCATTTCGAGCATGCTCTGGTCGTTGGCAACGCGAATGTAGGCGGGTATATGGGTAAGTCCGGCATTCTGGGAAGCTTTGAAACGGCGTTCTCCGGAAATGAGCTGGTATTTGTCATAACCCATCTTGCGCACGGTGACGGGCTGTATGATTCCGTGTTGTTTTATGGAAGCGGTAAGCTCATCGAGTGCCACCTTTTCAAAATTGCTGCGCGGATTGAAGGGGTTGGCTTCGATTTGTTTGATGGACAGGTTCGATACAGAACCGGCAATGGCAGTATCTTCAGATTCGGACTTGGATTTGGAGGTGATGTCCGTATTTGCATTTTCCAGTAAGGCTCCCAATCCTCTTCCTAATGCGTTTCTTTTCAGTGTCATTGCTTGTTTGGATGATAAATGGATACGGTTTGAATTCCCACTGGTTACAAGTATTGTTCCAAAATTCTGCGGGAAGCGAAGGTAATCAATTATCCGAAATTTTATCTAAGAGAAGAGCGATTTTGTTGGCGTCATTTCTGTTATACCTTCTCTATGCTTTTGATTTGAAGGTGATTATGAAAAGCCCCGATGGAAATACCGGGTCTTCGTACCGGAAAAGAAAAAAGGGCCGAAGGCCCTTTAGATTTGAAGAATGGTGTTGTCCGGTTTTAGTTTTCGCCCAGGGTATTGATGATTTTCTCTGCATCGGTCAAGCGGGTCATTTCATTTTTCTGAAGAACTTCGCGGGCCAGATTGAGGTAATTGATGGCTCCTTTGCTTGTTGCATCGTGCATGATAATGGTTTCGCCAAAACTTGGAGCTTCTCCGAGTTTGGTGTTGCGCTGGATAATGGTGTCGAAGACCATGGACTGGAAATGCGTTTTCACTTCTTCCACAACCTGGTTGCTCAGACGCAGACGGATGTCGTACATGGTCAAAAGAATTCCCTCAATAGCCAGATCGGGGTTCAGGCGGTTCTGGACAATTTTAATGGTGTTCAACAGTTTGCCAAGACCTTCCAGGGCAAAATATTCGCACTGCACCGGGATGATAACCGAATCGGCGGCAGACAGGGAATTGAGTGTGATGAGACCCAGAGAAGGAGAGCAGTCGATGATGATGAAGTCATAATCGTCCTTGATCTTGCTCAGGGCGTGCTTCATCATTTTTTCGCGGTTGGGCAGATTGATCATTTCGATTTCGGCTCCGACCAGATCGATGTGGGCCGGAAGCAGGTCCATGTTCGGCGTGCTGGTTTGGAGAATGACATCTTTCGGGTCGCGGCCATCGATGATGCATTCGTAAATGCCTGTTTTGATATTTTTGGGATCAAAGCCAACGCCCGAGGTTGAATTCGCCTGCGGATCGGCATCCACCAACAGGGTTTTGTGTTCGAGAACAGCAAAACCGGCTGCAAGGTTGATAGCGGTGGTGGTTTTGCCCACTCCGCCCTTCTGGTTGGNNTATGATTTTTCCCATGTTCCCTTTTGTTTAAAAAAATGAATATTCTTTCCTGTGTAACGCCTATTTCTCGATTGTTTGTCCGATTTCCATCAGTGTAAGCTTGCTGCCGGCCCTTTCAAATTTCAAGGCGGCATTCTGGTGATCTATTTTAATCATTTCGAAGGTGTCAAAATGCATGGCAATGATGTCTTCGCAATTGATGAAGTCGGCTG
>PLXK01000232.1 GCA_003151415.1 Bacteroidota bacterium
CCAATGGGGTTGACGTGGCAGGAGCCAATACGCATGCAGCCAAGACCGGTGCTGTGGATCTTTCTGCTTTCTATCACAAAGACAAGCTGAAACTCGGCGATAAGAAAGGATCATTGAACCTGGGTATGAATATTTCCAATATCGGAGCCAAAGTATCCTACTCCAATACCGCCCAAAAAGACTTTATCCCGACCGATTTAAGGATTGGCGGTGGTCTGACCATTGAGCTGGATAAATACAATACCATTTCATTTATTGCAGATATCAATAAATTGCTTGTTCCGACTCCTCCCCATCTGGATACACTGAATAACACTGTAACAATCGTGGCCGGAAAGCCAAACAACGTTACCGTTATGAAAGGAATTCTTCTTGGTTTGGATCCAACCGATCCTCCCGGACTCACAACAGAATGGCTGCGAGAGTTTGATATATCGGGTGGTATGGAATATTGGTACGACAAACTGTTTGCTGTTCGTGCAGGCTATTTCTACGAACATCCTACCAAAGGAAACAGACGGTATTTCACAATGGGTGCCGGTATCAAATACAGTGTATTCGCACTGGATTTCGCTTACCTGATTCCGACCGATCAGCGTAACCCTTTGCAAAACACATTGCGTTTCACCCTGCTGTTTGATTTCGATGCAATCAAAGCACAGAACGCAGAAAGTGTCGGAGGTGGATAAAAACTAACGGACGATATTCCATATTCCCCTCTTTCCGTGAACCGGCAGAGGGGAATTTTTTTAGCACGCAGAGACGTATAAATACCAGGAATAATGGCAAAAATGAGAATAGGTTTTGGATACGATGTGCACCAGCTGCAAACAGGAAAAGAGCTTTGGCTGGGTGGGATTAAACTCAGTCATACCAAAGGTGCCCTCGGGCATTCGGATGCCGATGTACTGATTCATGCCATTTGCGACGCCCTGCTAGGAGCCGCCAATCTTCGCGATATCGGCTTCCATTTTTCAAACACGGATCCAAAATACAAAGGCATCGACAGTAAGGTACTGTTGAGGGAAGTCTGCCTGTTGATTCGAAATGCCGGTTATGAAATCGGAAACATTGATGCCACCCTTGCCTTAGAGGCTCCGAAAATCAATCCGCATATACCTGAAATGCAACGTGTATTAGCTGAGGTGATGGCTGTTCCTGTTGACGATATATCCATCAAGGCAACTACCAACGAGGGGCTGGGGTATGTCGGCACCGAGCATGGCGTCAATGCCTACGCAGTCGCACTTATCGAGAGGAAATAAGCGGTTGAATTGCGGTTTTGTTTCCCAGTGCTTCTTTGAATTTTTTTCCCCTATCCTGCACGCTCCCTGCGCGCTGTATCTCTTTTCAAGCTCCGGCACTTCGGTATCACAACAAATTGGTGCTTTTCAACGCAAAACAGAGGTAGTTTGTGAACCTAAATAAATTCTTAAATTTGTTTCTTATATCGGAAGGAATGGGGTTTCATTCTTTCGGGTAGTGGTTAACCGACAAACCAATAACAAACAAACAGATCAGCCGAAATGGATAAGGTAGTGTCAAAGAACAAAAAGGAAGGTGTTTCAAAAAAGGCAGGCTTTACAAAGGAAACCTATCTGCATTGGTATGAATCCATGCTGCTCATGCGCCGTTTCGAAGAACGCACCGGACAACTTTATATCCAGCAAAAGATCCGCGGTTTTTGTCACCTGTACATCGGTCAGGAAGCCATGGTGGCCGGCGCCGAATCGGCGATCCGCAAAGAAGACCGGATGATCACAGCCTACCGCGATCATGCCCATCCCATTGGAAGAGGCATGCATCCCAAATACATCATGGCCGAACTGTATGCAAAAGCCACAGGATGCTCAAAAGGCAAGGGCGGATCGATGCACATGTTTTCAAAAGAATATAATTTTTTCGGCGGACATGGTATCGTGGGCGGACAGATCCCCCTGGGAGCCGGCATCGCCTTTGCCGATAAATACAGCGGAAATGACCGTATCACGCTTTGTTACATGGGCGACGGGGCCGTACGCCAGGGAGCTTTGCACGAAGCGTTCAATATGGCCATGCTCTGGAAATTGCCGGTGATTTTTATTATCGAGAACAACCATTACGCCATGGGAACTTCCGTTGAACGGACTTCCAACGTGCACGATCTGTACAAGCTCGGATTGTCTTACGATATGCCTTCGGTTCAGGCTGACGGTATGAATTGCGAAACCGTTCATGAGGCCATTGCTGATGCTGCCGAACGTGCCCGCCGGGGCGATGGACCGACACTCATTGAAATGAAAACATACCGTTACCGCGGGCATTCCATGTCTGACCCGGCTTCCTACCGTACCAAGGAAGAGGTGGAAGAATACAAGGCAAAGGATCCGATTCAACAGGCACTTGCCATTTTGCTTGCCAATAAATGGATCACAGAAAAAGAGGTGGAAGAGAAAGAAGAAAAAGTGAAGGCCCTGGTGGATGAGTGCGTGAAATTTGCCGAAGAGTCGCCTTTCCCGACGGCAGACGAATTGTATAAAGACGTGTATGCCCAGGAGGATTACCCCTACATCATGGATTAATGAAGCCGCCTGTTCATCCCCGATCCAACGATTTTTTCATTTCTTAATTGAATCCGCTTTAAAAAATAAAATAGCATATGGCAGAAATAGTTAAAATGCCGAAGTTGAGCGACACAATGACCGAAGGTGTTGTGGCCAAATGGCACAAAAAGGTGGGCGACAAAGTGAAGAACGGAGAACTGCTTGCCGACATCGAAACCGATAAAGCCACGATGGAGTTTGAGTCTTTTCAGGACGGTGTGTTGTTGTATCAGGGAGTAGAGCAGGGGAAAGGAGCACCGGTGGATTCGGTTCTTGCCATCCTTGGAAAAGAGGGGGAAGACATTTCTGCTTTGCTTGAGGAAGCAAAAAAAGGGGCCTCCAAACCCGCTGAGGTTGCCGCTGAAGCGAAAAAGCCGGAACCGGTCAGAGCGGAAGTTTCGGCTTCGTCTTCGGTTGCACCGGCAGTTGTTCAGAAAGAAAGTGTTCAGACTACTTCAAACGGATCGGGAGACGGCCGCATGAAGATATCTCCGCTTGCCAGAAAGCTTGCCGAAGAAAAAGGAATAAATATTCAGATCGTGCGGGGCACCGGAGATTTCGGCCGGGTTATCAAACGCGATGTGGAGAATTACAAAGGTGGAGGCATGACCATGCCGGATTATGTGGGTGTGGAAAGTTTTTCGGAAGAACCCGTTTCGCAAATGCGCAAAACCATTGCCCGCCGTCTTGCTGAAAGCAAATTTACGGCCCCCCATTTTTACCTGACCATGGAAATTGAGATGGACGAAATCATCAAAGCCCGTGAATCCATCAACAGTGTCAGCGCGGTTAAAATCTCCTTCAATGATCTTGTGATTAAGGCCGTTTCGGCTTCCCTGCGTCAGAACATGAAAGTCAATTCTTCCTGGCTCGGCGATAAGATCAGATATAACAATCACATTCACATTGGTGTTGCCGTTGCTGTCGAAGACGGTTTGCTGGTTCCCGTTATCCGTTTTGCCGATGGCAAGACCCTGAGCCAGATTTCTGCTGAGGTGAAGGAATTTGCAAAGAAAGCCAAAGAAAAGAAACTGCAGCCTGCCGATTGGGAAGGCAATACATTCACGATCTCCAATCTGGGCATGTTTGGCATTGATCAGTTTACCGCCATTATCAATCCTCCGGATGCCTGTATCCTGGCCATCGGAGGTATAACTCCGGCAGCCCTTGTTAAAAACGGACAGCTTGTTGCCGGCAATCTCATGAAAGTGACACTTTCCTGCGATCACCGCGTCGTTGACGGAGCCACAGGTTCAGGTTTCCTGAAGTCGCTGAAGCATTTCCTGGAGAACCCGGTATTGCTCCTGGGGGCCATGTCTATTTAATCTCCGGATAACAAAATCCATAATTTGAAGCATTTGGGCGTCCCTGTAGTATCCGCCAAGGCGGATTATTTCAGCGTCCGGCTTTCGGCACTTGCTTTCCAGACGAAGAGTGGGGAAGAGCGAGTAAGCGGCCGGATAAATAATTTAAGGAGAAATCGACCCGGCTATTGCAATATGCTTAATTTTGTCCGCTAATTTCCGGGCTTTTGAGCAAAGATCATCATCATCATCTTAGTAAGGTTACAGCTGCTGGTTTGCTTGTCACACTGGGTATCATCTTTGGTGATATCGGAACTTCCCCGCTTTATGTATTGAGCGAGGTCATCGGAAAAGGGGCCATCCACAAAGACATCATCAAAGGTGTTGTTTCCTGTATATTCTGGACACTCACTTTGCAAACCACACTCAAATATGTGGTTCTCACGCTTCGTGCCGATAACAAAGGGGAAGGCGGAATTTTTTCACTGTATGCACTTGTCCGCCGCACCAAAAAGAAATGGCTCCTCTTTCCGGCGATCATCGGTGGCAGTACCCTGCTTGCCGATGGGATCATCACCCCGCCAATCTCTGTGGCTTCCGCAATCGAAGGTCTTCGCAACGTAAATCCGAATATTCAAACCGTACCCATTATCATCGGCATTCTTGTCGCCCTCTTTTTTATCCAGCAGTTTGGTACATCGGCCATCGGCAAATTATTTGGCCCGATCATGACCATCTGGTTCCTCACGATCGGCTGGCTTGGATTAGGCGGCGTGCTGCATCATCCCGGCGTTTTGATGGCGCTCGATCCGCGCTACGGGCTAACCTATCTGTTCACGCATGGCTTCACCGGCTTCGTCGTTCTGGGCGCGGTCTTTTTATGTGCGACGGGCGCAGAGGCGCTTTACGCCGATATGGGTCATTTCGGC
>PLXK01000120.1 GCA_003151415.1 Bacteroidota bacterium
TTTCACCAAGACCTTTATAGCGCTGAATACCAACAGAAGCTTCTTTTCCTTCTCCACCTGATATTTCACGAACGGCTACTGCTCTGTCCTCTTCATTCCAGCAATACCTTTCTTCTTTCCCTTTCTTCACGAGATAGAGCGGAGGAGTGGCAATGTACAAGTGCCCGTTTTCGATGAGCTCCTTCATAGAACGGAAGAAGAATGTCATGATAAGGGTAGAAATATGCGAACCATCCACGTCGGCATCGGTCATGATGATGACTTTGTGGTAACGCAGTTTCTCCAGATTCAGGGCACGTTCATCTTCGGCTGTACCGCGGGAAACGCCCAGGGCCGTGAAGATATTTTTTATTTCCTCGTTTTCGTAGATCCTGTATTCCATGGCTTTCTCTACGTTGAGGATTTTACCTCTCAGGGGAAGGATAGCCTGAAAATCACGGTTACGGCCTTGTTTGGCGGTTCCTCCGGCGGAATCTCCCTCGACGAGGAACAATTCGCAGGCAAAGGGATCGTTGTTGGCACAATCGGCCAGTTTACCCGGAAGCCCGGTTCCTGACAGAACGTTTTTACGCTGCACCATTTCACGCGCTTTGCGGGCGGCATGACGCGCCGTAGCGGCCAGAATCACTTTGTCGACAATAACTTTGGCTTGCTTGGGATGTTCTTCGAGATAATTGCTCAGCATTTCGCTGACAGCAGTATCTACCGAACCCATCACTTCGTTGTTACCCAGTTTGGTCTTGGTTTGTCCTTCGAACTGAGGCTCCTGAACTTTTACGGAGATAACCGCGGTGAGACCTTCACGGAAATCGTCTCCGCTGATTTCCAGTTTCACACGCTGCAAAAGACCCGCTTTATCGGCATAGGCTTTCAAGGTACGCGTCAAACCACGGCGGAAACCGGCCAGGTGAGTTCCACCTTCGTGGGTATTGATATTGTTTACGTAGGAATGGATATTTTCAGAGAATGACGTATTGTAAGTCATGGCCAGCTCGATGGGTACCCCTCCGTATTTATCGCTTTCGAGATAAATGCAGTCGTCAATGAGTTTTTCGCGGTTTGCATCGAGAAACTGAACGAATTCCTGCAGGCCGCCTTCCGAATAAAACATTTCCGTGGCAAATTCACCTTTTTCGTCCTTGGTCCGTTTATCGGCCAGAGTGATCCGGATTCCCTTGTTCAGATAAGCCAGTTCACGGATACGGGCAGCAAGGGTTTCGTAGTTGTATTCATGTACAATAAAGATGGAAGCATCTGCTTTGAAAGTAACGACCGTTCCGCGGTAATCGGTAGGGCCCACTTCTTTGACATCGTATAAGGGCTTGCCAATCGAATATTCCTGGACATAATGTTTTTGGTTACGGTATACGTCAACCTGGAGGTGTGTGGAAAGCGCATTTACGCAGGAAACACCCACCCCGTGCAAACCGCCGGAAACCTTATAGGAGTCTTTATCAAACTTACCCCCGGCATGGAGCACGGTCATGACCACTTCCAGAGCCGATTTGCCCTCTTTGTGGTGCATATCGGTAGGAATACCACGTCCATCATCCTTAACGGTAATGGAGTTGTCCTCGTTGATGAAAACCTCGATGTTTTTGCAATAGCCGGCAAGGGCTTCGTCGATGGAGTTATCGATGACTTCATAGACCAGGTGGTGAAGGCCTTTAAAACCGATATCACCGATGTACATGGCAGGTCTTTTGCGGACGGCTTCAAGTCCTTCGAGTACCTGAATACTATCTGCCGAATAATCGGATTGAGCTACATTCTCTTTCACTACTTCTTCCATAGAATTTGGTCTGTTTTTTGTGTTGTGGAACTATCTTCCAAATATAGTGAAAATAAGGGGGTTAAGCATCAGAAAAAGACGAAAAAACAGCCTGTTTTTATTAACATTTGTTGATAAAAAAAGAGATCGTTAAAAGGACTCCCAATTGAAGGGAAAAGAAGCCTGTTTTCAGGTAACCTATTTGCAAAAACAGCCTTACCGAAACAAAATTAACCTCATGCTCCTGCATGAGAGATTGCAGAACTTAGTTCAGGGTTTTAGCCTTGACAAACACCCGGTGTCAGGGCTAAAGCCCAAATCAAATGGATGCGGCCAACCCCATACTGAAGTATGGGGTTATTTATTCCTTGAAACGCCAGAAAAAAGAATGTGGGAGTGTTTGAAACAGAAGCCGCATTTTAAGGGCCTTCTGTTTTTAGAAAATACAGGTCACTCCCACCAGAAGATTGAAGCGCTGGGTGGGGTAATCGTTCCACTGGTAGTACTTCACAGCTCCGATATTGTTGAGGTTAACGAATCCCGAGAGGTATTTGGTATACCGGTATTCAAAACCCAGATTGGCATCCACCAGCGGCTTTAGCGTTTTGCTTGTTTGCTGCATCAGAAAGGGAGCCTCTGTGCTGCGGGTATAGGTTCTTGCAAATTGTTCGTTGAGTGCAAACAGATCGGCCCGGAGGATAATTTTGCTTTTCAGATTGTATTTGGCCGAAACCATAAACCGGGTTGTGGGCGTGTGCCATTGCTGCATACCCTCGTCCAGGAAATATTTCACAAAATCGCCCGTGACCAGGAACCTTAGTTTATCCGATTTCTGGTACCCCAGTTCGCCGTGCAACTTGAAAAGCGAACCATCGGCATACACCACTGTGAATTTGTTGCGTTGCGGGTCAAGGGTATCGTTTACAAAGAATGCCGCATTCTCGACCTTGCCGTAAGAGGCATTCGCATCGTAAGACGAATGGGAGCCCAGATTTCCTTTCAAACCGCCAAAGATGATATACGTATCACGGGTGTTCCTGATGTTCGCCGTGACATTCGGATTCACAAAAGGATTGATGTCTGTCAGGTGCTTGTAACTGTTCCGGTATTCGCCATCTTCCAGTCCGATATACGGCGTGATGATGTGTTTGTAGATGTCGTAGCTGGCTTCGGCATCGGGCATAAAGGAATAGAAAGGGGATTCTTTTCCAAATTCTGCAAATGCCGAAAGTCCGACACGCACTTCCCATTTCTCGCCCTCGGCTGCCAGAAAAGGATGCAGATGCAAAATCGCCTGGTTGGTGGTGTCATGCAGGGAATGATCGCTGTAGTAATCCACAGAGGCATCCAGTCCGATACGCTCCTCATGGATGAATTTCGACGCTGTACCCTTTAAAAAGATATTGTTTTCGCTTGTTTTGTAATGATCGCTCAGGTAATAATATTTCAAACGTATTTCGTGGTTGATTTTGGATGAATCGGTAAAATGACTCAGCAAACCCACATTGGCCGAAACATAATTAAAAAACTGGCGGATGGAATCTTTCGCATGCGAGAAATTTCCGACATCATCGCCATAGAAATAAACGGCATTGCGCGAATAGTCGAGACCCGCGTCGAGGGTATGTTTGCCGATGAATTTTTTTCCGAACAGATTTACCTCATCCTCGCTGAATCCGCTGAAACCGGGAGCATCCACACCGGAAGAGGAAGAAAAGTGCCTGACATGCGCTCCAAAAGCCATTTCTTTGGAACGTTCGCTGTTGTACCATCCTTCGCCATAGAGACTCAGGTAATTGCCAAAGCCGCCTTTGAGATACAAATGATTTAGTGAAGCCAGCGGCTCGCCATTCATCTTTGCCGGTTTGATCGGTTCTACGGCATAATCGGTACCAAATTTGCGGGCTGGAAGATTGTAATTGATATTCGGGGCCGGCATGGCACTGTCGCGGATGGAGGGCGAGTCGGCCATCTTTTTGATGTTGTGCGTAATTTCAGGCTGAAACACAGAGAGGACTGTGGTGGTTACTTTGTCGCCCCCATCACTGGTCTGCGCAAATCCATTTCCAAGAGCAAGCAATAAGAGAAGTGTCAGAACAGATTTCAGAAATGTCTTCATTTGTTTGTCCCTCCTTTCTTTTCTTCTTCAAAGAGTTTCTTATCCTTTTCGTTGTTCATGGGTACAGTAATCTCGGGTTCGATTTTGCCGGGCGTTCTGGCTTTCTCGGATTCGATGATCTTGTTGAGTTTCTCCTGGGCCTGGATTTTCAGATCGCTCAGATCGGTGTGCTCGATGAAATTGTTGAGAACGAATTTGGCCTGGAAGGTATCGTTCAGGGCCAGATAGTTGTCCGAAAGCAGGATAAAAGCCTTGCCTACCCATACTTTGTAGCCGGCCTGCTCTTTCATCATTTCAAAAATATTTTTCTCGGCATCCTTGTAATCTTTTCTCAGATACTTGATCTGGGCCAGGTAATAAGCCGATTCGGCAGCGTTCTCATTTTTAGAACCGGCCATAGTCAAAGCGTATTCGTTGTAAGCCAGGTCATAATTCAGTTTCTGCATGGCACAGCGGGCAATGGTCAGATGGGCTTCGTTCAAAATGTCGGCGCTTACATTGTCTGAGGTGAGCACCTTGTTGGCTGCAATGGGTGCATTGTCGTAATCTTTCAATCCCCAGGCCGAACGCATCATGCCGATCCGTGCATCGAGCGCGTATTGCGGGACATTCTCCAGTTTGGCGTAATTGTCAAAAGCGGCCTTGTAATCATTTTTGTTGAAACAAATGGCGGCAGCCCTGCGCAGGGAGGATTCGGTGTATTTGTTCGGCGGCAGACTCAGGATGTAGTTGTACCCGCCCAGAGCAGCCTCGGTATTCTTTGATTTCAGATCACACTCCGCTTTCATGAACATGGCATCGCTTATAAATATGCCCGATGGATATTTGGCAATGTATTTGGTGAAATATTTGACGGCCTNNCAATCGCCGTTTGTGTACGGGTCCTTGGCACTTTTGAAAGCAATGGAATCATAGGAAGAATTGGCCAGGTTGATTCCAAATTCTTTATTGGTTGTTTCCAGTCCCTCCGGATCCTTCTTGTCTGTATAGATCTGTTTGATTTGCAGCAGGGCATCTCTGGCTTCATCGGTGTTCTTATCTGTTTTCACCACCTTCTTGTAATACGCCAGGGCATTGTCGGGATCGTTCTTGTTGTCGTAAATAAGCCCCAGCTGGGCGTAAGCTTTCAGCAAATAAGGACTGCCTCCATTTTCAGAAATAAGTCTTTGATAATAAGGAATGGCCTCATCCGGTCTGTTGATCAGCTGATAGGTATGCGCCACTTCATATTTGGATGCGGCTGCATACGCTGATTTCGGGTACACTTTCAGCAGCGAAGAGAGAGCCGAAATTTTCGCTTCATACTTTTTTGTCAGCCCCAGGGTCATTCCATGCTGATAAAGCGCGTAGTCTTTGTCGGTGTTTTTTCCTGTTTTTGCTTCGTATGCCAGATCGTAATACTCAGCGGCGCCGGAAAATTCCTTCGTCACGTAATACGCATCTGCCGTACGCAGATAAGCGTTGGCGATTTTCTCTGCAGGTTCGTTTTTCTGCATCACATATTTCCGGAAGGCAATGATGGCCGCACCATAGTCTTTGAGATGAAAATACGAATAGCCCATATTGTATTCGATGCTGTTGTACATGCGTGTGCGCGGCGCTCCGGGCTCAACCATATAAATCTTATAGTTTTCTATGGCTGTTTCGTACAGATTGTCATCTCCTTTTTTCTCCGCTTTCTGATACGAGGCTTCCGCGGTCCAGTATTTGGCAAGGGCAGTAGTAACCGGGTCGACGGGATATTTCATAGATTTTGCAAAAAGGCGGACGGCGTTATCGTAATCAAAATTGTTGTAGAGTTCAACGCCCCTGTTGTAAGCGATCTGCTGGTAAACCGGCTTGAGCACCTCCTTTAAATTCTTGATGCTCTCGATGGATTTCAGGGCGTCTTCGTAATTCTTTGTGACCAGATTGATTTTCACCAGATACGAATACGCCTCATCGGCCCGGGGCGAGTTCGGATATTCGGCGATGTATTGCTGAAGCGCCTTGATAGCTTCGTTAAAGGGACTGTAAGAAAGTTCATAAGTCAGTTCGGCGAAAACAAAAAGGGCATCTTCGCGGATTGACCGGTCGAAATGCAAACGGGAAGCTTCGCTGAACGCGTTCTGGGCGAATTGTTTGTTGTCATTCTTCAGATAGCAGTTCCCCAGATGGTACCAGGCGTTCTGAGCCAGGCTGTCATCCATCCCAACGGCACCCTGAAGCAAATTGATGGCCTGATCCACATCACCGCTCATGTAATAAGCAAACCCAAGCTCGTACGAATCGCTTCTGTTGAGTGCAGCCGTCTTGCGGTACCGCTCGAGATACGGAATCGATTCCTTGTATTTATTCAGCTTGAAATACGATTCGCCGATGATGCGGGCGATTTCGGGTGCCCGTTTGGGACTGGCAGAATCCAAAAGAGCTGGGACATAGGCAAGAACTTCTTTGTATTTGTGCTGCAGGTAATAAATCTGGGCGATGTAATAGGGAACAACAGGTCCGAATGTGGGATCCTTTTCAAGTTTCTGAAATTCCCCTAGCGCCGATTCGTATTTCTTTTCGCCATACAGGATATGGGCATAGTAATAGGTTGCCGGGGAGCTGTACTTAGCCTGATTGTCTTTTATTTCAGCAAAATCGCTTTTGGCCTGTTGAAGGGAATCGCGTTCCAGAAAGCTGTACCCGCGTTTGAAATAATATTCATCTTTATCGGCTCCCTTCAGCGCGTAAACATCCACCTTTTTGAGCCAGACAATGGCATCCTTGTAGTTTTTCTTGCGGTAATTGTATTTCCCAAGGCAGAAATAAACATCCTCCACTTTGGGATTTTCGGGATAATCGGCAATGAATTTTTTCAGCAGAAATTCCGCATCCTTGTGAAACAATTCGGTTGCACAACGGGCAGAGTAATAATCGGCATCGGCGCGGACAAGCGAATTTTTGTTGGCAGTGGATCGGGAAGTCCGGATGAAAATATCCTGCGCGGAGGCATATTCCATTTTCTCGAAAAGATCCAGCCCCTGTTTGAAGGAGGCATCCTTATCCGTATAGATCGCGCTTTTTTGTGCAAATCCGCCGGGAATAAAACCGAAGAGAACGGCTACACTCAGAACAACCGTTGCTATCTTTATTCGACTCATTTTTTTTGTTGAAAAATTATCATGTAAAGGTATGCATGATCAAAGGCCGGGACTGGCTGAAGAATCGTAAGTTATGAACGTAGAGATGTTAAGATTATTGCGTGCGAACAGGCTGTTTTCTATCTTCGGGGCTTGTACCTTTATGCTTTGTCCGCTTGCGCAGAAGAACAGCCCGCATTTTTCGGTCCGACAATCAATATTGACACCATGACACTCGACAGAAGCATTACGCTCAGTAACGTATCCATTTTTCAGGAACACAATCTGGTGCTGAGCGATATCACTTTCAATATCGACAAAGGAGAACTGGTTTACCTGCTGGGAAAAACCGGAAGCGGAAAAAGCAGTCTGCTGAAAACGCTTTATTCGGATCTTCCGTTGTCCAAAGGCGAAGCAACCATAGCCGGGTATAACCTGGCCTCCATCAAAAGAAAGGAAATCCCCTATCTCAGAAGAAAACTGGGCATTGTCTTCCAGGATTTTCAGCTGCTCACCGACCGCAGCGTTGCCGAGAATCTGAGATTTGTGCTCAAAGCCACGGGCTGGACAGACAAAAGTGAAATGGCAAAAAGAATGGAGGATGTACTCATGCGGGTGAGTCTGGTGAGTAAGGCACATAAAATGCCGCATGAACTCTCGGGCGGGGAACAGCAGCGGGTTGCCATTGCCAGGGCGCTTTTGAATGACCCGGAAGTAATTTTGGCCGATGAACCCACCGGAAATCTGGATCCTGAGACCTCTGAAGGCATCATCTCATTGCTTCTTGAAATCAGCAAAAACGGACGCGCCGTACTCATTGCCACACACGATATGATGATGTATCAGAAATTTCCTTCGCGGATACTCAAATGCGAAGATGGAGCGGTGCTGGATTCGGGTCAGAAGAAAGTCATCGAAGAACCTGTCGTTTAAAATTCAGCAGAGGTCTGCTTTCCCTTCCCCCTCTTTCAATTCAGAAAATTCGTGGTTTTTCCCGTTCCTGTTGGCAAATTCTTTTTTCCTATTGGCAAAACTGTTTTTCCTATTGGCAAATATCCTTTTCTAATTGGCAAATCTGTTTTTCCAACAGGAATGGAACGTTTTCCTATAGGAAAAACTATTTTTCCTGCCGGAATTCAGGTTTCCCCTGTTAACAACCCTGCTTTTTTTGTTGAAACGCAGTCTTTTCTTTCAGACAAAACTGTTTTTCCTGTTGGCATGAAAGATTTTCCTGCCGGAACGAAGTCTTTTCCTATTGACAAAACTGTTTTTCCTGTTGGCTTGAAGCATTTTCCTGTTGGAACGAAGTATGTTCCTATTGGCAAAACTATTTTTCCTGTTGGCATGAAAGATTTTCCTGTTGACAAACACGCTTTTCCAATTGGTATGATGACTTTTCCAATTGACAAACAGGCTTTTCCTTTCCGCCTTAGTTGTTTTCGGTCAGACATCACTTTTTTGCCTCTCCGCCTTGTGGTTTTTCCGGACAATGCAACGGCTTATTGAACTCAGCCTGTTGTTTTTTCACAAACGAAATTGTGTTTACGCGATCCGAACTCCATTTTTGATTCTTCGAAATCTCATTTGGCAAACCTGGCCCTTTTCGCTTACCCCTAAAACAATTACTTTCTTCATTTTTTTGTCCTGCATTATGTCCTAAACCATGAAAGGATGCCATTGCTTCGGATTTCATCAGGCTGTTTCTTATGTGAAAAGATACCATTTAAAACACAATGTTCGCAATTGTTTTCTTTTTTTCGAAAAAATACGAGATTAGACTTAGAGAATTTCAGAGAAAAATACCGCAAGAAAATGGTAAAATGAAGGGGGTCAAATAAGCTCCAGCAATTTTCGCACACTCTCCTTATTGGAAAAATCATGGTTGAGCACCTGTTCTCTTTTTTCCTTTTCCGAATCATCGAAAGGCAAGACAAAAAGTTCTTCGACCTTTTTTCTCATGGCTGGTGCATCATCCTCAATCACGCAAAGCTGTTCGAGGCCGGTATTGGAGACCATGGGCGAATTCACAATGCAGTGGCGGCCGTTAAAGAGTGCGGCCAGCAGTTTCAGTTTGATTCCCGTAGCCTGGAATGTGGGCAGGATATTGATTTGCGCATCGCGGATAAGTTCATGAATCTCCTGGGTGGGGATATTTCCGCGAATGCTGATGTTTGCTTTTCGTTCGACGGCGGCTTTGAGTTCCTTGGAAGGATTTTTTCCGGCAATGATCAGCGGAATGTTGCTTTCTGCAAATACTTTTTCAACCAGAAAAATTGCGGCTTCATTGTTTTCGCCCACTTCCAGGTTTCCATGGTACAGCACAAACTCGCCCATTCCTTCTTTGATTGTCACCTGCTCGTTGGGATGAAAAGCGGAAATGTGCGATACATTGCTGTATCTCTTCTTCAGGTTCTCCTCATCCGATTTGGAAATAGCCAGAACATGATCGGCCAGGGTAAGCACTTTTTCGAAATGCAAAAGTTTCCGGGCTTCCTGACGGAAATAGATTTTCCGGAAAAACGCTTTTTCAACCGAAGCCAGATTTCCGTAATAATCGTGCTCGATATTGTGTGTGCGGACAAGCTTCTTCCTGAATTTCAGCCGGGGGTCCGACAAATGATAACAACTGTGCAGACCCTCGAAAAGAATCGGGTATGCATCCTGAAGCAGGTGCGCCATCAGGCGTTCTGAACGGCGCGTAAACACGATATAAGGCAGGGGATTCAGAAGCGAACGCTTGTTCATTTCCCTTTTGTAATAATATACTTTTTCGCAAAGCCCTTCCAGAATCAGGGCTTCGGCCCGGCCGTATTCAAAACAATGCAAATGGATCCGGACTCCTTCGGCATGCAGTGCCTTGATTTTATAAAACACGTCAATTACACCCCCGTAATTCGGCGGATAGGGCACATCGAAGGAAACAATATGCAGATGTTTGGCTGACAAGCTATTTGAGTCTTTCTGGTTTACTTCCGATGGCAGATCTTCCGTTTATTTATGTTCACTCCATAAATTTCAGGTACACCGCCCTCAAAACGTCCTCTTCTTTTTCCCAACACAGTTTTTCGGCTGCAAGTTTAGTGTTTTCCTTCCAGAGTTTCATCAGTCCGGCATTGGAAAGATTGGCATTTAAAAGACCGGCGATAGTCAGCGGGTTGTGATCGGGTGTAAGGCTTCCGATTTTATATTCTTCCACAATTTTCCGGATTTCGGGCAAATCTGAAGCCAGCACCGGAACACCGGCATGGATATAATCAAAAAGCTTGTTGGGTAAACTGTTCCTGTAATTGATGTTGGTGTCCTTGTCAAGGGTCAGACCGATATCCGCATGTCGGGTGTACTGCATCAATTCCTGAAAAGGAAGTTTGGCAATAAACCGAACTTTCTCACTCAGTTGCATCTTCTCCACCATTTGCTTCAGTTTTCCAATGACATCTCCGCTTCCGATGATGACCAGAATTGCATTTTCCAGGAATTGCATCGCCTCCACAGCTTCTTCGGCACCCCGGTCGATATTGATTCCGGCTCCCTGCAGAAGAATGATTTTTTTATCTGAAGGCAGACCCAGTTCCTCTTTTGTTTTGAGGGCTGCGTGCGAATCCGCCACTTCCCTGCGCGGCATGTTTCTGACCACCTTTACGCGAACCTTGTATTCGTTGCTGTAAATAGCTGCAATGGATTCATTGACTGTCAATACATCTTTCAGTTTCGGAAAAACAAAACGTTCGATACGCTTCCAGATGCCTTTCTTGACAGCCGAACCCTGCAGCTCGGGCACCTCACAAAAAAGCTCATGGGTATCATATACAAGCGGAACACGTTTCAGACGGGATACCAGATAATTTGGCAAAAGCGTATCGAGATCATTGGCCACCAGCACATCGGCTTTATAGACCAGCAAAAAAAAGAAAAGACGGATCTGGAAAAAGGCATAAAACAAAACACCCTGCTCGAAAAGCAAAAACATCCGGTGTGTCGTATAGTTTCTGGGTTCAAGAACCAGGCTCCTCCGCTGACGCCTTCCAACAAGCAAAACGGTATAGCCCATTTCGTCAAGACTGGAACACATCTTGTGTACCCGCTGATCGGTAGAAAGATCATTGATGACAGAAACGATGGCTTTCATTCGGTTATCCTGCTGAATTTTCGCTAAGATACACAGAGATTGCAATATGCTGAAGTGCGAAATCTGACGTCATGGAGGCAGAGTGAGGATTTAGTGGATTGGGGCGTGCCTGAAACGCGGAAAGAGCTCAGGCAAATCCCGATAGCTATCGGGAGCCTCAATCCGTCACGCAGGAGAAAAACGAGATTTGAATTGCAGTCCCCGTATGTGAATAAGTTCAAAGCCTTCCTAAACCTCTCAGACAAATCCTTCTTACATTTGCTTTCATGATCATTCTTGAAAACCATCCGCTTGGCAAACTAAACACCTTTGGCATCGACGCAGTCGCCCGTTTTTATGTGGAGCTGAGTTCAACAGAGCAGATGAAGGAATTCCTGCAAAAGCCCGAATTCAAAAACATACCCAAACTGATTCTGGGCGGAGGGAGCAACCTGCTATTCACAAAACAGGTCCTGGACTGCGTGGTTTTGAAGAACAACATTCGTGGAATAAACAAAGTCAGGGAAGACAAGGAACATGTCTATGTGCGATCGGGAGCCGGAGAAAACTGGCACAATTTTGTTATGTATTGCATTGAACACAATTATGCAGGCATCGAAAACCTTTCGCTTATTCCCGGAAATGTGGGCGCCGGTCCCATGCAGAACATCGGCGCTTACGGCGTTGAGCTGAAAGATGTTTTCCAAGAGCTGGAAGCCCTGAATCTTGCCGATTTGAAAACAGAAATCTTCAACCGCGAACAGTGCGAGTTTGGTTACCGCGAAAGTGTTTTTAAAAAACAGGCCCGGAACAAATACATCATCACATCAGTCACATTTTGTTTGAACAAAACGCCCACATTCCATACCAGCTACGGAGCCATCAACCAGGAACTCGAAGCCATGGGTGTCAGTGAACTCTCCATTGCAGCCATCAGCCAGGCGGTGTGCAACATCCGCCGGAGCAAGCTTCCCGATCCGGCGGTGATCGGAAACGCCGGCAGTTTTTTTAAAAACCCCGAAGTGGACGAACAGAAATTTGCCGCCCTGAAAACCCAATTTCCGGCCATAGTCGGCTATCCGCTGGACAATAAAAAAGTAAAGCTGGCAGCAGGATGGCTCATTGAGCAATGCGGCTGGAAAGGCAAGATCCTTGGAGAAGCCGGGGTGCACGACAAACAGGCGCTGGTACTGGTGAATTATGGCAAGGCAACTGGAAAAGAGCTTTACGATCTGTCGCAGCGGGTACTGGATTCAGTGAAAGAAAAATTCGGGGTGGAGCTCGAACGGGAAGTCAATATTTACTGATGCCTGGCCTTCTCAGGCACATTCTTCGACAACAAAACCAACCGACTTCAGATCCTTCCAGAAATTCGGATACGATTTCTTCACCACACCCGGATCTTCAATCTCAACTGCTTTACCCAATATGGCAAGCACCGCAAAAGACATGGCCATGCGGTGATCTTCATAGGTCTGAATCGGCGCTGAAGGCACAAGGCCCTGGACAGCCGGCGTGATTTCGATGATGGAATCTTTGGCGATTTTAACCTCGGTATTCATTTTTGCAAGCTCGTTTTTCAAAGCAAGCAGACGGTTTGTTTCCTTGATGGTGAGCGTCTCCAAGCCGTTAAACAAGGAAGGGATTCCCAGGGCAGCCACAACAACAGCAAGCGTTTGGGCAATGTCCGGACAATCCGAAAAGTTGTACGCAAAATTTTCGGCATTCACTTTTTCCTTGCGCAGCTTGATTCCGCCTTCAATGAATTCGGTATGTACGCCAAAAAATTCAAAGAGCTGGGTCACCACCGCATCGCCCTGCAAACTGTGCTCATTGAGGCCCATAATCGTGAAATCCACTTCTTTCGACAGCGCTGCAATGGCATACCAGTAAGATGCTGCACTCCAGTCGCCTTCTATGGTGTACTCCGTCTGACCCGACTCCTTCAAGGAATAGGTCTGCGGACTTACAGAAATGCAGTCGTCGTGGTATTGTCCGTATACACCGAAATGTTCCATCATTTTCAGCGTCATATTGATATAGGGATGCGAAACCGGCTTGCCGCCATTGAAACGGATAGTCAGTCCATGAGGCTGTTTGGGAGCGATCAGAAGAAGGGATGTGGCAAACTGACTGCTGATGGTCGGATCGAGGCTGGTCTCGTTTCCTTTAAAAGAAACGCCTTGTATACGCAAGGGAGGAAAACCCTCTTCACCGCCGTACTCAATTTTCGCACCCAGCTGGCGCAAGGCCTCTACCAATGGGCCAATCGGACGTTTTTTCATCCGTTCAGTCCCGGTAAGGGTTACCTGTTTTCCAGGCAGTGAAGCAAAATAGGCAGTGAGAAAACGGATCGTTGTTCCGGCAGAACCGACATCGTACATCTCCTGAGGATTGACAATTTCTGTTTCGAGAATCTTCTGAAGAATCAGGGTATCTTCTGCTTCAGCCAGGTTTGAAATACTGAAGTCCTCCTCGCAAATGGCCTGGATAATCAGGGCCCGGTTGCTTTCACTTTTGGAGGCAGTGAGCTTGATGGTGCCTTTTAGTTCTTTAGAAGGGTGAGAGATTTTATACCTCATAGATGCCAGAAAACAAAATGTTTGGCTAAGGTAACAATTCCTTCATAATCCGGCAGTCAGCAGGCGATTTTGCATTTCAACCGGGATGCCGCCAATAAGGATAATCCGGGCAAATGATTTGGTTTCTCAATGGAAAGTGGTAATTTTATGAGGATAAACTGATATTTAATAAACCCGGGAATCTTTAGCGAGAAACGACCCAGCAATCAAGACAAGTATGAAGACTGAATTAATTGAAAAAGTGGAACTGTTGCTTCAATCGGAAGACATACTTGGCAATGCACCGGAAATACGCATTCTTCAATCGGGTTTTGAAACTGAACTGGCCGCTGAAACAGACAAGGCAAAACAGGAGTTTATCGCTGAAGGAGGCAATCCAAAAGAATTTGTATTCAATAAGCAGGCTGATGACTTGAAACTTGAGGAACTTTTCAAGACATTTCGGGAACTAAAAAAGGAAAAAGAAAAGAAAGTGCTGCTTGACCAGATGAGACACCTGGAACTCAAGCGCACGATTATCGAAAAGATAAAGGCTCTTGGCAATATCCAGACCCAACCGGGAAAAGCCATCAAAACACTGAAAGATCTTCAAACCCAGTGGAAAGAAGCCGGCGCCGTTTCCTCACACAACTACAAAGAACTTCAGAACGAATACAGCAAAGCCCTTGAAGCTTTCTACTACAGCCTGGACATTTACAAAGTGATGCAGGATCATGATTTCAAGAAAAACCTGGAAATCAAAACCGCCATCATCGAGCATCTGACCAAACTCAAAGAGCAAAACAACATCAAGGAAATTGAACGCCTGATCAAGGTCTACCGCAATGAATGGGATGAAGCCGGCCCCGTTCAGAACGACAAATGGGAAGCCCTGAAAACACAATGGCGCTCGGCCCTGGACCAGATTTACGACAAGCTAAAGACGCACTATACCCTGCTTGAAGAACAGAAAGAAAAAAATCTCGCCGCCAAACAACACATTCTGACCCAGACAAAAGCATTGGTCGAAAACATGCCCGTGGATGAAGAGGGATGGAAAAAAAGCACGGATGCGATGATTGCCCTTCAAAAAGAATGGAAATCGACAGGCTTTACGCAAAAAGGCAAAGGAGCCGAAAGCTGGAAAGAATTCCGCGAAACCTGCGACCTTTTTTTCGATGCCAAAAATGTTTTCTACGCAGGCATCAAGGAAGTGAGAAACGGACTGCGCAAACAAAAACTGGCACTTATCGAAACGGCCGAAGCCTTAAGCACAAGTACCGCCTGGAGCGACACCGCCAACAAAATGATCCGACTGCAGGCCGACTGGAAACGCATCCCTCCTGCCGGACCACATGAAGAGCCCCGGCTTTTCCACCGTTTCAGAAAAGCATGCAATGTCTTTTTCGATGCCAAGAAAAAACACTTTGAAGATATAGATGCAGCATCAGTGAATGAAGTCAAAGCCAAAGAAGATGTTTTGGCAAGATTCCTGGCTCTTCAACTCAGTGGGGACGAAGCAAAAGACAAAGAAACTTTGCAGGCCTTTAGCCACGAATGGCAATCGGGCTCTCCCCTGCCGCCGAAAGACCGCAAACGGCTGAACGATCAGTTCTACCACCACATGGACGAATTCTATTCGAAACTGAACATCCAGGTTTCGGAACTGGAGTCTATGAAATTCAAGAGCAAACTGGAAAGACTCGAAAAAGAAGATCCTTCGGGAAATTTATTGCAGAAGGAATTCGATCACATCAAAAAACTCACCGAGCAGATCCATCTGGATGTACTGAAGTACGAAAACAACCTGGGCTTCTTCAAAAGCTCAAAGGGTGACAACCCGCTTTTGAATGAAATCCGAAGCAAGATCGAATCCGAAAAAGAAAGACATGCTTTGATGAAAGCCAAATTGAAAATGGTTCGCGAGGCTTTGAACCGGGTGGTTGCCTGAATCAAATTGAAATCCAACCCAACATACGGGATTTATTCGGGATGCTGCAATGTGCGACTCCTCCGGAGTCGGAGACGTTGCATCTTGTCTTTTCCAGAAACATTTGAATCCTCCGGGTTCATACCTTTATTATTTAATGGCCTGCGGCATGACGGCAGAGGCTTCACGCATCAAATCTATTTAGGCCTGATGCATGATCGCGCAAAGGCTCCACACATCAAATGGATCTATTGTCCTGCTGAACGCCTCCAAAGGCTTCATGCATTAAATGAACCTATTGTTCTGTTAGTTGATGCCTGAGGCTTCACCCGGTAAATGGAACCCTTGCCCTGTTGAATGACGCCGGAGGCATCAATCCTGTCAGAGACTTCACTCATTAAATGAACCTATTGTCCTGC
>PLXK01000189.1 GCA_003151415.1 Bacteroidota bacterium
GGCACCGCATTTTTCATAATGCCCCGAAGTAACGTACAATTGCTTGTGACCGATGTGCGGAGTGACCACGGGCAGATACCCCGATTTGATCTGCGCTTTCTGCATGAACTGAATCAGCCTCTCCCTCAGGGCTGCGCCTGCCGGAAGCCATAATGGAAGTCCCATTCCAACCTTTTCTGAAAAAGTGAACAGCTCCAGTTCTTTGCCCAGTTTGCGGTGGTCCCGCTTTTGGGCTTCTTCCAGAAGAACCAGGTATTCCTTGAGTTCCTTGTCTTTCGGAAAAGTGATGGCATAGATGCGTGTGAGCTGCTTGTTTTTTTCATCGCCTCTCCAATAGGCGCCGGCAATGCTCATGACTTTGGCAGCCTTGATGAAACCGGTATTGGGAATGTGCGGCCCCCTGCAAAGATCGGTGAACTGGCCCTGTTCATAGAACGTGATGGTGCCGTCGTTCAGGTCTTTCAGCAAATCGAGTTTGTATTCGTCCTGCTTTTGGGTAAAGTAGGCGATGGCATCGCTTTTCGATACTTCTTTGCGGATGAATGTATTGTTCTGTCTGGCCAGTTCCAGTATTTTTTCTTCAATTTTTTTAAAGTCCTCAGGACTCAGTTGTCTTCCTCCCAGATCGACATCGTAATAAAAACCATTTTCGATGGGCGGACCGATACCGAATTTTATTCCAGGATACAGCGATTCCAGGGCTTCTGCCATGATGTGAGCAGACGAATGCCAGAGCGTCGATTTTCCAAGCTCATCGTTCCAGGTGAGCAGATTCAGGCTGCTGTCCTGTTCGATCGGGCGGTTGGCGTCAATAACTTCGCCATTTACTTTGGCTGCAAGTACATTTCGGGCTAGTCCTTCGCTGATGCTTTGGGCGATTTGGATGGAGCTGGTTCCTTTTGCGTATTCGCGGATGGAACCATCGGGGAGGCTTATTTTTATCATAAAATTCCTATCTACAACATAGGTTTGTTTTGTTTTGGGCATCAAAGGTAGAAAATATACCGATTCTCACTCAAGTAAGGCTGGTTTTTCATCCTTAAAGCGGCTTGGAACGGTCTGCGCCAAAGCACATGAGCCTTCTTCTTCTGTTCTTTATTTACTGAAAACCAAAAGAAGAAATCCGGTTCTTTGGAGAATGGGATTTATATAGCCATAAGGCATGCATAGTCCGGCATCCGAAAAAATGCGCTGGCTTGGTAAAAGAGATTTGGGATCCCGGAAAAAGGGAGAGCGGTTTATTTGTATCCGATCAGCAGTACAATGCAGCCGGTTTTCTTATTGGCATTGTCCAGGGCAGGCGGAATCTGATACTCGATGTAGTACGTGCCTGTTTTTTTGGGTTCGAAACTCCAGAACATATTGTCAATGCCTTGTGCGTTGTCAAAAACTTTCTGACGGTTCGGGTTGGTTTTGTTTTTATCGTAGATGTTCAGTTTCACATCTTCCCTGAAACCGCTGGAGGTGAAAACCAGCTTGTATTTCTGGCCGGCGTATGCGGTAAATTCCACATCCACAGTCTGTGCCTTGTCTTTAAAGGTGAATGTGTTGTCGGCAAATCCGTCGTAGGTGAAGGGTTTCAGGTTCCCCTTGCATTTTTTAGCAAGATCTTTGGCATTGCATTGTGCCTGCGCTGTTGCGAAGGCTAAAGAGGCAAGTACGAAAAGGGCAAGAAATTTCTTTTTCATAGAAAAGGGTATTGAAGTTTGCTCAGTCTGCAAAAGGTAATTAAAGGTCTGTTTTGGTTTCCATTGTTTTAACTCACTCATCCGGTTCAGGCTTATTTATAACCCAGCATAAACAACACACAACCGGGTGCAGTTGCCGAATCGCCCGCCGGAACCGAATAATCAACGAATATTTTTGTGGAATGACCGTGTTCCCAGACATGTTCTGTCCGGGTTACTGGTGCATCCTTTGTCGAAAAAAGAAGTTTCCGGTTACGGGAATCCTTGTCCTTGTTGTAAACATTGATGACAATGCCTTTGCTCAGTGTTTCGGTATTGAATACGCAGCGGTATTTTTCTCCGATAAAAAGGGGCACTTCCACTTCGCGCAGAAATTCTTTGCTGCGGTAGGTGATCCGGGTGAGTTTGGCTGAATCGTATTTGTACGGGTCAAGCGCCTTCCTGGATTTTTCTTTCAGGGCTTTGCTGTCGCAGCTGCTGTCCTTGACCGTCTGAAAAGAAGACAGGACAGTGAGCATGAAAAACGAAAAGGTTCCGATGATGAATTTTCTCATAACGTTCGCGGGTTAGAATTAACCTTTTACGATTTTGGCTCTCACTTCATCAATTTTTTTAATCAGGCCGTTAATCTCTGCGTCTGAGATGTCAATTTTACTGTAGTCAATATCCTCTTTGTTCTGTGCCAAAGCCTTGATGCCTGCAAAGTTTCTGAAAACCTCGCGGATGGCCGACATGTCTGCAATGACAACGGAAAGGGCGGGGTCCTTTTTTTCATGGGATTTGAGTGCGCGGATAATGTTGTCAGCGATGCTCATCTGTTCGACAAGACGGAATGACACATTTTTTTCTCTGGATTTTTCGAAAACCTTTCCTCCGATGTACATGCTTTCGATCCATGCGCCTGCAAAAACCGTGGCAGAGACATAAGTCTGTTCATGTTCTTCGAGAATCATGTCCGTCTGCATCTGCATTTCTGAAATGATGGAAGCCAGTGAATCATCACTGCCCATGTTCTTTTCGAAACGTTCGGCCAGATTGTCTGTTGAAAATACCTTCTCCAGTCCCAGCTGGGTGGCCAGATCCCTCGATGCTTTCATGTAATTTTTTGATTCCTGGCTTTGTTTGTTCAGTGTGCAATAGCTCAGATCGGCACTGTACACACCCAGATTCAGGGCCTGACTGATTTTGCCGGCATTGTATTTCGATGCGTTTTCGGCAGGATTGGCCACATTCGGGTAAAACTTAAGACCCGCCTTTTTGAAGATGGAGGCAATCTGAAGCGGGGAGGGCAGGGTGAATGATCCTGTTTCTTCCGGTTCTTTTTCCGAACCTCCGGCTTTTGTCTGAACGACGGTGTCTTTGGTCAGGGGCGGGGCGTCCTGATCGGCATTCTTGTTTGATCCGCAAGAGAACAGGGTTAAACTAATTGCCATTGTCAGTATGCTGTTCAGCTGGAAAGCGGCCTTGTTCAAATACATATCTGTATTGTTTTTATAGTTTAATTATCGAAATGAGATGTGCTAATTGTGGCTAAACTAGGAAAAATATATCAGAAACGGATAATTTGCTCTCAATTCTTGATTTTTTCATTTCATGCCGGCAGAAAATATACTTTTATGAGGTTTCTTATTGGCGGTTTATCGCTAATTCCGATAGAGGGCTCACAGCTACGGGTCTGTACCGGCTGCCAAACAAACAGCAAGCCCCGGTCTGATTCTTCAATCTATTCAGTTTTTAAGTTTAACTAATACAAAAGAATAACTAAATTTGCTTCCTTTTTAAAAATGACAAGTCAAATGAAAAACAAAATTTTTTACACGGCAATGATATCGTTAGCCGTTGTTACGATCTCTTTCGCCAAAATTCAGGTGAAGGACAACGGACCGAAAACAGCAAAGCGCGATGGCGGTCAACCTCCGGTCTCTGCCGGAACAGCCAGGAACAACCATACAGGCGATCCGGTTGTTGTGAATGATCCCATTCTGATGTCTATCGGAAACAGCAATGTTTCGCTTTCGGAATTTGAAAGCGTGTATTCAAAAAACAGGGGAAAAGACGAATCTGCAAAGGACCCCAAGGCCCTTGAAAATTATCTGGACCTCTTTGTTACCTTCAAGATGAAAGTGAAGGAAGCCGAAGAACTGGGTCTGGACACCTCTTCTTCTTTTAAAACAGAATTGAACGGTTACCGCAAGCAACTTGCGCAGCCTTATCTGACAGATAAAGATGTGAACGATCAGCTGCTCAATGAAGCGTATGAGCGGATGAAATTCGATGTTCACGCCAGACACATCCTTGTCAAACTCGACGAGAATGCTCTTCCCAAAGATACCATCGAAGCCTATACCCGGGCACTGATCATCCGCAACGATCTTCTTGGAAAACCGGTTTCCCCGTCGATGATGGCTGAATACGAAGCCATCGTTAAAAAGAACCTGAACGGCAAAGGCACTTCAAAAAAAGATTCGCTGGAAGCCAACAGACGCATTTCCACGATCAAAGCCCTTCTTCNNGTTATTTCACATCCATGCAAATGGTGTATCCTTTTGAATGCGCCGCCTACACCGGAAAAATCGGTGATGTATCCATGCCTGTCCGCACCCGTTTCGGATATCACCTGGTGAAAGTGGAAGACAAACGTCCTGCTCGCGGTGAGATCCTGGTTGCCCACATCATGGTCAACGCAAAAATGGGACTTCCGGCACAGGACTCCATCAATGCAAAAAACAAAATCGAAGAAATTTCCGCCAAGCTTAAAAAAGGAGAGAAATTTGAAGACCTGGCTTCACAGTTTTCGGACGACAAAGCAACGGGCCGCAAAGGCGGAGAATTGCCCTGGTTTGGCAGTTACAAAATGCCTCTTGAATTTGAAACCGCCTCCTTCGCCCTGAAAGCCAACGGCGATATTTCCGAACCCGTTCGTTCAAGGTTCGGCTGGCACATCATCAAACGCATCGACCGCAGGGGAATCCCCAAGTTTGAAGATGTAAAGAATGAATTGAAAGGGAAAATCGCCAAAGACTCCCGATCCAACAAAGGCCGCGAATCCCTTATTGCCAAACTGAAGACCGAATACAAATTCAAGGAAGTGGCCAAAATGAAGGAGGAATTTATCCCGGTTCTGGACACCACTTATTTTCAGGGTAAATGGAGCGCTGCCAAAGCGGCACCCAAACTCAACAAAGCCATGTTTACACTGGGCAATCAGACCTATACGCAGACAGATTTTGCAAAATACCTGGAAAGCCACATGACCCGGCGTGCAAAAACAGACCCTGCCGTTGTGATTCATGAAAACTACAGGAACTGGGTTGACGAAACCATCATCGCTTACGAAGAATCCCAGCTGGATCGCAAATATCCGGAGTTTCATGCCCTCATGCAGGAATACAGAGACGGCATTCTGCTTTTTGATCTTATGGACAAAAAGGTGTGGTCGAAAGCAGTGAAAGATACGGCCGGTCTCAAGGATTTTTATGAAGCCAATAAAAACAATTACCTCTATGATGAAAGAGCGGACGCTTCCATTTTCGCCGCCGCTAACAAGAAAATATCCGACGAGGCGCGCAAAATGACTGAGAAAGGGAAAACAGACAAGGAAATTCTGGACAAAATCAACAAGGATTCTCAATTGAATCTGATGATCGAATCCAAAGTATACAGCAAAGGAGAAAGTGCATTGGTGGATAAAAATTGGAACCCGGGTCTTTCTGCCACAGTGGAAGTCGAGAAAAAAATGACTTTTGTCCGTGTCAATAAAATCCTCAAACCAACACCCAAATCACTGGGAGATGCAAAAGGAGCCGTGACATCGGATTATCAGAATTACCTGGAGAAACAATGGATCGATGCACTCAAGAAAAAATACCCCGTGTCCATCCACAAGGATATCCTTTCACAGGTTAAGTAAGACTGGTGACTAATAAAGAAGAAGGCATGAAGTATGAAAAGGGCAATAGAGGGCTGAATTTTCATACCTCATGCCTTCTTTGTTTTGCTGTGCTGGCATCGCTTGCCGGTTTGACCGGATGTGGCAGCAAAGGCGGAAATGCAGCTGCAAACAGGGTGGCAATGGCCCGCGTATACGATCAGTATTTGTACCGCGACCAGCTCTCGGGCATTGTTGCCGAGGGTACTTCTTCTGCAGACAGCGTGAAGATTATCAGGAACTACATCATCAACTGGACCAAAGAAACCCTGATTCTTCAAAAAGCCGAATCGAACCTGGCTGAGGAACAAAAAAATGTGGAAAAGCAATTGCAGGCCTACCGCAAATCCCTGCTTCTCTATGCCTATGAGAAAGAACTGATCCGCCAAAAACTGGACACTGTAGTATCCGCTCCCGAGATTGAGGAGTATTACCAGAAAAATCAAAAAGACTTTCAGCTAAAAGACAACATCATCAAGGTGCTTTACGTGAAAGTGAACAAAAAAGCGCCTCAGCTGGCCAAGCTCAAAACGCTTTACCGCTCGGATCTGCCCAGAGACCGCGAGGCGCTGAAAGGATATTGCCATGAATTTGCCGAAAATTTCTTTCTGGATGATGATGCCTGGCTGCTTTTTGACGATCTGCTCAAGGAAATACCCATTGAAACCTATAACAAAGAGCTCTTTCTTAAAAACAACCGCTTTGTAGAGGTAACGGACTCTCTTCATTATTACTTTGTAAATATCAAGGGCTTTAAAATAAAGAACAGCATATCACCGTTGGCATTCGAGAAAGACAACATCCGGAACATCATCATCAACAAACGAAAGCTTCAGTTAATCAATTCGATGAAAGAAGATGTTTACAAAAGTGCCGAGGACAAAAAGGATGTGGAATACTTCAATGAATGAGCTTCAGGAGCCGGTGCTTTTCAGGCCTTTTCTGCTTTCTTCCGGATCCTTTGGTGTGTGTTTTTCTGGTTTAACCTAAATATAAGTATCTTTATCCCATGAAGTTAGTATCCCGGATTTTTTTGTTTTTTGCGTTGCTCTTTTCCGTACAATCCTTCTCACAGCAGGTTATTGACAGGGTGGTGGCAGTGGTTGGAGGCAACATTGTGTTGGCATCCGAAATAGAGGCCCAGTACAATCAATACCTGGGTATGGGCTACAAGACAGGACATGCAACGCGTTGCACCATCCTGGAAGATCTGATGTATCAAAAGCTCTTGCTGGCCCAGGCGGGTCATGACAGTTTGAAAGTAACCGAAGCCCAGGTGGATCAGGAAATCGACCGCAAGCTGAAATACTATATCCAGCAATTTGGTTCTGTTGAAAAATTTGAACAATACAACGGCAAATCGGTTGAATCCTTCAAGGCAGATATCCGCGAAAAACAAAAGGACTATCTGCTGTCCCAACAGATGCAGGGGAAAATTACGGGCGAACTCACCGTTTCCCCGAACGAAGTGCATGCCTATTTCAATTCGTTGCCGGCAGACAGTGTTCCGCTGATCAATACGGAAATCGAAATCGGACAGATTGTCTGCAAGCCGGGTATCAACCAGGAACTCAAAGACTATTCCCGGAAAAAAATTGAAGATGCCAGGAAAAAAGTGGTAGCCGGTCAGATTGATTTTTGCGCCGAAGCTGCTGCCATCTCGGATGATCCGGGATCTAAAATGACTTGCGGAACGTATAAATCCATTCAGCGCGGACAGTTTGTTCCCGAATTTGAAGCCATTGCATTCCATTTGAAACCCAATGAAATATCAGAAGTCTTTGAAACGGAATATGGATTCCATTTTGTTCAGATGATTGAACGCAGAGGCGATGAAATCGATATCCGTCACATCCTCGTTGCCGTTCAAAGTGCCGCCGCTGATTTGCAAAAAGCCAAACTGAAACTCGACAGCGTTCGCCATCTGATTCAAATCGATTCGTTGAAATTTTGTGAAGCCGCTTCCAAATATTCGGAAGACAAGGACACTAAAAATGCCTGCGGCCTGGTTGTCAATCCTCAGACAGGGACAACTCTTTTTGATATTGAATTGCTCGGGCAGGTTGATCCTTCCATTATTTTTACGCTCAACCAGATGAAACCCGGAGATGTATCCGAGCCTGTACTGATGCAGACCCGCGATTCCAAACAGGCATACCGGCTCATTTATCTGAAAAAAAGAACGGAACCCCACCGTGCCAACCTGAAAGATGATTTTCCGAAAATCCAGGAAGCCGCCCTTGCCCAGAAGCAACAGAAAGTAATCAAGGACTGGGTCAATAAAAAACTGCTCAATACCTATGTGAGTATCCCGGATGATTACAGAGCCTGTAATTTTGAAAACAACTGGTCGAAGGCAGCCAGCAAAAAGTAAGCGGCCGGGTTTACCATTCCTTTTGCATTAATTTCGATGAACCAAATGAACTACAAGAACGACGTTGAAGCCTTGGATGCCTTTGTTGGCAAATACAAATCTCTGACTGCCGAAATTCACAAAGTCATCATCGGGCAGGACGAGGTGGTGAAAGATGTACTCATTTCCATTTTCAGCCGGGGACATTGCCTGCTGGTGGGAGTGCCAGGACTGGCCAAGACACTGCTTGTTAATACCATTTCCGATGCCCTGGGACTGAGCTACAGCCGCATCCAATTCACCCCAGATCTGATGCCCTCCGACATCATCGGTACCGAAATACTGGATGAAAGCCGTCAGTTCAAGTTCATCAAAGGACCCTTGTTTGCCAATATCATTCTGGCTGATGAGATCAACAGAACTCCGCCCAAAACCCAGGCTGCGCTTCTTGAAGCCATGCAGGAACGGGCCGTGACAGCCGCCGGAAAAAGATACGAACTCGGGAAACCGTTTTTTGTTCTGGCCACACAAAATCCCATTGAACAGGAGGGAACTTATCCTTTGCCTGAAGCCCAGCTCGACCGTTTCATGTTCAATGTCTGGCTGGATTATCCAAGCTATGCCGATGAGCTGACGGTTGTAAAAAATACGACCTCCAATTACTCCGCTGAGCTGAAGAAAGTGCTTGATGCCGAAGAGATCAATTATTTTCAGGATCTGATCCGCAGAATTCCCATCGCAGACAATGTATTGGAATACGCCGTAACGCTGGCTTCCAAAACTAGACCCAATACAGCACTGGCCACAGCCGACGTAAATAAATTCCTTTCCTGGGGAGCAGGTCCCAGAGCTTCCCAATTTCTTGTGCTGGGTGCGAAATGCCATGCCGCCATTCACGGCAAGTATTCGCCCGATATCGAAGATGTACGGGCCATAGCGCCGGCCATTCTGCGTCACCGCATTGTCAGAAACTACAAGGCTGAAGCAGAAGGTGTAAGTGTGGATGGAATTGTTGAAGCTTTGATGGGCTGAATGATCGGTCGGTTTTTTCAGCGAATCACCTCTTTTTTTTCGGAATCCGCCGGCTTACCAATGCCTGAATAACCAGGTGAATTCAAATTCAAGGACATAATTTTTGCTTTTCTGGTTGTGCAACAGATTGCCTGAATGGTCGTAAATTCCTTCGTCTTTTAAGTTCGGGTTGATGTCTCCCATAAAACGCAGACCCATATAAAAGGGGTCTCTTTTTTTTCTTCTTCCCCCATCGGTATTGAATCTGCGGCCAATACTGGCAAAATAAGCAAGATTCATGTCATAGAAATTGCCATTGCTGAGCCTTTTGTTTTCATTGTTCACCGAAAGCAGTTTTTCGGGTGCTATCCCGAAAGTAAAGTTGGACTTGGTTCCAAGCGGTACATAGTATCCGAAAAGCAATTTGAAATAAAGAAGATGGGTGGCCGATTGCTTGATATATTCGCCCCGCACAGCCGAAAAGGCATCAAATCCGCTCAGCTCATAACGCTCTTCCATGGCGCAGAGCTCAGGATTCAGTATGAAATTCATCGGCAGGGAAAAGCTCAGTCCCGCACAACTTCCCAGGTCCTGAATCCGTTTGCAGGAATAGGCATAGCCCGCATAAAAATGAGGGCTTAAATCTCCCGGCAAAAAGGCGCTGTTGGGGTTCGGATTCGTTTGGTTCTTAACCACCGTGATTGTCTGCGTTTGCTGCGCTTGCACCCTGATTGAAAACAGCGACAGGACAACAGTACAGAAGATCACACTTTTT
>PLXK01000154.1 GCA_003151415.1 Bacteroidota bacterium
TCTTGATTCTCTATACCATTATATAGGTACGTTATTGTTTTAGAAGAACCCAGAAACAATAAAGTATTATTTGCAACAACCACAGCTTCTTTGATATTACCCCCAGGAATTAATTTTACAGCTGGAGCTGTAAAAGACATTAACAATAAAGTTCTTTGTTATCATTTTGTGGCAGGGATTCCTGTTTGCGACCAGCAGGCATTTGGATTTCCGAAACATTGTTCTGTCAATTTACTGAGTAGGCCGAGCGTGTTTGAACGTGAGGTAACAACGCTTGCCACAAAATATGTTGGGAAAATAATACATAAAGGCAGGCTGAGCGATGAACACCTCAAAGAGCTTCTCTATACAATATACATGTGCCCACATTTAGATAAAGGAATGAAAAGAGTCCTGGTTCTGCCATGTGTTGAGAAGTATTTTGGTAAATTGGCTTCTTAAATTACCGTTCTATTTTTACTAGGTCGTTGACTTCTATACCCAGTACCCCAGCAATTTTTCGTAACATATTGATTGTGCTATTCACTGTTCCACGTTCAATCCTCCGCACCTGTGTGTTTTTCGTACCCAACCGTTCCGCCAGCTCCTGCTGAGTGACCCCCTTTACCTTCCGCAGTTCCACGATTTTCTCCCCCAATCGCTGTAAATACACCGAATCTTCCATTTCCCCTTGTTTTTATTCGATTAATAATCAATAAGTTGCGCCATAATCACGAAAATATTTCATAAATAATGAAACATATATGATGCAATGTACGTATAATAACTGTTTTCGCAACGCATTTGCGATTTTTTCTTCCACAAACCGATCTCATTCCCTGGCACTGGGATTTTGAGGTAAATCAAGACCGCTTTATTGTAATCAACGCCTTGCTGTTCTCCTATGCCTGGCCATGTCAAACCCTTTAAACTAAACGTGCCATGAAAACGCTTGTTAGATGCCCCAATTGTCACAGTTCCTTCCAGCTCGATGAACTCCTCATCAATGAGTTCAAAGACTCAATCCGCCTTGAATTTGAAGGAGAACTGCTTAACCGTGAAGCCGAACTTTCCGAAAAACTGGAAATCGCCAGGAAGGAAATCCGTGAACAGGTTCAGCAAGAATCCAGCCTCACGATCAAGACTAAAGAAAAGCTGATCTCCGATCTCAAGGATCAGTTGACTAAGGTCCGTCAGAAACTGGATAATTCATCACAGCAGATGACTGGCGAAATCCAGGAACTGGCTCTGGAAGCCATCCTCAGCCAGACATTCCCAGCGGACCTGATTAAGCCCATTGCAAAGGGGCGGAATGGTGCCGATTGTAGCCAGTATGTTCGTTCAAAATCAGGTGCAGAGATCGGAACCATCCTCTATGAATCAAAACGTGTTAACACATTCAGTCCTGCCTGGATTGATAAACTGAAGAAGGACAACCTCAATGCAAAGTGTGACATCACCGTGATCGTCACATCCGCCATGCCGAAGGATATCACAGGAAAGTTCGGTGTCAAAGACGGAGTGTGGATTTGCGTCTTCGAACCAGAGGCCATCAAGCAACTGGCTCTGGTGCTGCGTTACGGGCTGCTCAAAATCTGTGAACTTCGCACCACTCAAAAATCTGGTGATACGAAAGCGGAGAAACTAATTCAATACCTGAGTTCCAGTGAATATCAAAATCAAGTTGAAAACGTATTGAAGGGGTTCCAAATCCTGGAGCAGTCCTTCAAAGACGAGAAGACCAAGCTCACCAAGATGTGGAAGCTCCGTGAACAGCAGCTGCAAGATACCCTTGCCAGCACACTCGAAGTCTTCGATAGCATCGGATTCATCTCCGAACGATCAATTTCTGGGCCTGAAATTGACGAAAAACAAATGCCAGGCATCCGCCTCTCCGATCTGCGCCAGGCAAGTTAAATCACCACCCAATACGAGTGCCAAAACAAGGAGTCAATCGGCTCTGGGATGCTCATGCCATGCAAATTAGTGCGATCTGATACGAGGCTGACGAGTTCAGTTGAAGATAGAGTTTGCCAGCATGTGTGATCTCAATGAGTGAGTGGGAGTGTGGAAGCTCCTCCTCACTCGCTTGTGGCGGCATAAAATCAAAACAAAATTTAACCCTTAAAAACAAAAAGACATGGAAACTTTCTATCTCTATTCACTCATCCTTTTTTTTCAAACCCAACGAGAAATCGGCTATGAAGGCATTGAAGTCGGTCTGGACTTCATGGATGATCCAAAAATCCCCGAAGAAGAACGGGCTGAATTATTCCTCAAAATACTGAAGGGATATGGCTTGAATGACACCACCCAGAAAAATGGAAGATTTGAACCGTGGGTGGATGAAAGACCACCACTTGCCAAGGAGCCAGAAGAAGAGCCTGACATCCCTGATCCGAAACTTCATGAGTGCTGCCCAACACAGATGGTGAGATTCACCCTGCTAAATGGGACCATGGAAACGTTTGTTCCACTCAACTGAAAATATAAGTAACTGATAATCAACAATGCTTTTTTCCCAAATCTCAAACCTATAATATGAAACGAAACCGACATGAAAGCGAGAAGGTCAAATATAAGAATGTGTACCCATGGGGGTATCCTTCCAGTCTTGAAATGCATCAAGGACTTCGGGATTCCTGCCCTGATACGCTCATATCTTGGTGCGAGACCTGCCCAGGCAAAATACGGTCACGAAGAATGCATCATCGCCTGGATGCTCACAAATTTAAGCGGTGGATTCCGCCTTGACCATATCACCAAGGCGAAGAAAGATTTCGCTGTGATTGAAGAAAGAGAATTTAAACTACCGAGCCACGACACAGCTGGGAGGTGCTTTAAAAAACTGGCTACTCATATTGAACGCTCTGAACACGATATAGTAAGAGATGGAAGTGTGAAACGAATTCATCAGGAAATCAATGAAAATCTAACTCTCAATAGATTACTCATAAGAAGCGGAAAGCGCCTCAGAGCGATCAAAACAAGAGTTCCAAATACGATAGATATGGATGTGACATTGGTTCATACAGAGTGCCGTGACACAAGACATACTTATCAAATGCAAAAAGGATATGCTCCAATGGTAAGTTTCATTGGTCTGACACCTGTTTATATTGGCATGAGGAACGGAAACGTCAGCCCAGCTTCCCTTGCGAAGGAATCTCTTGAAAAGACTTTTGCCCTGTTAAAAGAACAAGATATATATGTTGACAAAGTCAGAATGGACGGGGCAACATATAGTTTTGAAACTTACGACTATATTCATGAAAGTGGAAAGAAGTTTTACATCGCCATGAAGACAAGCGCTGCCGTAATTGAAGCGACACATATGTGCAATTTTTCGGAAGAGGATGATTTCAAAATGTCTACAAACTGCTGGACGAATTTAGAATCAGGTGAAGCATCATATCAATTTTCCAAAGGCAAAAAAGAGTACCGATTGGTTGCTTTCCAAGTTAAAATGAATGATGAAGGGAGTGGTCCAAGAGGCTGGGCAGATGGGAAAGATGGTTATGCTTATAAAATCATTTTGACAAATGATAATAAGACATCCGTCAGAGAGATAATCAGATTTTACAACCAACGAGGTGCAATCGAACATAATTTCAATCATCTGAAAAATGATTTCGCCTGGAGGTTGCCGCCATTTTCAAACATGAATGAAAATTTGGTGTTTTTCTTCGTTGGTGCTCTTACGTCAGTCGTCTATCAGGCTGTCTTAAGGAGACTGAAGAAAAAAGTTCCGATCATACGATTGAATATGAGATTGCTTGAATTCATTTTCATATTCATGAGCGTTGGATTATCAAGAGAGGGCGATTGTTATATTTTTCATGAGGCCAAAGATGGTATCCCTTATGAAAAACTAATGTGAGGCGATTTTCATGAAATGTTCTGCTCGTTTCCAAAAGAAACGGGCTTTGAGGCGTTTAAACAAATTCGAATGTTTTTGGCAATAAGCTGTCTTTTTCAATTTCCCAGACTATTTATTAAAGCAAAACCTCAGCTTATTAAGCTGAGGCTTTAATGAAGAGGTGGCCGAATGGTTAAGGCAGCTGATTTCTAATCAGCCGAACGTGTCGCAGCGTGTGTGGGTTCGAATCCTGTCCTCTTCGCTAAAATATTTTACTAAAATTAAGGAAGTTTACAAGACGCACCTTAATATTTAGTTCTCTGGCTGGTTTGACCCTAAATAAGGTCACGGCCTTTTATTGTCTCAATAAATAGTAGGAAAAAGTAAAAAACGGCCTTCGGAATAAAATATTTATTATAAATAAGCAGAAATCGACTCAGTGATAGCCAAGAATGTTTTTTACGACTCCAACGACCCTAAAATCAAGGCTTGGTTCAATCAATTTATGTTTTATGTTTAAGGAATGAAGAACGATTCGCTCACCGATTTTTTGAAATTCCTTTATCATCGCTGCCTCTTCGTTGATGCAAACAATGATATTACCAACATCTGCATAATCTTGCTTTTTCGCTATAACAATATCTCCTTCGTAAATCTTTGGTTCCATTGAATCCCCATTGGCTTCCACAATAAATGCATCTTCAACTGAAAATCTAAGCAAGTTTGAAGCAATTGGAATTCGATCTACAATGTTGCCATCAAGAATTAATCCCTCAGGTCCGCACTGAGCTAAGCCATATTTTTTAATGTATGTAACAGACTTCTCTGGAGAATCCAGAACAACATAATCCTTTGAGTTATCTGGGTTCCTTTTTAAATATCCTTTCTTTTCAAGCTGGCGTAAATGGTGATATAGAACACCTGGCGAATAAATATCAACCGCCTCACTTAAATCTTTAATGCTTAAGGGGCTTTCAATATTCGTCTTAAGTAATTCCAATAATTTCCTCTGTTTGGGGTGTAGATCATCCATATTACAAAGATAATAAAAGGATTGATATGGTAGAATATTTGTAGAATATTATTTAGTTGATCTAATTATTTTGTACTTTCGACTCAGGTTAACCAAATTAATAATAAACAAAAACACACAAAAATTATGGCTACAAAGTTACAAATTCTCTGCATCACCAAGTCCAACCGAATGGATGCGCACGAGCGTATTACCAACATTGGTGGAAAAAACACCAACGGCACCCCATGGCGATTATCACAAACAGATGCCATTGCTGGCATTGAAAACGGCACTTACGACTTCCACGTTACTCAAGGAGGAAGGACGGTCAATGTAATTGTCAGCAAAAGCCGATATGGGCACAAGTACATCAAAACAGTGGCTGATGGAGAACAGCCAGATAATCTCCTTAGCTTATCTCAATGCTCTTAATTCTAAACAACCCTTAAAAAATGGAAACATACAGCAACTTTAGTGGCAGATCAGGTGTTGCCGCATATGAAATCAGCTCAGATTCAATCACCGTCCAGTTCAAGGACGCTGCCGTTTACCTGTATAATTATGGGAGTGCTGGTAGCAGCGCCATTGAACAAATGAAAGTCCTCGCAAAACGTGGAATCGGATTGAATAGCTATATCAGCACAACGGTGAAAGAAAAATACGCTGCTAAATTAAGGTCAAGACGATAGAAGTCAACGAAAAAGGAGTCCTTGATTGGACTCTTTTTTGTCACTCCTAAGCCGCTTTAACTACTTGAGACCTGCGTAATTAAGGGTAATTAGGTACTTGCACAAGATTAAGTATTTCAGTATATTTGTTGATTAGCATCGAAACATGTGTTTTCGGTCTGAAAAACAAAATGCAGAAAAAGATCTTTATTCTTCTGGTTGTTCTTCTTTTTGGCTGTTCGGAATATGGCAGAATTCTTGCCGGTACTTCTGATTGCAGAGTTAATTACAGATTGCCTGCCCCTCCTTCGGTTTCTTCTCCAAGTCTGCGTTGTCTTGCCGTTCAGGCCAATGGAACTGTTCTTCTGAGCTGGGTTTTACCCGATACCACAGGAACCAACCATTCCTTTGAGAGCTACTACATCTATAGTTCGAATGCTTTGGCAGGCCCGTATGCACCTGTTGACAGCATATTCAATTACAACACGTCTTCTTACCTCAATACCGGTGTCAATGCCAAACTGGGATCGATTTATTATTACGTTCAAACCCGAAATGCAAACGGTGGAACAACCCTAAGTTCTCCGGCAGTTGATACGCTTCGTACAATTTTATTGTCAGTGGCCAATCCCGGAAACGGTACCGCTCTCCTGAAATGGAATCCACTTGCCGTGCCCTTGCCTCCGAGTTCTACGGGCTGGTATGACGTTTACAGGAAGTATCCCACCGGAAAATGGATTTTGGTGGATTCGACCCGACAGCTCAATTACACGGATACCATTACCATTTGCCACTCAGATGTCAGCTATAAAATAGAAATCAGTGATTTGTCAGGATGTACTTCTGTTTCCAATATCACAGGCGGAACATTCAGTGATATCATCACACCCTCGGTTGTGATTCTGGATTCTGTTTCTGTGGATGCTGCCGGAAAAGCCCAGTTGGGATGGGTTAAAGACCCGGCAAAGGACACCAAGGGATATGTGATTTACAAATTGATTGGGACCGTTTGGACTGCAATCGATACTGTTTTTGGTGCATCGTCCACTTTTTATGGTGTTCCTGGCTCCACTGCCGGAGCCGGATCGGAAACATACGGTGTGTCTGCTTTTGACAGTTGTGGCAATATTTCTCCGGTCAGTCTCATTCAGCACAGTCTCTTTGTGAAATACACCAGGGACATCTGTGCCATGAGCGTTACCTTAACCTGGAACAGCTTCGTTCATATGCCCAGCGTGCTGGGAGGATATAGCATTCTGATGACGGTGAACGGTGGTACGCAAACCCTTGCCGGAACCACCATTCCGGGTGACACCAGTTTTACTGTTTCCAATCTGACTCCGTTGTCCGTTTATTGTTTTGTTATTGTTGCAAACAATGGCACGGCCACCATTCAGGCGCAGTCCAATCAAATCTGTTATACGGCCACCATTCCAAAGCAGCCACTTTTCAATTATCTGCGGGTGGCTACCGTTGAGGGAGTACACAGCATAAAATTAAATGCATATGTGGATGTGGCAGCCAGCGTACACAGATACAATTTCTACCGTTCGGTTTCGGCAACCGGTCCTTTCGATCTTGTGGGAGCCATCAACGCGCCAGCCCAGGCACAGATCTCCATTACCGATCAGAATGTAAATACTTCCCTGAACAGTTATTATTACAACATGTATGTGGTTGACAGTTGCGATCAGGAACGCAGTGTTTCAAACACCGATATGACCATTCTGCTCAAGGTGACTTCGAACGATGAGTCGGCCACCAATACCCTGGTTTGGAACGACTATGAAAGCTGGCTTGGCACCGTTAAGTCTTACAATATATACCGGGCAGTAGATGGCGTGTGGCAGACGGCACCCATTGGTAATGTTCCTTTTGCAAACGCCGGAACCAATACGTATGCTGACAATGTGGCTTCTTTCTATGCCGGTTCCGGAAAATTCGAGTATTATGTTCAGGCTCTTGAAGGAGGCGCAAACCCATATGGCTATTCGGATACAAGCAATTCCAATGTAGCGGAGGCCCTTCAGAATGCGATATTGTACATACCCAATGCATTTACGCCACAAGGTAAAAATCCGTTGTTCAAACCTTCCGGAAGTTTTGTGGATGTCAACGAATATTTCTTTGCCGTGTTCGACCGGTGGGGGGAGAAGGTGTTTCAGACTTCGGATAAGAATGGGGGCTGGGATGGGACAATGCAAGGCAAAAGAGCTGAATTGGGCGTTTATGTGTATTTCATCACCTACAAAACCTCACACGGGGAGTATGTCGACCGAAAAGGGCCTGTGACTTTGATCCGTTAAATATTTTGTTTTTAATATTCCTGCTTTGGGGGAGAAGTTCCTCCTTGCTTTCCGTCCTGCAGCCATCCCCGGATCTCTTTTCAGAAACACCGTACAGAATAATCAGTATCTTTGCCCGAATTTTAACGTCCATTAAAATTCAATCTCAACCACATGGCATTAGATTCCGACAAATTCATCGGTGAAGGTCTCACCTACGATGATGTATTACTGGTTCCTGCCTATTCTGAAGTGCTTCCGCGGGAAGTGGATCTTTCTTCGAACTTCACGAAAAAAATAAGGCTGAATACTCCGATTGTTTCTGCTGCAATGGATACGGTTACAGAGTATCAGCTGGCCATTGCAATTGCTCAGGAAGGCGGAATCGGGGTTCTCCATAAGAATATGAGCATTCAGGAGCAGGCCGAACATGTCCGTAAAGTCAAACGCTCGGAAAGCGGAATGATCCAGGATCCTGTTACCGTGAATGAGAATTCGACTGTGGCCCAGGTGCTGGCCCTCATGAAAGAACATAAAATAGGCGGCATTCCCGTTGTCGATGCCAATCGCATTCTGAAAGGGATTGTAACAAACCGGGATCTTCGTTTTGAAAAAAACATGAAACGGCTTGTTTCGGATGTCATGACCAAAGACAATCTGATTACAGCCAAACAAGGTACCGATCTCAAAAAAGCAGAAATAATTTTGCAGGACAATAAGATCGAAAAGCTTCCTGTGGTCGATAAGAATCACCGCCTGGTGGGCCTGATAACTTATAAAGACATCATTAAAGTACAGGTTCGCCCCATGGCCTGCAAGGATCATCTGGGTCGTCTGCGTGTGGCTGCCGCTGTGGGCATCACAGCCAATGTGTTTGAAAGAATCGAGGCCCTTGTGAATGCATCGGTGGATGCCATTGTCATTGACACGGCGCATGGCCATTCCCGTGCTGTAATCGAAACATTGAAGAAAGTTAAAAAAGCATATCCTGAACTGCAGGTTGTCGTTGGCAATGTTGCCACAGCCGAAGCCGGAAAAGCGCTTGTCAAAGCCGGTGCCGATGGGGTGAAGGTGGGCATCGGTCCGGGGTCAATTTGCACAACGAGGATCATTGCAGGTGTTGGGGTTCCGCAATTGTATGCGGTTTATGAAGTTGCAAAGGCCCTGAAAGGCACGGGAGTGCCTGTCATAGCCGATGGCGGGATCAGATTTACCGGTGACATTGTAAAAGCGCTGGCCGCAGGAGCCAGTACCATTATGGCGGGTTCGCTTTTTGCGGGAGTGGAAGAGTCGCCCGGGGATACCATTATTTACGAAGGCAGAAAATTCAAATCCTATCGTGGAATGGGCTCCATAGAGGCCATGCAGAAAGGATCGAAAGACCGCTATTTCCAGGATGCGGAAGACGATATCAAAAAGCTTGTGCCTGAAGGAATTTCCGGACGCGTACCCTTCAAAGGAACGCTTGCCGAAGTTATCTACCAGATGATAGGCGGATTACGTGCCGGTATGGGATATTGCGGTGCAAAAAACATGGAAGCTCTTCAACAAGCTAAATTCATACGCATCACGGCCTCCGGAATGAGAGAAAGCCACCCGCACGATATCGTGATCACCCGCGAAGCTCCGAACTATTCAACAAAGTAAGAGTTCACCTTTTTATTAAGGGATATTCTGTACTACCTTATTCCATCACTTATCATTTATACCGCTCTCCGGGGCAGGGCAGGTATTGAACCCGTAACTAAGTTTTCTCCCTTCAATTGCGGAGTTATTAAAATTTCCTGCTCAGTTGGGTAAAATATTTCAGCAATCACCTTGTGTTTGTCATTTCAAACTTAGACGGGAAAAGCCAGCCTTATTTTTTCACAGATTCTGAAATAAACTCAATATCACAGGGGACAACTATTCTGTGGTCTTTGATAATTACCTGGCAGTGAACCGGAATGGCATGCACCCGCCTGACGTTTCCGTCAGGCATACTGAACTCCATCTCCGTTTTGATCGATAAGGGGCCGTCGAAAACAAAGGGGTCTTTGTAGGAAAGGGCAAGATCAATGTCTTTGATATGAACCTCTGCTCCGAAAATCTTCGTGTATAAGGGCAGTATCGCATGCGTGATCCGGATGATGATCTTGTTGCTGTCGGCTGCATAGGTGATCGAAACGTTGCCGGTCACTTTCGATTTGTAATTGAAGGGTCCTGTTTCCACGATAACATCCGCCGTGTATTCAGCACCACTGTCACGCAATTCAATGCGGGGATTAAGAAGAGTCCAGTGGTATGTGCCCTTTACAAGAAGGAAAGAATAATTGTCTGAACCATACACCGGGCCCAGCGCCGAGAAAAGTTTGTTCAGCGTCTGTTCATGCAGGATGACTTTGATGTCATCTGCTTTTTCCTGACCACTTGCGCAGAAAAAAAATCCGAAAAAAAGAATGAGAAAGAGGCGAAACTTCATGCGGAGGTATTCATGGATTTCTGCGATCTGCTTCAGATTCAAAAGGAATCAATAAAAACAAAAAGTTTTTTATCAGCTATAAGGGTTTAAAAATCATTTCTTCTTCGGTTCATCTTTCTTAAAGTCGAGAGAAAGTGAGTTTACGCAATACCGCTGACCGGTCGCTGTAGGCCCGTCGTCGAAAATATGTCCCAGATGGCTGCCGCACCGGGCGCACATGATTTCCGTTCGAATCATACCCAGGGAAGTATCCTGATGGATTTTTATCTTTCCTCCGGCAATTTCCCGGTCAAAACTGGGCCAACCGCAGTGCGAATCAAATTTCATGTCGGATGAGAATAATTCGTTTCCGCAGGCCGCACAAACATAAATGCCCTTCTCCTTGTTCTCAAGAAGCTTTCCGCTGAAAGGCCGTTCTGTTCCTTTTTCTCTCAAAACATGGTACTGGTCCGGATTGAGAATTTGTTTCCATTCCTCTTCCGTTTTCTGTACAGGTGCATTGTCGTTCATGGTTTTGCTTTTAACAGTGGGTTCTGGTTTTGCCTGATTCTGGGTTTTTCCCTCGCAGGACCATAAAAGTAAACTTCCAAGACAGAAAAAAAGAATCTTTTTCATAACGTGTGTGTTTTAGTCCCAAAATGATCAGGAAGTGAAACTGCTTCTTTTAAAATTACTCATTCCATTTCTCACAGTTACGATTAAGCCAAACGTTCGGTTTTGCATTTAACATTCATTAACGATGTCTTGTTTGTCAGAAGGATCATTTCATGTACTTCCAGTTCCTGGGCTTCCCTTCAGCCAGCCACTCCAGAGCGGTTTCAATCCGGCTTTGAGAGGTCTTCTCGGTTTTTGCTTCTCCCACCCAGGTTGTGTATTCGTTGCGCTGACTGAGACTGAATTTATGAAATGCGGCCCACGCTTTTTTGTTTTTCTTCAGGGCCAAAGCAAAAGGAGGCGTCGGGGGAACCTCCTTTGCGGGAGCCTTGGCTTTCTTTGGAACCGAGATACCTTCCTCGTTCAAACGTATTGCTTCCCTGATGTAGGCTGTCAGGGTTTTGCCCGAAGGCAAATCCGAATGGGTTTTGATCTTCCCCAGATGCCCCATGGAAGCGGCATCAGCCCTTGAAATGGTCAGTATTTCTTTCGGATCATTCATCAAGGAAGCTTTCCAGAAACTGATCGCACAATGTTCCTTAAAGGCCGCTATGCTGCAGCACATGCCTTTGTAATCAAAATGAGGGAAGCCCCATTTTATTTTTTCTTCCATTTCCGGATTGCTTTGATGTACCAATTCCCGGAAATATTTGAGAATAGGTTTGGCAAAATCAGCTGACTTTGCGATATAGGCATCTACTTTCTTGTCTTTTTTTGCCATACATTTTTTATATCAAATTTCGCCTGCGGATTTTGTCTGAACGGCCATGCAATGGGCAGGACTCAAATAGTGGCCATAAATATAGAATAGTCTGCTTAAATTTTGGATAATAATTATTATCTTTCAATTTAAATTCACACCACATCACACGCCTCATGAAAAAAACTACCCTCTCGATTGTCGGATTGCTCATGATTCCGGGCTTGTTTGCGCAGAACACGCAGAAAGCCCAAGGAGTTCGTTATGCCAACGGAACATATTATGCCCAGTGTACCGAATTTGAAATTTCAAGGCCACTGCGGGAACTCGCCGCTGAGAATCCTGCTCCAACGGAGGTCGATCGGTTCTCCAGAAAGGAAGTTGACAAACCCCGGACGCACCATGCCTTGAATCCGAAAGGTCTGCCTTTGGGTGATGACCCTAACGTGCAAACAAAGATGGGAACAGGAGCGATGGGAGTACCCATCCAGAACTGGATCGGTCAGGCGGGTAATGGAGGTGTTCCTCTGGATCCCACCGGAGCAGCAGGACTCACCGATTTTGTGCAGGGTGTCAATACCACCTACCGTGCTTACAATAAAGCAAATGGTGCTCCACTGATGCCTTCTATGACCCTGAGCAGTCTATGGCCCGGAAGTACGGATGACGGAGATCCAATTGTTCTTTATGATAAATATGCAGATCGTTGGTTCATCCAGCAGTTTCAACAAACCGGAAACAAAATTCTTCTGGCCGTATCTCAAACCAACGACCCTACTGGTGCCTTTTACAAATATACTTTCGTTCCAGATGCCAGTGATTTTCCGGATTATCCCAAACTGTCCATCTGGTCTGACGGATATTACATGTGCAACAATTACTCCAATGAAAAAGTAACGGTTTTTGACCGCACAAAAATGCTGGCCGGAAATCCGGCTGCCGGAATGGTTGTCATGTCGCTTCCTTCGGTTCCAACCAATGGTTTCTTTTGTCCGATGCCTGCCGATGCAGACGGAGGTTTGCCTCCGGCCGGAACACCAATTTCCATCTTCTCATTCGAAGATGACAACTGGTCAGGCGGTGTAAAAGATCAGATCCATGTATTCAAAATGACAACAGACTGGACAACTCCTTCAAATTCTGCACTGGTAGAAGATTTTACAGGAGGTTCTCCTCTTGCCGTAACGCCATTCAATTCAACCTGGGCCAATTATGGCAACGAGATATCCCAAAAGGGAAGCACTCAGAAACTGGATGCCATTCAGGGTATATTTATGTACAGGGCGCAGTACCGCAGATGGGTGGGTTACAATACGGTGGTGCTGAATCACGCCATTAACATCACCCCGACAACGACCAATCAATCAGCCATCCGCTGGTACGAATTGCATCAGGATCCATCCAATGGGCACTGGACGGTTTGCCAGCAGGGTACATATGCTCCGGATGGAGAAAATCGTTGGATGGGAAGTATTGCCATGGATGACAACGGAAGCATCGGACTTGCCTATGCCGTTTCCGGAACCAATACCTATCCAAGTTTGCGCTATACAGGCAGATACAAGACAGATCCTGCCGGTACCATGAACAGCGTTGAAAGAACGGCTAAAGCAGGGAACAGTTCTCAGGCGGGCATTAACCGCTGGGGTGATTACGGGCACACATCACTCGATCCAGACGGAGTTACTTTCTGGCACACCGGAATGTGGCAGTCAAGCGGAGGAGAACAAACCCAGATTTTCTCTTTTCAGATAAAAGGAGATATGGGTATTGTGGAGAATGAAGCCGAAACAGCAGTATTCAATGCTTTTCAGACAGACAAAAGCAATCTTTCGGTAAAAGGAACCAAGCTGAACTCGGATGAAGCGCTCGTGGTTGACTTGTTTGATATTGAAGGAAAACAGATCAGCGGCAAAAGTGTAACACCGGCCGGTCATGAATTCGAAACCATTATCCCTCTGGCCGGATTGGCAAAAGGAGTTTATCTGGTCAGAATTGGTAACCTGAATTTCCAAAAGGTAATTAAGGTTGCATTAAACTAATGACTTACAGTTTGCCATGTCTAACGCGATATCAGGTGTTTCAGGCTGAACGTTTTAAATAAGAGTCAATAAAAAGTCCCGTATCAGTTTAAGATACGGGACTTTTTGTATTTGAGAAGAACGATTTATTTGGTCTGTTCTTCTTTTTCTTTTGTCGGATTCGGGTTAGGAAGCAATACCTTTCTTGAAAGCTTGAATTTGCCTGTCTTTGGATCCACTCCGATGAGTTTCACTTTTACATGATCGCCTTCTTTCATTATGCCTTCCAGATTGTCAAGGCGGCGGTGTTCCACTTCAGAGATGTGTAACAGTCCGTCTTTGCCTGGCATAAACTCAATGAAAGCACCGAATTGAAGGATGGATTTGACTTTTCCTTCATAGATTTCACCCACTTCAGGTTGAGCGACAATGTTGCGGATGCGTTTAAGAGCTGCTTCCACAGCATCCTGGCTGTCACCGGCAATATCCACAATACCCATTTCGTTTTTCTCTTCGATAACGATTGTGGTACCTGTCTCACGCTGCATTTCCTGTATGATTTTTCCGCCGGGTCCGATGATGGCTCCGATGAATTCTTTCGGTACAGTGATTTGAACGATACGGGGTGCATGTGGTTTGTAATCGACATTGGGTTTGTCCAGAGTCTTGTTGATCTCGTTGAGGATATGCAGGCGACCTGCTTTAGCCTGATCCAAAGCCTGAACCATTACTTCGTAAGGAAGTCCGTCAACTTTCAGATCCATCTGGCATGCCGTGATGCCATCCTTTGTTCCGCATACCTTGAAATCCATATCACCGAGGTGATCTTCATCTCCAAGAATATCGCTGAGCACTGCATATTTGCCTTTTGCCGTGATCAAACCCATGGCAATTCCAGTTACCGGTTTTGCAATTTTAACACCGGCATCCATCAATGCAAGCGTACCTGCACATACCGTAGCCATGGATGAAGATCCGTTGGACTCCAGAATGTCAGAAACAACCCGTACAGTATAGGGGCAGTCTTTGGGGAACACCTGTTTCAAAGCGCGCAAGGCAAGGTTTCCATGTCCCACTTCACGGCGTCCTACACCGCGGTTAGGTCTTGCTTCTCCGGTGGAGAAAGCAGGGAAGTTGTAGTGAAGGTAAAAACGCTGTTCACCCGAAATCACTGCCCCATCAATTTTCAGCTGATCGAGTTTGGTTCCCAGGGTCACGGAAGTCAGGGATTGTGTTTCTCCACGTGTAAAGATGGCGGAACCATGTGCACATGGAAGGTAATTCACTTCGCTCCAGATGGCGCGGATCTGATCTGTAGCACGGCCATCGAGGCGTTTTTTCTCATCCAGAACAAGGTTGCGGACAGCGTGGTATTCCACATCGTGGTAGTATTTCTTGATCAGGCCGGTTTTTGCAGCACGTTCTTCGTCAGAATAAGTGGCCAGGTAATCTTCAAGTACTTTGCCGAAAGCAGCACTGCGGGCATGTTTATCCGGGTTGCACGTTTTTGCAACAGCATAAGCCTGCTCATAGGTGTCTTTGTATACTTTGTCTTTCAGTTCGGCATCATTTTTTTCATGGCAATAATCGCGTTTCTTTTCAGGAGCGCCCGCCATTTTCGCGAATTCAATGATGTGTGTGATCTGGTTACGGATGGCTTCGTGTGCAAACTTGATTGCAGAAACCATATCAGCTTCAGAAATTTCTTTCATTTCACCTTCCACCATCACCACATCTTTCGCGTTGGCGGCGATCATCATGTCAAGATCGGAGCGCTCCATATCGGTGATGCTTGGATTGACAACGAATTTGCCGTCAATTCTTCCTACCCTAACTTCAGAAATCGGTCCGTTGAAAGGAATGTCGGAAAGCGCGATGGCTGTTGCTGCTGCCAGACAGGCATAAGCATCCGGTAAGGTATTTTTATCAGCCGAGATCAGGGAGATCATCACCTGGGTGTCGGCATGGTAATCATCCGGGAAGAGCGGGCGAAGGGCACGGTCTACCAGACGGCTGGTCAGAATTTCATTTTCAGATAAACGTGCTTCTCTTTTAAAAAAGCCTCCGGGGAAACGACCTGCAGCTGCAAATTTTTCCTGGTAATCAACAGAAAGAGGCAGGAAATCAACGCCTTCTTTAGCATCCTTGTTTGAAACGACTGTTGCAAGCAACATGGTGTTTCCGATTTTTACAACAACAGAACCGTCCGCCTGTTTTGCGAGTTTTCCTGTTTCGAGTGTAACCATTCTCCCGTCTCCGAGATCAAAGGTTTTTGAAATTCCGATTTGTGACATTTTTTCTTTTTTTGTTTTCTTTTTCCTCTTTTGAAGCCTCTGTAGATTTACCTCTAATAAACAAAAAAGCATCCCGGGAAAAATTAGGGATGCTTTTAGTATTCATTTACATGAATTATTTTCTGAGGTCAAGGGTTTTGATAATGGCCCTGTACCGCGTAATATCATTTCTTTTAAGATAATCAAGCAGGCTCTTTCTTTTGCCCACAAGATTGATCAGCGAACGCTGTGTGTTCACATCCTTCTTTTTAGCTTTCAGGTGCTCAGTGAGGTGGTTGATACGGAAACTGAACAACGCAATCTGTCCTTCGGATGAGCCGGTATCTTTTTCTGATTTACCGTGTTTCTTGAAAAGCTCCTTTTTTACTTCAGTAGTTAAATACATCGTAGTGTTGATTTTATATTTCTTAACGGATGGCAAAAATAGTTAAATCTTTTAATCTGACAAAAAAACAGAGGTATTCTTTAACAAAAATCGTCAGATTTATCGGTTTGAAGGTCATTTCTTAGTTTTTAAACATACCAAGAAGGGTAGATAAGGTGCTTTTCAGGTCCTTGCGGTGAATTATGGCATCCAAAAAGCCATGTTCAAGGACAAATTCTGCTGTTTGGAAGCCCTTTGGAAGATCTTTTCCAATGGTTTCTTTCACAACCCTTGGTCCTGCAAATCCGATGAGTGATCCCGGCTCGGCAATATTGAGGTCGCCAAGCATTGCGTAAGATGCTGTCACTCCGCCTGTTGTTGGGTCTGTCAGCAACGAGATATAGGGGATTTTGGCATCGTCCATAAGCGAAAGTTTCGCTGCGGTCTTTGCCATTTGCATCAGCGACAACGCTGCTTCCATCATCCGGGCTCCGCCAGATTTGGATATAATGAGCAGGGGGATCTTCTTTTCCAGGCAATAGTCAATAGCTCTTGCGATCTTTTCTCCGACAACCGAACCCATTGACCCACCGATGAACCCAAAATCCATACAGCAGCAGACCAGATCATTTCCGTTGACTGTACCGTGTACGCTTCTCAGCGCATCGGCCAGCCCGCTTTTCTTCTGAGAATCGGCAAGACGGGATTTGTAACTTTTGGTATCCACAAATTCAAGAGGGTCGGCCGAATGAAGATTTTCGTTGAGTTCTATGAATTCATTGTTATCGAATATGATTTCGAAATACTCATGAGAACCAACACGTTCATGGTAGTCGCAATTGGGACAGACATAAAAATTTGTTGAATGTTCACTGGAAGGTGCAATTTTTTTGCAGGACGGACATTTGTACCATAACCCCTCCGGTGTTTCTTTCTTTTCCTTTGTGGAAGTTGTAATTCCTTCTTTAATTCTCTTAAACCAGCTCATTGATCATCTGTTAATGAAGAAATTCACAGGCGTTTCGTTTGATTTAAACTGGCCGTGTGATATGGAATTGTAAACTTGCCTGATGATCCGTATCAGTAAGTTTTCAGGCAATGGTGATTTCCTTATTCAGATAAACATCCTGAATAGCATTGAGCAGTGCAACTCCTTCACCAACGGGGCGCTGAAATGCCTTGCGTCCGGAGATGAGTCCTTGCCCTCCGGCACGTTTGTTCACAATGGCCGTGGTTACGGCCTCTGCAAGATCCGAAGCCCCTTTTGATTCGCCGCCCGAATTGATCAGTCCATTGCAGCCCATATAGCAATTCGCAACCTGATACCGGCAAAGGTCTATGGGGTGGTCGGTGCTGAGTTCGGAATATACTTTTGGATGGGTTTTGCCGAAGTTGATCGCCGTATAGCCACCGTTTTTATCCGAAAGTTTTTGTTTGATGATGTCGGCCTGTATGGTCACTCCCAGATGATTGGCCTGTCCGCAAAGATCTGCCGCGGTACTGTAATCAACACCCTCTTTTTTAAATCCGTTGTTTCGGGTATAACACCAGAGAATGGTTGACATACCCAGTTCGTGGGCACGTTCAAAGGCTTGCGCAACTTCTACGATCTGACGAGGAGATTCGGCTGAACCGAAATAAATAGTGGCTCCTACTGCCGTAGCGCCCAGATTCCAGGCATCTTCCACAGAACCAAACATGATCTGATCGTATTTGTTGGGGTATGAAAGGAATTCGTTGTGATTCAGTTTTACAATAAAAGGTATTTTATGTGCATATTTTCGCGACACGGCTGCCAGCACCCCAAATGTTGAAGCAACAGCATTGCAGCCCCCTTCAATAGCCAGCTTAACAATGTTTTCGGGATCAAAATAAATCGGGTTGGGTGCAAAGGAAGCACCGGCCGAATGCTCTATTCCCTGATCAACCGGAAGAATTGAAAGATAACCTGTTCCCGACAGCCGGCCATGGTTATATAAAGTATTCAGGCTGCGGAGAATCTGAGGACCGCGGTTTGTATCTGCAAAACACCGGTCAATGAAATCGGGACCCGGAAGGTGAATCATTTCTTTGGAAATGGTCTTGCAGGTATGATTCAGGTAATATTCGGCTTTGTCGCCAAGTAAATCACCCAATTTCGAAGATGTAGTTTTTGTGATAGCCATGGGCATTGTTTTAATAAAAGGAAGGCAAAGCTAAGAAAAAAATAAAAAAACGCTCTATCCCTCCCTTTTATTCATGAACCGATGAATTACCAAGGTTTGTAAATCATTCATAATGCCCTATAAATCAATTGGCTGCTTTGTCGATGAGCTGTTTGCAAATGGAAGCGACCCGGATGCTGGAAATAAATGCAATGAAAAAGGCCTATCGTACACGACAGGCCTTACAACCCCGACAGAAAATCAGGGCTTCTTTTTTATCCACAGGTGTGCAAGTAAAGCAGTGAAAGCATAGATGCAGACAATCAGGATTATGACAAAATTGTAGCAGGGCGAGAATCCTTTCTTTTCTTCAAACAAAAGCAAAAGGACAATCCAGGCTGTAATCGCCAGTAATGACCTGAACCCTTTTTCCTGACCCAGAACGGGATAATCTTTAAATATCAAACCATAGAGGGAGAGCAGCATTGGAAGGAAAGCTGAGATAAATATCACCAAAGCCAGTTCTTTCGTCAGGCCAGATCGTTCGAAAATGGCAAATGCCCCAAGACACATCAGGATTCCTGATCCGGCCACGATCCTCACTAAAGCTAATTTTGTTTTCATCTCCTTCAGTTTTAGTTCCAGAACATGTAACTGTTCCTGGCAATTGCAAAATAGCAAAAAAGGCCGGCCTTGTCTTGTGCTGGTAAAGTGCTTTTGGCTGTTGCGTTTTCATAGGCAAGCGTATAATTCAAAAATTGGGCTTTGCTTGCCTCGGCCCCCGGCAGGCCGGATTCATAGGAACTCATCACCATTTGAACACTTCCGTCACAAATCAATGGTTTAACCGAAGCGGCAATGGTTTGCTGAAATTGGGCAAATGTCATTGGAATGTCGGCAACCGTTTTGGCTACACCTTTGTCGACGAAACCGTTTATGCGATTGTAATAGGCAACTGCAAGCACGCACAGCCTGTTAAAAAGAGCCTGTTCGTTCACATTTCCATTGCTGACATAGAGGGATTGATTTTCACTCAGGATTTCAGCACAAAGCTGGTTGTGGCCCACACCTACGGCATCAAAGGGGTTGTTTGAATTCACGGCATACACTCCGCCAGGATTGGGACCCAAAGGAGGCGCAGGCAATGCGTATATGTATACAAGAGATGACGCAACTCCGCCAATAAGTGCGCCGGCAAAAGCTCCCCAGGGACCAAAAATGCTGCCGGCCTCTCCTGCCGTCCAGCCCCCGCCAATGTCGGCCATGACTGTTTTTACAGCAGAAGGCGCATGGCTGCTGAGTGTAAACGGATACTGACTGTTGATGTGTTGCAGCTCGTTCTTTAGGCCAGACTCAGGCACATCTGATATCCGGTTTTTTTCTTCCTTCCGGCAACCCGCCGTAAAAAGAATGGCAAAAGTGGCAAAGGATAAGGCAATGGTCGATTTTGTTTTCATGTCTATGTTTTTTTGTTGGTTTGGATGTATAAATTATAAATGTCAGGGAGGGGCGCTGTTTGGCTGCTGTAATTTTTTTCTGAAGCCTCGATACGTGTGTCTTTTCTTCAATTCTTTTGTAAACAACCCAGCACAAGTATACCTGCAAAGAATCCTGCAATGGCCTGTCCAACCCCAGGAAGAACAATGGCGGCATGAATTGTGACGGCGGCTTTCGATTCGGCAAAAATTTTAACACAAGCAGCCCATTTTTTATGCGGACGGTTTAAGTCGCTTGGAATCAATTTCAGACTGAACAGGCGCGAGTCTTGTGCAAATGAGGTTTCGATGACCATAATATGTGTTTCGCCTTTGTATTCGATTCGTTCAAAAAAAGTATTGGCTTTGTTTGAAACAGGGATTGAAGTTGTGGTTAAGGTGTTTGTATTTTCAAGTGTAAACAAAATCTTTACTGATTCGGGCAGCTCGAGCAAGCCCGCGTTCAGTTTTTTTAATTCTGCATCAGGAATTCCTGTTTGTACATGTACAGCTATAATGTTTGCGTTTATGCCGATTTGCCTGGCAATATCTCTGGCAAATCTCAGCTCCCTTCCTTTATGGATGGATATAAGGCCCAAAGGCTTGCTTTTTTTAGCAGCGAAACAAAGGATCCTCGAATGACAACGATTTGAAAATAGGCCGGTTTGCTTTTTCATTTTCCTGGCTTTGTATTAAGAATAGCTTTGAACAAAAATGTCTACACTGCAATAGTAAATAATAAATTGACTCTGTGTCAATTATATATTTAATTTATTTGAAACTATTTTGAAGGAAAAAATAGGAATTCCGGATCCGATTTCAGATATTAAGCAGGGCGGCGGATAACAGGATAACTTGAGGAGGACTCAGAGCGTATTTTTTCAGATGCCTGCAGAGTCAGCGGGCTGTGGGTTGGTCAGTGTGCGGATGGGATCAGGTCTTTCGGCACACCCCATCTTCCTTTCCAGGCATTCAAATCAATTTTGTTGTGATTGGCATCCAAGAAATTTCCGCGTTCGTCGGTGCGAATGATGAGCAGTTTTCCCTGCAGAATCATCTCGACGACAAGGGCGCTGATTTCGGAAGCTTTTTCGTGAGGGTGCACTTGCCTGAGTTCAATTCCGCGCATGTTGTTGAACAGATCCATTGCCGAAGAAACCGAGTCGGGGACGGCCCCTTCTTCTGTTTTTCCTTTTTTGAAATCCAGATAATTTCCGCGTTCATGGGCCATGCCCAACCGGATTGCTTTTTTTGCTGAAATGCTGCCCGAAAGCATAGCCATCCAGTAGCAGTGCCTGAAAGCATCAACCTGGCCGCCGTCAGTTTTTCCGTCGAGCTTTTTGTCGTTTGATTCTTCAGCGGCTGTTTTCAGCACTTCCCGGGTAATGTGAAAGGCTTTCTTTGCAATCAAGGGATGTTCCATGACCCAGGCCTTCTCGGGCCTGGATATTTTCCGAACGACTGAAATGCGTTCTGGGAAGAAACCGGCTCAATGACGGCAAGAAACAAGAGAAACAAACAAACCGCTGTTTTTTTCAAGATCCTAGTAGTGCATTCCCAGATTGTAAAATACAAAGCTCCACATGTCTGTAAATTCATCAATTTGCTTGGACGTGGGTTTCCCGCCACCATGTCCTGCATTGACATCTATGCGAATAAGCGTGGGTTCCGTCCCTTTGTTTTTGTCCTGAAGTGTTGCTGCGAATTTGAACGAGTGTGCAGGCACCACCCGGTCGTCATGATCTCCGGTAAGGATGAGTGTGGCCGGATAAGCGTTCTCTTTGATGTTGTGCAACGGTGAATATTTTAAAAGGCAATTGAATTCGTCTTTGTTTTCGCTCAGCCCATAATCCGATGACCAGGCCCTGCCGATTGTGAAGAGGTGGTACCTGAGCATATCGAGCACGCCGACAGTAGGGAGCGCCACTTTGGCCAGGTCGGGTCTTTGGGTCATAACGGCTCCAATCAGCAGGCCTCCATTGGATCGTCCGTGAATAGCCAGTTTTTCGCGGTTTGTATATTTCTCGCGAATGAGGTATTCGGCTGCGGCGATGAAATCGTCGAACACGTTTTGNNTTTGTTTATTGCATTTTGTACCGGCCTTGTGCCAGTCTTCTCCGTATTCTCCGCCTCCGCGCATGTTGGCCACTGCATAAACGCCGCCGTTTTCAAGAAAAATAGCCCTGTCGATTCTGAATTCAGGGGCATAGCTGATATTGAATCCTCCGTAGCCAAAAAGAAATGTAGGATTTGTACCATCCAGCTTCGTCCCTTTTTTGCAGGTAATGAACATCGGAATTTTTGTTCCGTCTT
>PLXK01000130.1 GCA_003151415.1 Bacteroidota bacterium
ACCCCTCCAACACCCCAACACCCCTTCTAAACACCCGAAAGCTTGTTCTGAACGAATATAAGCTGGGTGACCTGATTCAGGACCTACTTTAGTCATCTGATAGAAAACGTATTTCAATTCAGTAAACTCAAAAGCAATCCAGATGATGATCTCAAAAAGTGATAAAGCCCCCAAGGGCGTAAATAACACGGCTGCCACGAGCGGTTCTGTTGCACAAAAGCAATCATCGGAGTATGCCCGCAGTTTGATTGAAGCCAGTCTTGACCCCTTGGTGACAATCAGCACCGAAGGAAAGATTACCGACATGAATGAGGCAACGGTCAACATTACCGGTATTGAACGGGACAAGCTCATCGGGTCCGACTTTTTTGATTATTTCACGGAACCGCAAAAAGCGCGTGAAGTCTACCAGGAGATTTTTGCCAAAGGTTCTGTGGCCGATTCGCCGCTTACCCTGCGTCACAAAGATGGCAAGCTCACCGATGTACTGTTCAACGGCTCTGTTTACAAAGATGACCGGGGCAATGTATTGGGGGTTGTTTGTGTGGCGCGCGACGTGACTGCACAAAAACTGCTTTCCAAATATTCACTGAGTTTGATTGAAGCCAGTCTGGATCCCCTGGTTACCATCAGCACCGAAGGTAAAATCACCGATATGAATCAGGCCCTGGTCAACATCACCGGCCTGACCCGCGAAAAACTGACGGGAACCGATTTCTTTGATTATTTCACCGAACCGCAAAAGGCACGGGAAGTCTATCAGGAAGTATTTGCCAAAGGCTCTGTGGCCGATTCGCCGCTCACCCTGAGGCACAACGAAGGCAAGCTCACCGATGTACTGTTCAACGGTTCGGTTTACAAGGATGACCGCGGCAATGTATTGGGCGTGGTTTGTGTAGCCCGAGATGTGACTGCTCAAAAATTGTTGTCCAGATATTCGCTGAGTTTGATTGAAGCCAGTCTGGATCCCTTGGTGACAATCAGCACCGAAGGAAAGATTACCGACATGAATGAGGCCACGGTAAACATTACGGGCATAGAACGCGAAAAACTGATCGGCTCCGACTTTTTTGATTATTTCACCGAACCTCAGAAGGCCCGTGAAGTTTATCAGGAAGTATTCGCCAAAGGATTTGTTATCGACTCGCCGCTTAAACTGCGTCACAAAGGAGGAAAGCTGACCGATGTGCTTTTTAACGGTTCGGTGTACAAGGATGACCGTGGCAATGTTCTGGGTGTTGTGATAGTGGCCCGCGACATTACGGCGCAGAAACAACTGGCGGAAAGGGAAATCGCCGGACGGGAAAAGGAATTGATGAGAATAGAAGAACTGGAGCGTTTCAGAAAGCTGACCGTGGGGCGCGAGCTTAAAATGATTGAATTGAAAAAGGAAATTGAAGAGCTCAAAGGCAAGAGTTAATCTTGAATATGAATTTGGTAATCATTCCAAACCGAACAAAATGGAAGTGTCATATTTCGAAAGCGATGAGGGCAGGCATTTGGAACGAACCCCGGACAGAACCGGTGAGTTTGTATCCGAGGAAAAAACCGATTTGCAGAACACGCAGAAAGCCCTGCTGAATATCCTGGATGACTATTCGGAAGAAAAATACCATGCCGAGGACAGCCAGCGGGCTTTGTTGAATATCCTGGATGATTACAGCGAGGAGAAAGTGAATATGGAGAACACGCAGCGGGCTGTGCTGAACATTCTGGAAGATTACAGCGAGGCAAAGGAGAAAGCCGTTGAGTCGACCAAATTGAAAGAAGCGTTTCTGGCCAACATGAGCCATGAAATCCGCACCCCGCTCAATGCCATCATCGGGTTTTCGGATATTTTGTCCAAAGGAGTGCTGGCCGAAAAGGAAAAAGAATATGTAACGACCATTAAAACCGCCGGAGAGAGCCTGCTAACCATCATCAACGATATCCTGGACATCTCAAAGATAGAAGCCGGAATGATGACCTTTGAGGAACATACCTTCAGCGTGAAGGAAATATTCAAGTCGCTTCAGGTATTGCTCATGGGCAAGGCAAAGGAAAAAGGTCTTGAGCTGATGTTTAACTGCGATGCCGATGTGCCAAACAGTCTCTTCGGAGATCCCACTCGCCTCACGCAAATCATTATCAATCTTGTGGGCAATGCAATCAAATTCACTCAAAAAGGAGAAATCACGGTTTCGGTGGAGATCCTGAAAAGCGAAAATGAAATCACATCACTCGAGTTCACCGTCAAAGATACCGGCATAGGCATACCCAAGGATAAACTGGAGCATATCTTTGAACGATTCAGACAGGCCGAATCGCACATCACCCGGAAATACGGAGGCACAGGCCTGGGATTGAGCATTGCCAAACAACTCATCGAGTTGCAGGGAGGGGCCCTGTCGGTTAGAAGTGAATTGAAAGAAGGGTCCGTTTTTTCTTTTTTCATTCCGTACAAAAAAGCCATGCACATTTTGCCCGTGCCTGAAGCCACAGGCCGGAAATTCAATATGGCTGCACTGAGCGATGTAAACATCCTTCTTGTGGAAGACAATCCACTGAATGTGAAATTGATTTTGAGTCTGTTTTCCGAATACAATCTGAAATTGCAGGTTGCCGAAAACGGGAGTGTGGGAATAGAAAAACTGAAGGAAAGCAAATTTGATATTGTCCTGATGGATATGGAAATGCCGGTGATGAACGGATACGAAGCAGCCACGATCATCCGCAAGGACCTGAGTGATAAAATCCCGATCATCGCCATGACGGCACATGCCATGGCCGGAGAAAGGGAAAGATGTCTGAGCCTGGGGATGAACGATTACATTTCAAAACCGATCAATGCCAATCTCCTTTTTGAAAAAATATACGACCTAACCATTAATACTTAACGATATGACAGGCGAAGCAGAAACGAATCCGGACAAGGTGTGCAATCTCGGCTATCTGGCAGAGATGATGGGCCACAAAGCGCATCTGATAAAAGGAATACTGGATACTTTTCTGACACAGGTTCCGGAAGAACTTCGCTGCATCAACGAGGCCGTTGAAAAATCGGAGTATGACGTCATCCGCAGGTATGCGCATACCATGAAATCGTCCGTTTCGATACTGGGCATTGCGGCTCTGGCGCCGATTCTGAAAGAGATGGAAAGCCTGAGTGTGAAGGAGGAAAAGATGGACGAGATCAGGGGACTCTGTCAAAAACTCAATGTTCTGTGCGAGCAGGCTATCGCTGAAATAGAAATTGAAAAACAGAACTATTGATAAAAACAGAAAAAGAACCGGGCTGACCCAGACACAGCTCTAATTATAATCAAATCAAAAAACAAACACATGAGCAAGAAAAAGGAAACCAACATATTTATTATCGAAGACAATAAATTATTCACGCTGGCCTTGAAAGCCGATATCGAAGCGACATTCACCAAAACACCTATCCGGATTCATTCTTTTGAAACCGGTGAGGCATCTATGGATCTGTTTAAAGAAGTCAAACCGGAAATTGTTATTCTGGATTACCACCTCAACAGCAAACATCCGGATGCGGCAGATGGAATTAAAATTCTGGACTGGATCAAAAATGAAGATGAGGAAACCAATGTGATCATGCTGACCAGTGATGACAATATCGACGTTGCGGTAAAGTCCCTGCATCACGGTGCGGCCGATTATGTGGTTAAAAGCGAAACCAAATTCAAAAAGATCAATTATTCCCTGCGGAACCTGATTAAAATGAGGGAAGCACGGTCTGAAGCGAAATTGTACAAAAGGCTGGCGATCGGCATGTTTTTGTGCATTGCCGTATTGGCTTGTGGAATAATTGTGGTGCAGATATTCATGCCTGCGCTGATCAGGTAGAAAGGGAATCGATTCTCTGACGGGTATGAATTGGGCAGACGCTGAAATACAAAGCAGCCGGTTTGCCACAGGTTGGGGTAAATAAACTCAAAAGGCATAATTGATCAATGAACATCCGTCAGGAATCATCTATAAAATTATGAGTACAAAAAAAGAAGTGGATATTTTCATTGTTGATGACAACAGGATATTTGCGTTGGCCCTCAAAGGGGCTATAGAAGCGGCTTTTGAAAACAGGTTCGTAAAAATACATTTGTTCGGTACCGGAGAAGCCTGTCTGGAGAAAGTGAACGAGATCGCCCCCGAGTTGGTGGTTCTTGATTACAATCTGAATTCCCATTCAACAGAAGCGGCAAACGGGCATGAGGTGCTCGACCGGATAAAAAAGATGAATGCAAAAACGAGCGTTATCATGCTTACAAGCAACGATACAATCGATATCGCCCTGAAATCATTTCACCACGGAGCCTCGGATTATGTGGTCAAAACAGAAAGCCAGTTCGGCAAGATCAATTTGTCCATTTCCAAAATATTGGCCGAAAAAGACCTGGCGATTCAAAACGAGCAAAAGGCAAGACTGGCTGTAGAGCAGATCATTGCCGGAAAAGAACGTGAGTTCATGAACAAGGAAGAGGAGAAAAGAGCCGGTGAGCTGCTTCTTGCCAAAGAAGAACGCGCCTTTCAGACGGAAGAGAAGGAAAAACGGGCGGTTGAATACGCCACGATCCACAAGCAGAAAAGTGAAATTGAACGATCCAAGCAGGCTGTCGAGGAAAAAAACAAGGACATGACCGACAGTATAAATTATGCAAAACGCATTCAACTCGCCAAATTGCCAAGGAAAGAAGACATAAGCGCCGTGCTGAAAAAGGCGTTTGTGCTATTCAAACCCAAGGATATTGTCAGCGGCGACTTTTATTATTTCCGCCATGCAACTTCTTCCGGCTCTGAAGAAGAACAAAAGATTACGCGAGGGCCTGTATTTTTGGCCGCGGCCGACTGTACCGGTCACGGTGTGCCGGGTGCTTTTTTAAGCATGATTGGCATGGAGAAACTCAATGAAGCGGTTTCGCACAGCCAGGAGCCTTCCGAAATATTGCAAAGACTCAATAAAGGAATTAAAATATCCCTGCATCAGTCCGAAAATCTGGACAGCACAAAAGACGGAATGGACATCGCGTTTTGCGCCATTGATATGGACAAGCGCGTTGTGAAGTATGCCGGAGCCAACCGTCCTATCTGGATTATCCGAAAAGGAGAGGGCATTGTGGAAGAAATCAAGGCAACCAAAAAGGCCATCGGCGGTTATACGGAAGATGATCAGAATTTTGACATGCACGAAATACTTTTAAAAGAAGGCGATACGTTTTATATTTTTTCGGATGGCTATTCGGATAGCTTCGGAGGTAAAAATGGAAAAAAACTCATGACACGGCGGTTTAAGGAAGTCCTGCTTAACATTCAGGAAAAGAACATGTCCGAGCAGGAAACCTATCTGGAACATTTTATTGAAAGCTGGAAATCCGGAGCCGAACAAGTCGATGATATTTTAGTCATCGGGGTGCGTTTGTAGGCTTCAGAATAGTCGGCTTTCCAGACAGACTGGGTTCGTTGGACAATGCCCTTATTTTATTTTCCCCGCCCCAAATCCAGGCCCGAAACGGTTGCAATTCACAGATTAGGCTTATCTTTGACAGCACTCTTTCGGCGTACGAAAGGCATGTCTTTCAAATGTTTCAAATCAAACGGTTATGAGAAAAAAATTACAGGCTGGTGGAAAAATCCTTTTCCTGGTGTGCATCTTTTCACTGGGTTTCAATGGACTCATTCGGGCAGGTATCCAGGCCGTGCCGGTGAAGGCGGTGGCTCCCCTTGTTCAGGGATATGTGGCCAGCTTTACCAAAGTGCAGACCGCTCCCAATACCATTTCTTTTACCAGCACCTCAACGGGTACCGGTTCGAGCACCATGTATTCCTGGAATACGGGTGATTCTACCTATGGCTCTTATCCGGTGGCTGGTCCGGCCCCCAATGTTAGCCATACATTCAATATACCGGGATTGTATACCGTGTGCCTGACGATTTGGGATTCGACAGTCACGCCTTTTGTTTACAGCAAATATTGTGATACCGTGCACGTTTCCGGAACGCTGATTTGCACCTTGTCGGTTACCGAGCAGCAAACAGAATCGTCGTGTATCAGCTGCGCCGATGGAACCGCTTATGCAAACGTGTATGGCGGCACAGCACCTTATACGTATTCCTGGTCGCCTGCCGGCGGAACGGGAGGCAATGCTTCGGGTCTTGTTTCCGGAACGTACACCGTTTGTGTGGATGATGCCAATGGCTGTCATGTTTGCGGAAATGTCAATGTCAATTACAACATCAATTGCAAGGCGGGTTTTGGCTGGGTGCAGACCAATCCGAATGTCATTCAGTTTACAAGTGCCGACAGTGCGGCCGCTTCTTATGCAACCTATTACTGGGACTTTGGCGATGCCGGTTCTTCTGTACTTCAAAACCCCTTGCACACCTACACAAAACCCGGAACCTATACGGTGAACAAAACGGTGAAGGATTCCTCCGGTTTAGGCTATTGCTACAGCAGCGTAAGCAACAGCATTTCGGTGACAGGCACAAGTCTTTGTACGATGTATATTGTTGTTGCCGCCACGCCGGCATCCTGCAACGCCTGCAGTAACGGGTCGGATTCTGTGACGGTTTTCAACGGAACCATGCCCTATACATATTCCTGGAGTAATGGATACAGCGGATCTGCCTTGATGGGCATTTCGCCGGGCACCTATTCCGTATGCGTGACCGATGTAAGCGGCTGCTCGGCTTGCAAATCGGGAATCGTCGGCTATACAAGCGGCCCGCACAATTGTTCGGCCAATTACACTTTGGTTTCCGATACCCTGAATCCGGGCAATTACACAATCCTCAATCTGGCTACCGGATCGGGGCCGCTTACCTACGATTGGAACTGGGGAGACAATACCCCTCACGATACCATTGCCGCTCCCACGCATACCTATGCGGGCTCGGGTTTGGATTATGTATGCCTGACCATGAAAGATTCGGCAGGCTGCACCGCCAGTCTTTGTGATACCCTTACTGCAGCCCGGTTTCCAAGCTGGGCTCCGGCCGTCATCCACACCACCATCCATGTCATCCGTCCGTCCTCTGCAAACGGAATAAAGGAATACCAGATACTCAACGAATGGAACATTTATCCCAATCCGGCCTGCGGCAGTGCCTATATTCAATACAGTCTGAACAAACCAGGCCGGGTGTCTGTGGAATTGTTTGATCTCAGTGGACGACAGGCTTTGGAAACAAAACAATTCGGTCAGCAGGAAACCGGCGCTCATCAGTGGAACCTGGATGTGTCGGGCTTGCCTGCCGGTACTTATTTCCTGCGCATGTCAGAGAATGGGCAGAGTGAAACCAAACTCTTCCATGTGATCCGGTAAAGATCAAACGCAAAATAAAAAAGGCCGCTGCAGAAATTTCTGCAGCGGNNCACCCCAACACCCCAACACTTTTTTAGTTCACAAGCACCTTACGGATCACTTGCTGATCCGCATTTTTTAAGGTGAGCAGATACATTCCTGAGCCTGATGGTGACGCATCAAAATTCCTGACATGGCTTCCGGCAGTGAGTTCAAGTTTTTCAGAAGAAATAACCTGACCCAGAATATTTGTCAATTCAACGGTATAGGTTCCTGCATTTTGAAGATCAAAACTGATCTGGAACATCCCGTTGCTGGGGTTTGGATAAATGCGGATGCTGCCGCCGGTCGGATCTTCTTTTATTCCAACGGTAAAGTTAAACGAGGCCGAACACGAAGAGCAGCCCGAAGGGTTGGTTACGCATACCGAGTATCCGCCTGATTGGGTGGCCGAAAGGGTTTGCTGATTGGCCCCGGCCAGTGGCGCATTGGTGAGGTACCACTGGTAGGTGGTGGCGGAGCCTGTGTAAAGCTGGTTGAAGTTTTGAAGCACAACCGGAGTTGCCGGTGATGCATCCACGGTGATGACCTGGCTTGTCGTGTTGTTTCCGTTGGCATTGGTGGCCGTGAGAGAAACGGTATAGGTTCCGGCAGTTGGGTAGGTAACCGTTGGGTTTTTGAGTGTGGAAGAACTTGTGCTTGCTCCCGGAAACGACCAGGCCCAGGAAGTGGGGACATGCGCACTGCTGTCGCTGAATGCGATGGCGGTGCCTGAACAAAGCAGTGTAGAAGGAAAACTCATGACAGCCACCGGAGCTGCAGCAGGAAAATCATTGCGTGTGTACCAGATCGGTGAAGTCCAGATCACATCTCCGTCGGCCTGTGTTATTTCCGCATAATAATAAAACGAACGTCCGTCAGGAACAGCGGGCGTAAAGTCGAATGTCCGGGAGTTTGAATTGGATGTCAAAACAGTAGACACCCTGCCGCTTCCCGGTACTCCGTAAAAAAGCTGGATTGAGGCTACTTTTTCGCTGTCCGGATCCATCACCGATACATGAATCACGGGGTTGCCGGTCATGGTCATGACGGTTCCCATGGGTTGTGCGTTAACGGTAAATGTGGCCTGTGCGTTCCAGTCGTCTGATGAATAAAAATGTCTTTTTTTAAAGGCGTCGTACACATTGGCGCGGGTAAGTGCTGTGGCGAGTATCACCAGGCGTCCGGCCGATTGCCTGCCGAATACACTGTTGTGTGTATCGTGATCGAGACCGATTCCCAGGTGGTATCCTTTTGCAAGACCGTCCTGCCACTGGTTGATGTAATTGCCGGTGGAAGATCCGGTATAGTTGTTGTTTGTCGAAAAGGCCGGTCCGCTTCGGGAACACGAACCCACTATAGCGCTGTCGGCAGTGAGGCTGTAGGGTGCGGTGCTCAGAAGTCCGGTATAATCTCCCGGCATGGGGTGACAGAGGTAGGCAAAGGCATTGGGTAAAGCTTTTACCTTGGCAAACAAGCCGGCATAGTCGTATTCGGAGTTGTAGACATCGTAATCGTTCAGATCCCAGCCAAAGAGTTTGTCCGAGCCGTATACAATGACATGTCCTCCGGAGGAGATGACGCCGTATTCCATGCCGTACATGGCCACGAAGGTGCCATCCTGGTTGGCGCTGTCGGCATCTGCAATTCCCTTGTGGTAGTAAACGGGCGATCGCATTCCGGCATTGGCGTGGTTGTGATCGCTGATGCNNTAAAAGTCGATGTGCTGCGATGCTTTTGCATAGGCAAAGCCTTGCAGGGGAGTGGTGATGTGCGAGGTGGCGCTGTCCTGATTACCGTCAGAATAGCTGGTTTGGCTGTGGATGTTTCCAAAATAGTAATTGAATGTCTGGGCATATTGAATCTGGCTGATAAAAAGGGCAGCGCTCAATAAGGTAAGAATTCGGTTCATGGATTTTATTTTAAAACGGTTTGATGCTTGTTCTTGTTTTGGTATTTGCTTCTTTGTTTCTTGAACGCTCACTTGTTTTCTTTGCAAATGCTGCTCATTTTTTCGGAATTTTCAAAATCATCAGGGTCCTCGATGTGTGTCCAGTCGGCGCAGGCTCCGGCAGAGTCGCCTTTTTCATACTTTGTCCAGCCTCTCTGATAAAAAGCATTTTCGCATCGGGGCTGAATGGTGAGCATGGCGCTGAAATCGGCAATGGCCTTGTCACTCTGCTTTAGCCGTCTTTCCATAAGCCCCCTGTTCAGGTAAGCTTCGATATAAGCCGGATTTAAGGCAATGGATTTTTTGAAATGTTTTGTGGCTTCTTTGATTTTGTTTTGTTTATCCTCGCTGCATGCCAGCATGTTCCAGGCAATGAAATTTTTTGAATCCTGTTCAACAAGCTTTCCAAAATCCGTTGCGGCGGCATCAAACATTTTCAGATTGTATTCGGCAGTCGCTTTTAAGAGCCGTGATTCGGTGTGGCGTGGGTTGAATTGAAGAACGGCAGAAAAATCTTTGATGGCCTGGGTATAATCTCCGGTGAGGTATTTGATTTTGCCTTCCAGAAAGAGGGAGTCGGAAACGGAGTTTGTTTTTGTTTCCGCCCGCAGGAAACAAAAGGCAAAGAGGGAAAGAAGAAGAGAGATGCCTTTCTTTTTCATTTTCATTGGTCTTTATTCTGTGGCGGGAATACAAAGGTAGTGCTAAGGCGGCTGAAATCAAAACCGCGTTTTCTCTTTTTCATACGGGCTGAAAAACAATAAGGAACAAAGCCTGGCCTTGTTCCTGATTGTTTTTTGTTTTCTTTTTTATCAATCGACAAGCACTTTGCGGATGACCTGCTGATTTGCATTTTTTATAGTCATGAGATACAATCCCGTACCCGATTGGCGCACATCAAAATCGCGGATGTGGTTTCCGGTGGAGAGCTCCAGTTTTTCGCTGTAAATCTGCTGGCCGAGAATGTTGTTCAGTTCGATGGTGTAGGCGCCGGCATTCTGCAGGTCGAAACTGATGCGGAATACACCGTTGCTTGGGTTAGGGAAAATACGGATGGTTCCGCCTGTGGGGTCTTCGCGTATACCCATAGTGAAAGCAAAAGGAGCCGAACACGAAGAGCATCCCGAAACATCGGTAATGCAAACCGAGTAATTGCCTGACTGGATGCCGCTACAGGTTTGTTGTGTGGCTGCGGCAACAGGTGTGCCGTTGAATGACCACTGATAAGAAAGTGCTGAAGTGGAACTGAGCATGTTGCCTGCCTGGCTGATAACCGGCGCTGCCGGCAGCGGATTGATGGTGATGGTGTGGCTTGTGGAATTGTTTCCGTTTGCATTGCCGGCAGTCAGGGAAATGGTGTAGGTTCCGGCAGCTGCATAGGTGATGCTGGGGTTACTCATGTTTGAAGTGGCTGGTGTTGCGCCGGGAAAGGACCAGGACCAGGATGTCGGCGAATTCGAACTGTTGTCGGTTACGGCAACGGGTGTTCCGACGCAGACCGCGTTTGCGGGAATGCTGAAAGCGGCAACGGGAGGTGCTGTGGGGTTGTCTTTGCGGGTGTACCAGATGGGCGAGGTGTAGATGACATCGCCATCGGCCTGTGTAATCTGAGCATAGTAATAAAAGGTGGAACCGTTTGCAATTGTTGGAGTGAAAGTATAGGTGGAAGATCCGGTATTGGATCCAAGCACGGTACATGTTGTTCCGCTTCCGGGAACGCCACCGTAAATTTTGATGGACGAAACGGCTTCGTTGTCGGGATCAGAAACGGTAATGTTGAGTGTAGGATTGCCCGCCAGAGAAAGAACGCTTCCCATGGGGTTGGAGAGGACATTGAAATCCACTTTGGCGTTCCAGTCGTCGGAAGAATAAAAATGTCTTTTGCGGAAAGCGTCATAAATATTTGCCCGGGTCAGCGAAGGAGCCAGAACCACCAGGCGGCCTGCTGTCTGTCGGCCAAAGACGCTGTTGTGGGTGTCGTGATCCAGGCCGATGCCCACATGATAGCCTTTGGCCAGGGCGGCCTGGAACTGTGCCACATACGAACCTGTGGAAGGGTTTGAATAGGTAGTATTTGTTGAGAAAGCCGGTCCGCTGCGCGAAGGCATGCCCACCACGGCGCTGTCGGCCGAAACGCTGTAAGCTGCGCTTGATAAAAGATTTCCATAGTCACCGGTTTGTGGGTGGCAGAAATAAGCAAAGGCATTGGGCAGGGCGTTTACTTTTTTAAACAATCCGGCGTAATCAAATTCGGCATTGGCTACATCATCCGTATTGTCCCAGCCGATGAGTTCGGTAGATCCGTAAACAATAACGTGTCCTCCGTTGGAGATGACACCGTATTCCATTCCGTACATGGCCACAAAAATTCCGTCCTGGTTGGCGGTGTTGGCATCGGCAATAACCATGTGGTAATAGCTTTTGTCTTTCATTCCCGCACTTTGGTGGTTGTGGTCGCTGATTCCGTAGAAGTCGATGTGCTGCGATGCCTTGGCATAGGCAAAGCCCTGCAGGGGGGTGGTCATGTGCGAGGTGGCGCTGTCCTGGTTTCCGTCGGAATAGCTGGTCTGGGCATGAATGTTACCGAAATAGTAATTATAGGTTTGGGCAAATTGCATCTGGCAAAGCAGAAGTCCGGCGCTGAGAAGGGTAACTGTTTTTTTCATATGAACTGTTTTTTTCTGTGTGAAAGCCTGAATACATTTTTTGTCAGGCGGAAGTGTGTTTGCCAGCCTGTGAATAAATGTCAATAAAAAAAGGAAGTGGTTTCAGATGCCCGGAAACGGGTCTGATAGGATATTCACCTGTCAATGAATCAAAAAAGAACAAAGTAAAGAAAACAAAAAACAACCGGTTCTGAAAGCAGGGTCGGGGCTTTCTATATGCATTGTGAACGTAAACTGTGGCGGATTGAGAATCAAACTTAATCTAAAAAATCGGCAAATCAAAATGTTTTGTCGTCAAGTTTAGAATTTGATCCTTGGTTTGGTCTGGAGTAACCACCGAGTTCAGCAAAATAGGGTCTGATGATATTACCCCGCACTTTAGGCTTGGGTTAATTTCGAAACAAAAAGGTTTTGGCCCTGACCATGAATGATTGTCCTGTCAAAAGGCCAAATTATTCGAGTCGTTTTAACTCCGCTCTAAAGCAAGGGGTTGTTTGGAGTGATTTTGGTTAAGAGTAAGCCCTAAGCTCTTCAAAATAGAATACAGTTATAACCCCACGCTTCAGCTTGGGGTCAAAAGGAAAACAAGAACGGCTTTAGCCCTGACCACGCATGATCGTCAGTGCTTGTTTGAAGTGAATCAAAGCCTTTTTTTGTTGCTGATATATTGTATCTGGATTCGCATATTGGAAAGGTTGAAAAAATATTTATTGCATATTGTCAATTAAATGCTACTTTTGAAATATTAACAAGCACATCTTGAAACGAATTATTCCCATATTCTTCCTTGTTATTTTCCTCTTCAACAGTCTGGGATACTTTATCATGTTCCGTTTCGATCAGGCGGAAATCAGGAATCAGATGCGTTCTGAAGTGCTTGAAAAAACACCCAATTCAAGACTTATCCGGATATCTGTTTCTTCTTCTCATGACTCTCAGATCTGCTGGACGGATGACAATGAATTTTCGTACAAAGGCAAGCGGTTTGATGTGGTTCGGACAGAAAAAAAGGCAGATGGCTCGGTCAATTACTTTTGTCTGAACGATTCCAAAGAAGATGAATTGTTCAGTCAGCTGAATGAAAATCTGAATAACCAGGCCGATGCCAATAAAATGGCCAATGGTAAATCCGGGAAACTCATTCTTAAACTGCTGGCGTTCGACTATTTTTCTCCTTCTGAAGAAACAGGCATTCACTTGAATGTAAAAAACACGAACCCCCGCGCGTTCATTCCTTCGCTTTTAAGTTTCCATTCCGAGATTACCACTCCTCCTCCTCAATTTTCCTGAGACTTTGTGATTTCATTCGATTCTTCCGGGACCTGATTCCCGGTTGAGTTTTCGATTCACAGAGCAAAAGAGCTGCATCTGCGGTTTTGACCTGCGTCATTCCGTTATGAAGCACACTCTTCAGATTCGATCTGTCTTCGCCGCTTAAAGGTTTCGCAAGGCAGAAAAACATCCCCATTGCAGCTTCTGTTTTAAAACTTCTGAGTATACGTGCAAAATATATCCGGAAAGATTCATTGGCAGAGTTGCAATTCTTGAAGATAAAGCAGTTCCTGCGTCTCTTGCTCTGTTTGCGTTCTCTGTGGCGGAAAACAAAAATGGGTGGAGTGCAGGGCTGCCGAATCTTCTTCCCACAGCACACAAAGGCTTTATGATCTGTTGAGCGCCGGGAATGAATAAAATGATTTGACAAAATATCCCCGTCATCATACATATTTGAAACAGCGATGAAAAAAATTACTACAATCTGTCTCTTTGCCGGATGCCTGTTTTTGACCAAGATTATCCGTGCACAAAACACGGATTATCTGCATTGCGGGTCATCCGAGAAATACAAAGAACTTTCTGAAAAGCATCCTGAAATTCTTGTCCAGGATGATCAGATGCGGGTTTGGATTTCGAATTATATTCAAGCCCATCCGCCAACCGATCATCAGACACGAAGCAGTGCTCCGCTGTATATTATTCCCATTGTCTTTCACATCATTCATGATTACGGTGCGGAAAACATTTCCGATGCCCAGATCCTGGACGAAGTCCGGATCCTCAACGAAGACTATAGCAATACCAATTCTGATACAGCTGCTGTGATCCCTCAGTTCAAGCCCATTGTGGCCGATTGTCAGATTCAGTTCAAACTGGCTCAGCTTGATTTTAACGGAAATTGCACCAACGGCATCGAGCGAATCGCAACATTCGAAACAAATATCGGTGATGATGAATCTAAGCTTCATCAATGGAACCGTTCCGAGTACCTGAATGTCTGGGTGGTCAAGCAAATGGCCAAAGGTCTGGCCGGTTATGCTTATTTCCCTTCCGCCACCACCGGCGGCAGCTTTCCGATTGACGGAGTGATCATTTTGTCTTCCTATATCGGAAGTATCGGCACCAGTTCTCCGATGACTTCCCGGGCGCTCACGCATGAAATCGGACATTATTTCAGTCTGGAACATCCCTGGGGAAACACGAACAGTCCCGGTGTTGCCTGCGGCGATGACGGAGTTGCCGATACCCCCGTTACCAAAGGATGGACAACCTGTGTACTGAACGGTTGTGTTTGCGACACGGTGCATCACATCATCGAAAACGTACAAAACTATATGGAGTATTCGTATTGCTCCAAAATGTTTACTGCCGGCCAGAAACAAATGATGCAGGCCACACTTAACAGCAGCGTTTCTGACCGCAACAATCTGTGGGCTCCGGCAACACTTGCCAATACCGGTGTGCTCAATACACCCGTGATGTGTAAGCCTCATGCCGATTTTCACGCCAACAATTATTTCGTATGCGATGGCGTTGCCATTACATTCACCGACAATTCCTGGGGAGCTCCGGTGGCCAACCGCATATGGCATTTCCAAAACGGTACACCCTCCACCTCAACTTCTGCAAGCCCTGTGGTGAATTTCAATCCGGGCTGGCACCAGGTTATTCTGGTTGTGTCGAATGCAGCGGGTACGGATTCTCTGGCCAGAGACGGCTATGTGTTTGTAAGCACTTCTTATCCTGATTTTGCGGGCATTCAAAGTGAAAGTTTTGAGAATACCCAAAAAGTCCAGATGTATTGGAACACCGTGAACCACTTCAATTACGGTGGCTCCTGGTCGCAGGTAAATACCTACGGGCATTCGGGGACCAGCTGCATGGAAATGAACAATTACACCAATGCCTGGGGAGCTGTAGATGATCTTATTTCTCCGGCCTATGACCTGAGTCTGGTTTCCGGGGCGAGCCTGAGTTACTGGCATTCCGAGGCCTCGCGTTCAATTGACACCTCTCAGATCAAAGATGTTCTGAAGGTGTATTCCTCCACCAATTGCGGTCAGACCTGGTCGCTGCGGCAGACACTCAGCGGCATAGCACTTTGCAATGCCGGACTTTCAGGTAATCCTTACATCGCCAGCGATCCGAATCTTTGGACACAATCAACCATTTCATTGCCGGCTTCACTCATGGCGCCCAATGTCCGTTTCAAATTTGAATTCACATCCGGAGGCACAAATCAGTCGAATAATTTGTTTCTCGACGACGTGAACATCACCGGCGTGATGGGCATTGAGGAGAATATGCTGGCCGATCTGAATATTTCTTTGCAGCCAAATCCGGCAAAGGATGAAACCATTGTGAATTATTCGCTCCGGCGGGATGGAACTGTATCGATAGGAATCTGTGATTTGCTCGGAAAGGAAATCACCGTGCTGAAAAATCAGCCTCAGAGCAGTGGAAGTCATTCCCTGACAATAAACAGACAGGCACTGGGTTTGAGCCCGGGCATGTATTTCGTGCGGTTTGTGAGCGGTGAGAACAAAGTAAGCAGAAAACTTATTTTCACAAATTGATTTGATTGTAAATCTGTTCCCTTCCATGTTTGGGAACGTAAGACCAAAGCTGTATGACTGCCTACCTGAAAAGAAAATACGTGCTGTTGACTGCCCTGGTTTTGCTGGGTGTGATGTCGGCCTGCCAGCAAAAAGCACAGGCCGGTTCGGGTCAAGCAGAAAACAAATCCAGAACATCGGTCAGTCAGGACGACAGTGTGAAAAAGGTCATCCTGGATCCAAGACTGAATCCAGATTCAATAGGCGGTGCGGCGATCCGAATCGACAGTTTGAAAATCAAGGGAACTGTTCTATCCGTATTTGTGGATTACGGTGGAGGTTGCAAGGCGCATATTTTTGAACTGTATGCCAATGGGAAAACGGATAAATCATTGCCACCGGAGCAGAAGGTCTATTTGAAGCACACCGACCATGGTGACCGATGCCGGGGACGTATTTTCCGGGAATTGAAATTCGATTTGTCAGGGCTGAAACAAAATTCCGAATCCATGAAGATTTCATTGGGAGGTCATTCCGTTGTTTACAAATAAATGCAAGAGGCTTCACGCAATCACACAAATACAAATCGGATGAAACAAAAGACTAAACTTCTTCTGGCCGGCGCTGTATTCGCATGCTGGAGTACAGGCAGCTTTGCGCAAGACAATACCGGAGGTCAGCCCTTCAGCTTTGAGCAGGAACTCAGCGACAATGCAACGTCTACGGTCAGCATGCCTTATTTTGATTTTGCGCCTTTGATCGCACAGTCGGAAAAAAGAGTCAAACAGGGCACATACGAATTGACCGATCACATCTTTGATGTGAATTACACCCTGTCGAACTCCGGGACATGGACGACATTTTTAAACGGAGACCGTCTCTGGAAGTTGAGGATCAGTTCGCCGGGGGCTAAGAAAATGTCAGTCTATTACCAAAATTTTTACATGCCGGAAGGGGCTCGTTTGTTCGTTTACAACGACAGCAGAACAGAAGAGCTGGGAGCCTTCACGTCTAAAAACAACGGAGAGGCGAGGGAGAACGGTGGTGTTTTCTCTACCGATCACCTCAGCGGCGATGCTCAGATCATCGAATACTACGAACCGAAAACCGTACGAGGTCAATCGAGCTTCAGTATCTTTCGGGTGGCCCATCAGTTTAAGGATGTATTGATCAACGAATCGGAACCCTGTCAGTTTGATGTGGTTTGTCCGGATGGGGCGAATTGGCAGAATCAGATCAAGGGCATCGTACGGGTATATGTGGTTATCGGAACCAGCGCGGGATACTGCAGCGGCACCTTGATCAACAACACAGCCGGTGATTGCCGCAAACTTTTTTTAACGGCCATGCATTGCTGTTTGGATGAAACAACGGGCGTTGAAACCACTGCTTATAACCAATGGGTACTGTATTTCGAATACCAGAAAGCGGCTTGTGCATCGGGAAGTGCCTCTACAGCAAAATTGAAAACAGGGGTGAGCAAATTAGCCGGGGCTAATGATGGAGGAGGAAATACAGGTTCGGATTTCCTGCTCATTGAAATGACACCAACGACATTCCCGACAGGCGTTGTTCCTTTTTACAATGGCTGGTCAAATGTCAATACGGCCGGAATGGGTGGTGTGGGCATTCATCATCCGATGGGAGATTGCAAAAAAATATCCACTTACAACACAACACCTACCTCTCAGAGTTGGGGAGGTACAACGGCGAATACACATTGGGAACTGATCTGGCAGTCGGGACACGGAAGCACAGAGCCTGGTTCTTCAGGTTCCCCATTATTCAATGCAGCCGGTCTTGTGATTGGTCATCTGACAGGTGGAGGCTCCTGTTGTGTTGTCAACGGCTGTCCGGCCGGTTCATCGGGTACGGGACCGACTCTGGCTGATGATTACGGAAAAGTGGCGTTTGACTGGACTTCCGATGGAACAACTAGTGCCGTGCAATTAAAGCCCTGGCTGGATCCCAAGAATACGGGAGTTTCTTCTCTGGCAGGCATTTTATCCTGTACCTCAGCTGCAGTCAACGAGCATTCCTTGGAGAGCAAAGCCACTGTCTATCCAAATCCGGGAAGCGGCTTGTTCCATGTAAGTGTCGAGTTGGAACGGGCAGATGATATTGCCATTCGGGTACTGAATATTGTTGGTCAGGAAGTTCTGGTAGCCAAACACTATACGAATGCTCTAGGTGGTCTCTATGAAGTCAATCTCGAAAATCAGGCGGGAGGAACATATTTTATCGAAATAAAAACGAAGGAGTCAAGAGTGATCAGAAAAATCAATCTGATCCGATAGGTTTCTCATTTTAACCGAATGGTCGGACAATGGTCCGTACGTAAACCGGTTTGTGATCAGAAATCGACTCGATTTAAGCTTTAAAGTTCAGTTGTTTGACATAAACCTATTGCAGTTCCTGCGGTTTCTTTTCTTCCCTCCTCAATACGTGCAATGAAATACCGAAAGGATGATCGCAGGACTGCATGACATTTTGTTTTATCCCCAAATACCCGGCGCACGGGAGTGTGTGTTCTAGTGCCGGTTTTATACCCTCCCGCATGTGGTGTGTCGGGAGGGTTTTTTCCTCTTTTGTTGACTCTTTTCTGGTTCATCAAAAGGTTTGAAAAGGCGAATGACGAAACGTGTCATTTGAACAGACATTCTGACGGAATAAAGGTGGTATACTTTCTACTCCGAAATTCCCGGTACTACAGAAGTGTGAAATTCTTGTACCGGTTTTATGCCCTCCCGCATGTGGTGTGTCGGGAGGGTTTTTTCTCATCTTGAAAATTTTGATTTTTGAATAGGCTTTAAGGGCAATGGCGCATATGGTTTGAATCAGGGATACATCCGTACAGGCATCAAGGAAATGATTTACATTCTAAAAATCCGGCAATGAAAAAACTACTGACAATCTTTTCTTTCCTCATTCTTTTTGGTTTTGGCCAATTTCTAGCCGCTCAGGAAGCCGGATACAAATATTGCGGAACCACAGAAGTTTTGGAAAAAGCATTCCGCGACAACCCGCAGATGAGAACGGATTACGAGAGCAGAAGGGCGAAACAAATGCTTCAGGATGCCGCCGAATTTCAAAAAGGGTATCCCAAAGTGAAAAGCATGAAGGCTTCCGCACCAACTTATGTTATCCCCATCGTATTTCACATCATTCACAATTATGGCTCCGAAAATATTTCGGATGCGCAGATTTTGGATGAAATGCGTATTCTTAATCAGGATTATCAGAAACGGAATGCCGATACCTCTGCAGTTGATTCTGTTTTCAAGAACAATATTGCCAATGTCGGAATAGAGTTCCGTCTGGCCAAGCTGGATCCCAATGGCAATTGTACAAACGGCATCGACCGTATTGCATCGCTCCAAACCTATATTGGCGATGACGGTTCCAAACTCAACGACTGGCCCCGAAGTAAATACCTGAATGTGTGGGTGGTCAATTCAATGTCCAGTGGTGCTGCCGGCTATGCTTATCTGCCAGGCACTTGTCCTTCGAGTGTCGATGGGATTATTATTCTGTCGCAGTATATAGGAAGTATCGGATCGGGGACAGTCACAACAAGTAAAGCGCTTACCCATGAAATCGGACACTTTTTTGATCTGGAGCATCCCTGGGGCAATACCAATCAGCCCGGCGTGGCCTGTGGTGATGATGCCGTTTCAGACACACCCATCACCAAAGGCTGGAACCATTGTGAGGCTCCTTCGGGTGCATTTATCTGCAATGCGGCAGTGGAAGAGAATTATCAGAATTACATGGATTACTCCTATTGTTCGCACATGTTTACCAACGGTCAGGCAAACCGCATGATTGCGGCTCTTACATCCACAACAGCCTCACGCAATAACCTGAGCTCGGCGGCCAACCTCCTGGCAACAGGTGTCAATAACACCCCGGTGGTATGTGCTCCCAAAGGAGATTTTACACCCAGTTCAACCGTTTTGGTATGTGCCGGAGGATCCGCACAATTTAATTATTTCCTCAGCGGTGGAAGGCCTTCTTCCTGGAGCTGGACATTTGCCGGAGGTACACCGGCTACTTCAACCGATTCCTTTCCGCTGATTCAATATCAAACACCCGGTACATACAGTGTCACCATGAGTGTCAGCAATTCGGCAGGAACAAACACTGTTACGAAAAACGCCTATGTGATCGTCACAGCGGCAACAGCGCAGTATACGGCGACGAGTTTTGTAGAAGGTTTTGAAAACAACACAACCGTTGCCAGCGATTGGATCATGGTCAGCCCGCAAGGCAATCCATGGAAACGCAGCACTGCCGCTGCCACCAGCGGCACAGCCTGTCTGTCACAGAACAATCTGACAAATTCCATTGGAGAAGTGTTGTCGGCCATCAGTCCCTCCTTTGATATGACGGCCATACCGAGTGCCGCCATGACATTTAAATATGCATTTGCCCAAACGGCCACCACAAACACGGACCGCCTGCGCATTTATTTTTCAACGAATTGTGGCAACACCTGGCAGGTGCGTTATACTGCATCGGGAATCGGACTGACAACCGGCGGTGTGGTGACGAGCAATTTTATTCCTTCAGCCACGCAATGGAAAACAGGTATTGTGGGCGTGGCTCCTTTTCAAACGGATAAAAATCTGCGGATGAAATTTGAAATAACCAACGGCGGCGGAAACAACATTTACATTGACGACATCAATATTGCTTCTTCTTTCAGCGGTATTCTCGAGGAAGCGGCAGGCATCAGTGACTTGTTTGTTTTTCCCAATCCGGCACAGGAGCATGCCATTGTTTCGTTTTCACTGAAAGAGAATGAGCCTGTGAGTATCGGGGTCTTTGATGTAACGGGCCGCAAAGTGCAGGCCGTTTTAGAAGAGAATCTTTCTGCGGGTGAACACAAATTTGATATTCCTTTTGGCGGGAAATTGAAAGCCGGTATGTATTTCATCACACTGATCGTCAATAACCATGTGCTTTCTCAGAAATTGATCGTCAACTGATTTCAAAACCAACACACACTTACACACATAAATATAAACCATAACACACAAAAATGAAGATGAGAAAAGCTACCCGAAATCAAAAAAACAGAAGAGCTGAGACGCGAGGTCGTTTCTCTTATCTGAGATCTTTTTCACTGGCCTTGATCTTATTGATAAGCCAGAGATCCATCGCTCAGACAGGAACATGGACTGCGGTCAAGAATCTTGCACCTCAGCAAAGCGCCGGTTTGATGCTCGTACTTACTGACGGCCGGATTCTTTGCCAGAACATTGCTTCCGGAACCACAGGCTGGATGATCCTGACTCCGGACGTCAAAGGAAGTTATGCCAACGGAACCTGGAGCACAACAGGATCGAATATTCAAGAACACTTGTTTGGCGCTTCACAGGTATTCCCCAATGGGAAAGTGCTTATGGCAGGCGGAGAATATGGCGTGGGTGATACTTCCGGCGAAATCTATGACCCCGTTGTTGGTACCTGGTCAAGAACAGGTGGCGTGGCGGGCAAACAAAATCTGTATGATTGCAATTCCATGATACTTTATGACGGACGCGTGCTCGTTGGTGGCCAGGCCGGACCGAGCAACAATTCCACAGATTGTGAGTTCTACAATCCCAAAACAAATGCATGGACCATTGCACCCAACTCACCACTCAACCACGATGAGTGCGATTGGGTGAAGTTAGCAGACAGTACCATTTTGATGGTGGGTATGCAAACCTTGCAATCCTGCAGGTATAACCCGAAAACAAATACATGGCTTACTGACGCCAATTTGCCCCCACTGGATTCGCTGTACGATGCAATCGGTGCGGAAACAGGTTGCGGTCTGAACCTGCCGAATGGGAAAGTGATCTTTTTTGGTGGCAATATGAAAAACGCCATTTACACACCAAGCGGTACAACAGCACCGGGTTCCTGGGTGGCAGGTCCACAGTTTCCATTGATTGGCGGATTGAAAATGGGTGTGACCGATGGTCCGGGCGTGATTATGGTGAACGGCCATTGTCTGATCTGTGTGTCGCCGATTGGTTATAATCCCAATAACAATGAAGCAACCGAATTTAACGACCCCACCTATTTCCTGGAATACGATTATGTGGCAAACACCTTTACGCAGGTCATGAGCCTTATTCCCGGTCTGGGTACAGCTGATATTGCTACCAATACATGTTCGAATATAACCTTTCTGGAATTGCCCGATGGTACAGTGCTTGTCGATCAAAGTCAGAATGGAACGGCCTCTGCCAACCAGCAATTCTATATTTACACCCCCGGCGGCACGGCTATAGCTGCAGGAAAACCAACCATCGGCATGATTCTGCCACTGGCATGTCCTAGCTATAAAATCACCGGTACGCTCTTTAACGGTATTTCAGTGGGAACATCGTATGGCGATGATCTGCAGCAGGCATCCAATTATCCCCTTGTCAGACTTGTCGATGCTTCGGGTGATGTGTACTATTGCAAAACGACCAATTGGAACCGGATAGGCGCGGTACAAACCGGCAATGCGGCCGATACCTGCACGTTCCAGACACCAGCAGGTCTTCCTGCAGGAACCTATTCGCTCTATGTGGTGGTCAATGGCTTTGCTTCCAATCCGGTGACATTCACAACGCTTCAGCCTTCCACCTACACAGTGGCAAGTACGGCTTGCAATGGCGTGGTGGCTGCAACACCTGTCAAAGGAGGTCTTGCTCCATACACCTATTTGTGGACAACCGGATCGCAAACCACTGACACCATCAAAGGACAGTGCGCAGGAACCTATTGCTGTACTGTGAAAGATGCAGATGGCTGTACGGTTTCTTCCTGTATCACAGTGAATACGACTACCGGTATTTCAAATCCAACTGAATCAACAACCATCAATCTGTATCCTGATCCAAATACCGGATACTTTACCCTCGATGGATTGACTGAAGGCGATGTTGTTGAAGTGTACAATGCATTGGGTCAGCAGGTGCAACGCAAAAGAGCCGACAACGGCCCGGCTTTGCAATTTGATATCACCTCATACCCTAAAGGCGTCTATTTTATTAAGTTATTGAGCAAAGATGGCAATTTCCTTCTGGAAAAGAAGGCCATCAAGGCGCAATAAAGTTTCAGGTCTCGAAAAAGAAATTACACATTTTCGGATGGAGACAGATTCCTATTCCCGGCACGCGAGAGTGTGTGTTCTTTGTGTCGGTTTACCCTCCCGCATGTGGTGTGTCGGGAGGGTTTTTTTTTGTCAGCCGGCTGGGCTGATGCCATAAAACAGGATAAGTTTTTCACAACGTTTTTTTCATAACTAGGGCCTTATAGGCTGAAAGTTTGTGGATAAAAACGCTTTCTTTGCAAACGGAACCTAGTTTCACGGATATCTAGCCATTGAAAAAGACACTTTCTGTATTTCTTCTGGTTCTCTTTCTCTTCAACCTGTTCGGTATGTATCTGGTTCTGAATTTGCGTGAACTGGAAAACCGGAATGAGATCCAGTCTTCCATCAAAGCCGGAAAGACGGACTTGATGATGGAGCTGAAGGTGCCCATTGCACTTACCGAACATACGAACACCGAATTCATCCAGACTGATGAAGATGAAATCAGCTACCAGGGAAAAATGTATGACGTCATTTCATCCCGCAGGGGAGAAGATGGCTTTGTGTATTACTCCTGTATCAATGACACAAAAGAAGAAAATTTAATTGAAGTTCAGGATGTACTGAGGGCTGATAATTCATTGTCCTGTTCCTCCAAACAATTGAATGGGAAAAACAACAGACAAAATCTCAAAGACCTGATTACCGACTATCTTCCACAAGCCAACAAGACGATCGTGGGTATATGCTCAAAGAGCATTGATTTTACATCCAATCTGACATTCACGGGTCAGGCTTGTTATGCCAAGGTGCCTTCCCCGCCACCACAATCCATCTGATTTTATTTCCTTTTCTTCCGGTTCCGTTCCGATAGGGTCATTCAGATTTGAAACCTGCGAATTCATTTGCCTGTTTTTATCAGAAAGAATCAGCTATCTGTGGCGTAACCAAGCAGCCGGAAAATCAAAAATCAGTATTCATCCCAAACTAGCTTATACTTACAATGAAAAAACTTTATCTCTTCGCCATGGGATTAATTTCCCTGGCACAGTTGACCTATGCACAGCCTTTTACCGTGCACGGTACCGTAAAAGACGCTCAGGATAATGCACCATTGGCCGGCGCTGCCGTTTTTATTCCCAACTCCACAGTAGCTACCAACACCGATGCACAAGGAATATTCACTTTAAGCTCCAACACCAATTTCGACAGCATCACGGTTTCTTTCCTGGGCTATGCAACAAAACACATAGGAGTCACCATGAAGATGCAAAATATGGGTGTGATGCTTGAGCGGTCGAGCAATTCGTTGAGAAATGTGGAAATTCTGGGCGAGAAACAATCTCCTGCCCTGACCACACTTTCAGAAATGGAACTCAACAGAAGTTCGGGTCTGAATCTGCAGGATGCAGTGAACACCGTTCCGGGTGTGAGCATGTCATCGCGTTCGCCCTGGGGAGGACAACACATCATTATCCGGGGGTATTACCCAAGCACGGACAATGGCCATACCAACGGAGAAAATTTCAACGGGCTGGGCTATATGTTGTACATCAACAATATCCCGGTAACCGATGCCAGTGGATCTACGGTCATGGACGATCTTGATTTGGGAACACTCGGCAAAGTGGAAATCGTAAAAGGGCCATCCCCTTTGTTCGGCAGCTACATTGCCGGTGCCGTCAATTTGTTTACCCCAAGACCAACTCCCAATCAATCCAGCATCCAGGAACAGGTCATCGGCGGAAGCAACGGACTTTTCCGCACCAACACCACCATTCAAACGGCCAATGACAACTCTGACCTTTGGATCAATTACGGTCACCAGAACTACAACGGTTTCCGCCCGCATGACAATTCAAACAAAGACTATGTGAGCCTTGCCGGAAATTTTTACTCCAGCCCTAAAAACACCGTTTCTACCTATTTCTCTTACAGCCATTCGTATGAAGAACTCGCCGGAGAAATAGACACTGCCGCATTTTACGGACGTAAAGCTGTAAGCGACAGCAATTATGTCGGCAACAATTCGCATGTCGAAATCGAAAGTTTCCGCGGAGGAGTGACAGACAAATACCAGTTCTGCAAAAACTTCAGCAATCAGACAACCGTGTTTGGAAGCGGCTCGACATTGAACCAGTATTTTGCACACGGATTTACATTGGCCAGCAATCAGGGGTTTGGAGGACGAACGGCTTTTGTCTACGAAACCAAAAACACCGACAAGATGAACATCGACGGTACGCTTGGTGCTTCGTTCCAAAAATCCAGCCAGAACAGCCAGGGTGATTTCATCCTGCCCTTTATCGCCCAGCCGCCACCGGCATTTTCTGCCTTTACGCCGGGCATGGTGCCTTCTGATGTGAATAACTATGCAATGAATACGAACATATTCACGCAGTGGAATTTCAAGCTTCCTTCGAAGCTGACAATTACTTTGGGTGCCAACATGATCATTTCAGAATTTGGAACCAAAAATCTGCTTACACCTACCGGCAACACCTATATCGGCAATCCCGGTTTTCTTCCCTTTACAACCAATGCCTTGTACATGGATTACCCGACATACACCAAGGCCTTTAGTCCGGTCATTGCCCCCAATCTGTCAGTTACAAAGACCTTTAAGAATAATGTCTCTGTGTATGCAAGTCTGAGCGAAGGATTTGCTCCGCCTGTATTGGGTCAGATGACAAATTCCATGGGTCAGGTGGATGTGGATTTGAAACCCGAAAAAGCGATTCAGTATGAAGTCGGAACCAAAGGAATCATTGGCAACGCCAACAAACTGATTTACCAGGTTGCCCTTTACGATATGGACATCACCAACCGTTTGGTTTCCGTGACATCCAATGCTGTAACGGCTTATACCAATGCCGGAGAAGAACGCAACATGGGTGCGGAATTGTTTCTGAAATACAACCTCATCGATGACAAGAGCAAAGCCGTTTCTTTGCTTCGTCCCTGGATAAGCTACACGTATTCGAATTACACCTATGTGGATTTCAAAAACCACGGCACCAACAAGGCCGGTCTGGATACGGTCATTGCCGATTATTCAGGAAAGAAAGAAGCCGCTGTGGCTCCGAATGTTTTCAACCTGGGCCTGGATGTGGATACTAAAATGGGTTTCTACTTCCGCGGTACATTCCAGTATGTGGATAAAGTGCCGGTGACCTTCGACAATTTGCATTACATGAATTCCTACAGTTTGCTGGGTGCCAAAATCGGTTACAAAAAAACCTGGGGTAAATTCAGCATGGATGCATTCGTGGGTGCCAATAACCTGTTGGGAAGCACCTATTACAGCTTCATTTTTGTTGGCCAGAACATCGGAGAACTTGCACAAGGCAATGATCCATACGTCAAAAGAGGCGGTGGCGACGGATACATTCTTCCGGCACCTTATGGCGCAACATTCTACACAGGTCTGACGCTGCGATACAAGTTCTGATCATTTAAATTTCTAAACAAAATGCGGGCCGGCCGGTTCAGTGCCGGTCCGCTTTTTAAACTATCTGAAAAACATGAAAACCAAAGTCATTCTCATTGGCTCTTTTTGTCTGATTCTTTTCCTGGGCTCCTCCTGCGGTCGTTTTGGGAATAAAGAAGAAGGGACAAAGAAGGAACAAGCCGTTCGTATTGTTTGTGTATCGAAGCAACTCACCGAGCTTATTTTTGCTCTGGGTGCCGGAGACAAAATTGTGGCGGTGGATTTGTCCAGTACTTACCCCGAAGCCGTAAAAAAACTTCCTACTGTCGGCTATCACCGCATGCTGAGTGCCGAAGGCATCATTTCGATGAAGCCGACCGTGGTGTTTTACAATGGAGGGCAGGATGCAGCCATCGGTCCTGCAACTGTTCTTCCTCAGCTTCAGAAAGTAGGCATCCCGATTAAGGAATGGAAAGGAACAGAAAGCATTGAAGACACCAAGGCGCTGATCACAGAACTTGGAGCCTATCTGCATGCCGAAGCAAAAGCGGATTCGCTTTGTAAAAAACTGGATGCAGACATGAATCTTGCAAAAAAAAACTCAAAACCTATACGGACATACCAACTGTGATGATTATTCATTTCGGTCGGGCATCCAATATTTATTTTCCATTCGGGCGGCAGGGCGCCGGCAATGCCATGATCGAATGGGCCGGAGGAACAAATGCCATCGACACAAGTTCGAAATTCAGAACACTCAGTGCCGAGATCCTGGTGAAATGCCAGCCACAGGTGATTCTGGCCACGGAATTTGGATACGACCGTCTGGGTCTTGATAAATTCAAAGACCTGCCGGGAATCGCACTCACACCGGCCTGCAAAGACAACAGGATTTACCGTGTGGAAGAACACGACCTGCTTTATTTCGGACCGCGTACCGGTGAAAATGTTCTGAAACTGATGGAGCTGATACACAAAAAATAAATGCAGACATCCCGTTTGACATTCACTGCGATTTACATCGTCCTGGGCATTGTGCTTTTGGCGACAGTCGTTTTGTCAATTCATGCCGGAGCGGTGGATGTCAGCTATCGCGAAATATTTCTTTCTTTTTACAAGGCTTTGGGTTTCCATTCCTCTGCAAAACTGGATCCCGTACAGGAAGGCCTTTTTATGCAGATTCGTTTGCCAAGAATTCTGCTTTGCATGATCGTGGGTGCCGGCCTTTCTGTTTCGGGTGCTTTGATGCAGGCGCTGTTCCGAAATCCGATTGTTGAACCCGGGCTCATCGGTACATCATCCGGAGCGGCTTTTGGAGCGGCTCTGGTGTTTGTTGTTGGAAAGAGTTTTGTGTCACAACTCAGCCCCCTTCTGGGGACACTCATTCTTCCAGCCTCCGCTTTTGTATTCGGTTTGATAGCCACACTTTTTGTGTACAAGCTGTCTTCTTCATTCGGAAAAGTAAGCGTAGCAACGATGATTCTGGTGGGGATAGCTATCAATGCCATTGCAGCCGGGGGAACGGGCTTCTTGTCCTATATCGCACGCGATCCGCAAGCCCGCTCCATTACGTTCTGGAGTCTGGGCACATTCTCGGGCGCCGACTGGCCATCCGTTTACCTGGTATTTACTGCCACGTTGATTTCCGTTCTTGCAGCTCTTCGCTATTCGAAAGCACTCAATGCATTGCTCCTGGGAGAAGAGGAAGCCGGTTATCTGGGTGTTGATACGGAAAAATTAAAAATAAGAATCATTGTGCTGAACACCCTGATGGTTGCCATCGGCACATCGGTTGTCGGGGTGATTGGTTTTGTCGGGCTTATTGTTCCTCATTTGCTGCGTATGGTCAAGAGCTCGGATAACCGTTTCCTGATTATCGGTTCCTCTTTGCTGGGAGCCATCATCATGAATGCTGCCGATATGGTGAGCAGGGTTCTGCTGGCCCCTGCCGAATTGCCTATTGGTATTGTCACCGCCATGGTTGGCGCCCCTGTATTTCTTTACATACTCCGCAGACAAAGCGGACCGGATAAGAAAGGAGGGTTTTATGCTTGAAGTGAACAGGGTGGGATATCAGATAGGAAGTCACAAAATACTGGAGGATGTATCGGCCTCATTTCTTCCCGGAAAACTTTCCATGATTATCGGACCGAACGGTTCAGGTAAATCTTCCTTGCTAAAAATCATGAGCAATGAAATCCATGCGTATACGGGAAGTATCGTGTACGAAGGGAAAGAGCTTGCCATAAAGGACACTGTGCGGCTTGCCAAAATCCGCGCTGTGCTTTCACAGCATTCGGAACTATCATTTCCATTGAGCGTGGAGGAGGTTGTCCTGATGGGACGCTATCCCCATTTCACCTTCAAACCCGATGCCCATGACCTGCTTATCGTGAAACAGGTAATGGATAAAATGGAAATTCGGCATTTAAGCGAGAGGAATTACCTCACGCTTTCTGGCGGAGAAAAACAAAAAACTCATTTTGCACGTGTACTCGCACAAATCTGGGAGGTTCCGGAAAAAGGATGCCGGTATTTGTTTCTCGATGAGCCTATTGCTTTTATGGATCTCAATTTTCAGCATGAGTTTTTGCGTATTGCCCGTTCGTTTGCAGGATCCAATACGGTAGTCGTGGCCGTTATTCATGACCTGAACCTGGCCATTCAATATGCGGATACCGTTCTTGCATTGAACAAAGGAAGGGTTATTGTACAAGGTCCGCCCGAAGAGGTGATCACTCCGGTAATTATTAAGGAAATGTATCAGATCGAATCAAAACTGCTCCGGCACATGGATGTGCCTTTTTCAATACTTGTTGCAAATAGATAGTTTGTGTCTTTGAGTATTCCGGGTTTTGCTTGCCCATGCCCGGAAAGACCGGTTCTGAGGGAGTGTTGACCTTCTTGGCCGGTTGAACCTTCTGTCGTTCGCGCCAGGAGGTTTTTTTATACACAGTCTTGTGAAATGGATAAAAACAAACCCGCCTCCGCAAAACATCGCGAAGACGGGTTGTTTTAGAGAAGCATTCAAAGATTCGTCTTTATGGCCTGATGAGCCGCGGTATGCACCGCCGACATAGAATCTGAATGTTTTTCCGCGCCTCCCCCCCCGGCCCCTTTCCATGAAAAATGGAGAGGGGAGAAAAGGGGAAAGGCCTGCCTTTGTTTACCTTTTACAGAACGGGGAGCTGAGAGGCAAAGTTGCAACCCCGCACTTTGTTAAGGAACCATGACATTTACCGCAGGACTCCATATGCTCAGGATTCCCTTTATGCTGGTGGCTACCCGGAAGTAATACCGGGTTCCGGAAACGAGTCCGGTTTTGTCGAATTTCACATCTCCGCCAATATAGATGTTGCTCCAGCCGGCGACAAGAGTTGTATCTGTTGTCATTTCGTACAAATAAGTTGCACGCAATATGGCTTTTGAATTCAGTCTGACAACTCCAGGTGTTTTCATTGCTACCGCACTGAAGACCTTCGGTGGCCTTGGAGATGACTTCTTTACCGGCATTCCCGAACTGTTGATGATGTTCTCGGCATTTGCCGGATCTGCATTGGCAACGGTTTCTACGTAACCTGCCAGACCTTTCAACAAAACCTTTAAGGAACTCAGTTCGACATGCATTTTATTCGCTGACCCTTTCACTTTTGTCAGCGAAAGGTTGTACGCGGCTGTGAGGACGACAATTTGTGCCGTGACTATTGCCAGTGCAGGAGCCGGACTTGCAAAATTTGGGTTGCCAGTCATACTTTGTACATAGTGATTGGAAGAGGTAATGATTTGTGCAACGCTCAGCCTTGACAGACCAAGCGCCACGGTTTTTTTAACCAGTTTTGGTGTTGTGCTCATTTGTTTGTTTGTTGTTGCCCTGCCAGGAACGAAGTACGAAGACTCCATTCACTGGCATGACAGGTTAAGACGATCCCGATTTTCGCGATCGTGTATTCACCCCCGGAGCTTGATCTTTTGTCTGGTTGCCGCAGATGAAAATCCTGCTCCAGCAACGAGGGTGTTAATATTGCAGCTTTCTTAATCCTCTGTTTTTCTTTTCTGAAAATCATTAGCTTCCGGAAAGCCGGGCTTATTGTGTTTTGTCATGATCGACTCACATACTGCTGCGATCGTTGCACATACTTTGTCGATCGTTATACATGGTGCTACGATCGTTGCACATACTTTGTCGATCGTTATACATGGTGCTACGATCGTTGTACATACTTTGTCGATCGTTATACATGGTGCTGCGATCGTTGTACATACTTTGTCGATCGTTATACATGCTTTGTCGATCGTTGTACATGGGGCTACGATCGTTATACATGCTTTGTCGATCGTTGTACATACTTTGCCGGTCGTTATACATGGCACTACGATGGTTGCATGTGGTTTGTCGATTGTTAGCCAACAGTAAGCTCTGACCTTTTATTTCAATTCTTGTTTCCATCTCAATTTTCGTTTTCAAAAAAGTTCTCAATTCTTGTTTTATTTCCGCCTTCCCTCCAAAAAAAATCACGCTCCATATACATAGAATCCTCGAGGGTGCTGTTTTGTTCCAGCAGAACATGAAATAAATTGATATTTACGCGGATAGACTTAGAGTTTCTAAGAAAAATAAGGAGAAATAAAAAATGGATTTGCGAAAAGACGTAGGGGAATTAGGTCTAAATACCTGCCAAATGTTATTCTGGAAAAGAAAAGAAAAACAAACAATAGTTTGGCTAACGACCCGCTGTCTTCGAAGCGTTCAGGCACCGCAGAGGGATGGTTTTGTTCTGTCAGGAAAGGACAGAGATAGTGGGGCGGCGCCACAAAAGAGACTGGATCCTTAACCAAACCAGAAAACAGGGAAGAGCTTTGATTGAATACATAATAAAAAACCGCTGACGCCATACTTTTGGAAAGATGTCGCTGCTGCTCATGGAGGTAAAAACAATGACCAAGGCAATCAAAATTTTATCTGTGACACTCATCGGCTGAAGCGTGCTGAACCAAAGCGCCACACCGGCCAGAGCAATGATGTAGGTGGGCGATTCGGCCATCATGTTGAAAATAACCACAAAGAGCAAGACCGAAGCCAGGAACAGATTCTGGAAAACGATTTCGCCGTATCTTCTGAAACGCACCAATGGCAGCATCATGGCCAGAAAGCCGGCCAGCTGAATCCAGAGATAAGGAATGTTGGCATCGAACCAGTACTGCACAAGACCCATCACCGATACCTGCTGCGCCACCGGACAATACAAAAGCGCATCGGCCCACCATTTGTATTGCTGGCCAAGACTGGCTGCAGAAACAGCCAGCAATGGCAAGGCTGCCAGAAGAACACAGCAAAGGAAAATCGAAAGAAGAAATTTTATCTTTTTGGGGAAGAACAGAAAAACAATGGCCGCAGCAATCCCGTAAAATTTGATGAAGCCGCAAAGCGCCAGCATCAAGGCCGAACAGAGGGCTTTTTCTTTTCTCAGCAAACCGGCTCCCCAAAGAATAAGCCCGGCTACCAGTCCGTTACTCTGGCTGTTCTGGCAGGCGATGAGCCATTCGAGAAAGACCAGCAAAAGCGCAAAGGCAATTGTTTTTTTTGTGCTCTGCGAAGACAGCAGGAAATAAATCAGTCCCGATACAAAAACACCTGTGTTGAGCAGGTTCCAGATCAGCAGGCCGGCAAAATCGGGCAGGCGCGAGAGTGTTCCGGCAATCAGCGCAAAGCTTGGGCTGTACCGGAAAACATCTTCGTAACTGGAGTGGTAATACCGGTAAAGACTCTGGCCCGAAAGCAGGTTGGCAAGGGGCCGGGTGTACACCAGGTAATTGTTGTAGGTGTTGCAGGTATATGACTGTATCGTAACCCCAAGGGCAGCAAGCAGGAACACGACGACCATCGTTCGCAGCGTGATCAGGCGGTTAAGAAAAGAGTCAGAATCGGGGAGCATCGGGATGTTGAAGGGTTTGGAGAAAGTCGAAACAATATTCCGAGGATTGAACGAACCTGCCTTTTTCTTTGAGCAGAACAAGCAAGGTTTCGAGCCGCCGAAGCAGTTCAATGCCGTAAATCTTTTTTGTATAACCCGGTATTTTGTAAGAGGAAATGTCTGCAAATTCCCAGGGATGAAAATAGATATTCAAATAATGTTTTTTACGGAGTGTTCGCAAGGCCAGCCTCTGATAAACTCCTTCGGGAAAAACTTTGAAACTGATCCAGAACAGCGGAATCCGCAAGGCAGATGCAACAGAAGCCGGAAGCTGGATAATACCCGAAGACACAAAAGGCAAAGTGGGTTTGCTCAAATTGTTATACCGGCCCGGAATCCAGGTGGGGTTGAGCGATGAATGGTAGATGTATCCCGCTTTGGCAATGAGGGTTTCGTCCACGGGCATGAGTCTGGCCATGCGGAAACCGCTCAGCACTTTTCCGGTGATGCGTTCGAGCGCCTGTTTGGAACTTAAAATATCTTCGTTTCGGAATGAGGAATGATAAAAACCATGCGAAGCAATTTCATGATCCAGGCAAATTTCTTTGATGAGACCTGGATTGGCTTGTGCAAAAAAGGCGGTGGTGTAAAAGGTGGCCGTGATATTGAGTTTTTTCAAAAGCCCCAGCAATGGAATCAGTCCCTCGCGGCTGCGCTCGAGTTTTTCTTCCGCAGCCAGTGTCTGCCCGTATTCCTCGGGGATATCAAACTCTTCCAGATCGAAACTAAGCAGAATTTTATCCATTGTTCATTGAGTCCCTTTTGCGTGAGGGAAGCCTTAAGCG
>PLXK01000224.1 GCA_003151415.1 Bacteroidota bacterium
TATTTACCAGATCGGTTTCAGTTTCATCCATTTTTTCGGAGGTTGTGCCGAGATTTCCGCCTCCTTTACCGTCCTTTTTAAGCTGATCAGACATCTTTTGAAGCATTTCCCGGATGGCTTCCTGCTGTGCGGCCATGCGGGCAAATTCCTCGCTCATTCCCGATCCTTCCTTACCGCCTTTACCATTCTTCATTCTTTTCATCAATTCGCCCATTTTGTTGTTCAGGCTTTGCTGCATCTTGCGCAGGGAGGCGGCGCTTTCTTTCTGTCCTTTGCCGCCGGGTTTGTTACAGCTGCCGGCACCCGGTTTACCGTCTTTCTTTTGACTTTCCTGCATGGAGGTAAGAATTTCGCTGAGCAAAAGAGCCAGGTTGTTGATCGAAGTCATGGCAAACTGCTGGCGTGAACCGGCTTCACCGGTTTGTCTTTCGGCCAGGTTGTCTATGGCTTTATCCATATTGAAGTGAATGGCGCTCACCTCTTTGTTCACGATGTTGTTGACAGAGGGATTGCGTTTGCTCAGGGCCAGAATGCTGTCTTCAATCATTTTGGAATCATCTTCCAGGCGTTTCTGGTTTTTGGCAATATTGACGTATTGCGGATTGTCGGTCCGGGTTTTTCCAAGATCAGTCATCAGGGCTTCCTGGTCAAAAGAAAGACGCACCAGGTTCTGCAGGATCTGACGCAGCGAAGCCATGTCTTCTTCGTTTTGTTCTTCCTCCATTTTTACCTGCATCTGTGCCATTTTCTGCGCCATTTCCTGCATTTTACCGGCAGCGGATTTTTGCGATTTGGATGCTTTTTTATTTTCCTTGTTTTGCAGATCCTGGCTGCTTTGTTTCATGTCTTTCTGGATATCCTGTTCCTTCTGGTCTGTATTTTTGAATTCTTCATGCGGCTTTTCCAGAGCATTGTTTTTCTTTTCGAGATCATCCATGGCTTTACGGATATCTTCGAAATCTTTATTTAACTTTTCCTGTTTGTTTTCAAGTTCTTTGCTGTCGGATTTTTTGTCTTCCGCTTTTTCAGAGAGCTTTTGCTGCTCTTCGGCAAGTTTGTCCAGACGTTCTTTCGTTTCAGTGAGTTTTTTGTCGAATTCGACCTGTTTGAACATTTCCAGGGTGCGGTCAAGTTCTTTTTCGAGATCCTTTGTGCTTAATTTCATTTTCTCAAGCTGCTCCTGCATCTTGTCTTTATCCATGGTTTGCATAAGCTTTTCCAGATCCTTGATCTGTTTCTTCATGTCTTCTGTCATGAGCTGCTCAAAGAGGTCATTGATCTGCTGTTGCTTTTCGATGAGCTTCTGGTCGTCTTTGCGGTAATCACTTTGTTCTTTCTGGCTCTTCTCGTTTTCCTGTTTGAATTTTTCAATATTTTTTTCCAGGCTTTGTTGTTTGTCTTTGAGTTCCTGAATCTTCTTTTTGTCTTCCCAGCTCAATGATTTTTTTTCCAGAACTTTTTTGTGAAGATCATCAATGTCTTTTTGCAGATCTTTTGCTTTTTCAAGGGTTTGGGAAATATCGCTTTTTACGGTTTGGTTCGACTCTTCTGATTTTTCGGCCAGCTCTTTCAGGGTAGGGGCTTTGAAGAGCATTTTCTGGCTGCGTGTTGATTTGGGGCCATGAACGCCGTCGTTGTCCCACACTTCAAAAAAGTATTCGATCTGATCGCCGGGTGACGGATTGAGTTTGCCGATGTCCCAGAAATACATAAACTGATCCTGATTGAATGTTCCGGAAACCGGAATCCGTACAGACTCATACTTTTCATTTCCGGTTTTTGAAGCGGCGGAATCTTCCTTGTGCGTGAATTTGTAATTGAAACTCAGATTGCTGAACCCGTAATCGTCCTTAACCTCGCCGCGGTAGTACAGGCGCTGCGAAGAAAGTGAATCTTTTTTTTCTTCCACCTGGATAGAAGGGAAAAGGTCGGGGATGACACTGATCATGTAGACAACCGAATCCTTGCTTTTGATGTATTGATTCGAAGTGGTGACGGCATAGGAATTGTTTTGCAGAAACCGGTTTGTGTAGCTGCAAACGTTGGCCGAAGGGCTGAGCGAATAGGCGGTGTCGTTAAAGCTTACGCGGAGACTCCGTGTGTCTTTGGTTGTGAAGTTCCAGGTCACTTTTGTGCCGGCGGGGATAACCAGGTCTCCGGTGTTGCGCAGTACTTCATCTTTCTTGCCGAGGTATTTCGGATAGTTCAGCTGGATTTCGAAGTTCAGCAGCACAGGGTTGGGGAGCACGTTGATTTCGTATTCACGCGAGGTATACCCGTCGGCGCTGAGTTTGAATTTGGTGTTGTGCTGAAGATTTTTGAAAACATAACTGAAATTGAGTTTGTTTTCTTTTGTCAGTTTGTATTCATTGCCATTGACCTGCAGGAAAACAGATTCGGGAAGCTCTTCCCCGGTTACTTTTACGGCCAGCGGAAAGTCTTCCTGCTCAATGCCTTTCATGCTGGAGTTGAGGATCTCGAAATGGAAAAGAGCCTGTTTTTCGTAGAAGTCGTTGTGGTGCATCAGGCGCTTTGTGCCTTCGGTGATGATGCTTGGGGCCGAGAAAACGATAAAGAGAATAACAACCAGGGGTATAACCGCATATTTCAGATAACGCCTGTTTTCATTCAGGTTGATGGCCGAGGCAAAAGGAATGGGTTTTAGTTCTTTTATTTTTTGGTTGATGGAAGCTTCCAGAAGTGAAGCGCTGCCCAATGGGGCGGATGTCCCTTTTTCTTCACTGGCAATTTTTTTTAGCTGAAGCACATTGAGCAATTTGTCTTTTACTTCGGAAAAATGCCTGCCAATGATTTCGGCAGCCATTTCATTGCTTAAAACGGCCCCGATGCGGTTGAGTTTGAACAAAGGAATCAGGATATACCTGCCCAGTACGGCAAGAATGCCGGTAATGAGCGAATAAAAAAGAACGGTTCTGATCGTGATATCGAAATGCGCATAGTATTCGAGTACGGCAACAACAAGATAAAAAGCAAGCACCAGACCGATGGCATAGATCAATCCTCTTATAAGCTGGTTCTTATAATACTTCCGGATAAATTCATCCAGTTTTTTAATCAGTATGTCTTCGTTCTGATCCATGCGCGGTTTTGCCCGGTCTTTAAGTTCATGTGCGTTTTTCACAGTCACATGTGCTTTGTACAAAATTAACGATAATTAAGCCAAATCTATTGCATCGGGTCTGCTGCCGTGTCCTTTTTTAACAATAATGGGGGATTCTCTGTATGGAGTACAAAAACAGGGAAATTCCATATTTTTTGCCTTGTTTTTATTGTGGCAGAATATTGCACAGATTGTTAGTCAAATCTGGTTTTCTTCGGGAATAGGGATTATATTTACTGCTGATCGGAAGTATTTAAAAGGGCAGCCGGTCATTCACCCATCTATTCCGAGAAATGAAAATTGAATACAATATCGAGTTTAAAGAACTCTGCGCCAGTTTCAACATTCCGCTTAACTTTCAGTTTGATCTGGAGTTTCCGGAAGAGGTCAAGCGCATTCTTCAGGATGAGATTATAGAAAACAGATACGGGGTTCGTCTGAGTAAAAACGGGTCTGCACACCCCCCCGATGGTTATCAGGATCTGAATAAATCTCAGGCCGAGGACAGCAACAATCATTTTCATGTCGATCTGTATCAGCAGGGAACCGGCAATGAGGGCATTTTTCGCCTGGGAATCAAAACAATTCTGGAGCTTGCCCAGAAATTCAAGAACAAGGGTTTTGAAGGAATCCGTTTTGTTTATTCTTTTCAATCGGCCGATATCCGCAAAAAATGGAACCAGAAACACGGGTTTGATGAGCGCGATGACGAATTGTTTATCAGCGACCGTTTGAGTTTTTATAAAATAAGACCGGAAGAAATCGTGCACGAATTTGATGCCGAGAAAAGAAAATTCGAAGCCGTTTTGCAATTGGAGATCTAGATTCCCGGAAAATAAAATACCCCGTCTTGCCGGATAATTTAAAATGTCCGGAACCTGCCGAGTACCCCCAGCGGAAGCTTATTTCCTGCCGTGGCCTGGAGAAAAAGTTCACCCGTTTCGAGTTTGCCTTTGGCTTTTGTGCGCATCAGGTTTTCTATGATGAGCGAAGAGAAACCCAGGGAATAGGCATTGAGGATGATGAAATGGCCTTTGGGGTCAAGCAGATCCAGAACTCCCTTCATCATTTCGTTGATATTTTCCTCCAGCTGCCATTTTTCTCCGTTTGGTCCATGTCCAAAAGCGGGAGGGTCGAGGATGATGCCGTTATATTTGTTTCCCCGTTTTTGTTCGCGTTTTACAAATTTGAGTGCATCTTCAACCACCCAGCGGATGTTGCTCAGGGTGGAAAGATCCATGTTTTCATGCGCCCAGCTGACCACCTGTTTGATCGAATCCACATGGGTGACATCGGCCCCAGCAGCTTTGGCAGCCAGAGAAGCCCCGCCGGTATAGGCAAAAAGATTCAGGAAACGGGGCGTTTCGCCATTGAGCACGGTTTTTAACTTGCCCACCGATTCATAGATATACTCCCAGTTTGTGGCCTGTTCGGGAAAAACCCCGACATGTTTGAATCCGGTCAGGCCCAGACGGAAACGGATAGCGGGTTCTGCGCCGGAAATGCCGTAACGGATCTGCCATTGTTCGGGCATTTTGTGGAGCATTTTCCAATCGCCCGAAGAGCTTGTTTTGGGCACAAATCGCACATGTGCACGGCTTTCCCATTCTTTCAAGGGCAGGCTGCGGTCCCAGACGGCCTGTGGCTCGGGCCGGATGGTGATGTAATTGCCAAAACGTTCCAGTTTTTCAAAATCCCCGACATCAATCAGTTCGTAATCTTTCCAGTAGGAGGGGGTTAATAATTGCATAGTATGGATTCTTAAAGTTCGGGATGTAATATGATTAAATAAACGTTGGCAATTTAGATTCCATTTTTTGCGTGACGGATTGAGGCATTTTTGTCTGAGCTCTTCCCCTGAAGTGAAGCGCAGCGCATACTTCAGGGGAAAGCGAGTGCCGAAAGCCGGACCCTGAAGTAAACCCGCTTTTCGCGGGGGTGCTTCAGGGGCACGCCCAAATCGTAAAATGGAGCTAAAGATAAATATTTCTAATACCCGGGAGGTTACGATTTTTCATTATATACTGAAGGAGCATGAGAAAAGGGTCATGCCCTTCAGCATATACCGCTCTAAGTCATTTTTAGGAAAAAAATCCTACAAATGACTAAGAATCGGTATATTTGATATCCAATCCAAACTCATCATGCGTTTACTCTCTGCAGCTATCCTGTCTGTAATCGGCTTTTCGGCCACCGCACAGGTTTTAAATCTTCCTGCCCGCCATGCCGGAGCATTGGATGGAAACCAGTTCGAGGCGACAATTGCTTCGGCCTCGCTGAGTCTGACCAACCGCGAAAATATGATCTATACCGAGATCAGCAACGGAAACGTTCCCTCATTTTTCAGAAACCTCAAACCGGTGACTTCCACGGCAGTCATTTCGGGGATAACAGAAACCATTACCTATTATGTGGCCCCCGATTATCTGATGGTGGGTACCGATACCAATTATTTCCTTTGCCCGATGAGCCCCATGCTGGCCACCAAAATTGCCGACCTGACCGGTTGCACCCTGCCCACCCGCAAAATGGTGAACGACATATACGGAGCGGCAACGGTCAAACTTTCGCCTTCCACGATCCCCCCATCTTCCCAGATGTCAACCGTTCCCATCTTTGATCAGGAAAATACAACCATCCGGGGCCAGCGCAATGCTGTGGTAGCCGCACATCCGCTCGGTGAACTGACAGGGGGAGACAAAAAAGATGTGGTGATCAGCAACATGATTTATACCACAGCCAACCGTGTGGTGATTTATGGCTGGCACACCTCTGTTGGCAATCCGATTCAACCCATGACCAATGTGCATGCCGATACGTATATGGATTACAGCCACGGAATACGTTTGGTACAGAACGCCTGTACCTACAATGGCGCTGCCACCACAGTGAAAGCGATTCTGCAATCTTCCACCTTAAACACTTTGCTGAGTGATGAAGGATCCATGACCAAACCCTGGTATCCGTATTCGGTCCTTACCGGAATGCAGGATCTCAGTTATGCCGATTCGGGACTGAAATTTTATCCCAATCCCATGCATACGGGATCAACTCTGGAATTCAACCTTCCTGCTGACGAACAGGTAACTGTCGAGCTTTTTGATGCTTCTGGCCGAAAAACCGAAGTCATCTCCAATCAGGATTTTCAGGAAGGAGCCAATCAGGTCGTCATTTCAAGGGGCGCTCTGCGTCCGGGTCTGTATCTGCTTAGTCTCCGTTCTTCGTCTCTTTCCCGCACGCTTCGCTTCGTGGTTTTCTGATGTGTTGAGGTGTTGAAGTATTGGGGTGTTGATGTGAAAAAAACAGTCAAACCAGCCCCAGCTCAATACTTGAACATCCCAACCCTCCTGCGCTTTGAAAAAGAGCTTCGGCGGTCGCGGCACCCCCAACCCTCAAAACCACATTTGTTAATTTCTCGCTGTATAACTAATTCCCTGTGCTGTCCCCTGCCACGCGCAATCCGAGTATTTTCGGAGAAAGATTTCTGTTATGTCAAAAAACACAACAAGCCGGTCCTCGTTTATTACACTGATTTCGGTTTTCTTTTTCTGGGGTTTTGTGGCTGCCAGCAATGACATCCTGATTCCCGTTTTTAAGGAGAAGCTGAATCTGGAACAATGGCAAAGCCAGATGATTTCTTTTGCCTTTTACATCGCTTATACTGTTGGCTCATTTATCTATTTCACGGTTTCAGCCATCGGAGGGGATGTTCTGAACCGGATCGGCTACAAGAATGGAATTTCGCTGGGTTTGTGCATCTCGGCAATCGGCACGATGCTGTTTTACCCTGCGGCACAGCTTGCTTCCTTCCCGCTGATGATCACCGGTCTGTTTGTCGTAGGACTGGGTTTTTCTCTTCAGCAAATTGCAGCCAATCCGCTCGTCATTGTCTGCGGCGACCCCAAAAAGGGGGCCCAGCGTCTCAGTCTTGCCGGCGGCATCAACAATATCGGAACAACCATTGGCCCTGTTGTTGTTAATCTGGCGATATTCGGTTCTGTTGTTTTGAGCGGCGCCAAACTGGACAGCATTCAATCGGTGAAAACCCCTTATCTCATTCTGGGTGCCGCCTTTTTAATTGTGGCTGTGTTGTTTCGTTTTTCTTCCCTGCCCAATAAAATCGATCCTGACCCGGCTCCTGTAAATGAAATTGCAGATAACTCCGCTTCGAACAGAATTTCGGAAAAGAGCCTGTTCAGTCACCCCCAGCTCTGGATGGGAATGATTGCAATATTTCTGTATGTGGGTGTGGAAGTCTCCACGGCATCCAACCTGCCCGAATTTATGCGTCAGCATATCGGACTCAAAACAAACGAAATTGCTCCTTATGTGTCCTTGTATTGGGCAAGTCTGATGATCGGGCGCTGGACCGCCTCTGCGGGGGCTTTGGGACTAAAAAGCAGCATGAGTCAGGTGTTTCGTTTTCTGATGCCCTATCTTGCATTCGGGGTTTTCCTGCTGGTCAATAAAATAGCCAACCATGACCTCACTCCGTTTTATGTATATGCATTTGTTATAATTGCAGTGATCATTGCCGATATTCTCAGCAAAGGCAATCCCGCGCGGCAGCTGATGTTGTTTTCGTCTTTGGGTATTCTGGCGCTGTTGATTGGGATTTGTACCGATGGCAAGCTGAGTGTGTATGCTTTCATCAGTGTCGGGTTGTTCTGCTCCACGTTATGGCCCTGTATCTTCACCCTGGCCATTGCCGGTTTGGGAAAGAATACCAACAAGGCCTCCAGTTTTCTGATCATGATGATTATGGGAGGGGGGGTGATCAGTTTGCTGCAGGGGTGGCTGGCCGGAGAGCACCGGCTTGGAATACAAATGAGTTACTTTGTGGGAGTCGTTTGTTTTCTTTACCTGGCTTTCTACGGATGGAAGGTTAAAAATTTGCTGAAGTCGCAGGGAATTGACTATGATGCGTCGATAGAAAATAAGGCCCTGGTTGCGGATGAAGTTCTTGGGGAATAAAGGGAGTTTAAATTCAATCAGAACAAAGACAGAATGAAAAATCGTGTTGCGGCAGGAATCGATATAGGTGGTACCAATTCCGTATTCGGATTGGTGGATGAGAACGGAAAAATTCTTGTCCGAGATACCCTCCTGACATCCGATTATCCCGATCCGCAGGAACTCGTGCATGCCCTGAGTGCAAAAATCGACACGGCTCTGCTGCAATGCGGCAAAAATGTGGAATTGGTCGGAGCCGGCATCGGAGCCCCCAACGGAAACTACTTCAGCGGATGCATCGAATATGCCCCGAATCTGAAATGGGAAGGACTCATTCCTTTGGCCGAGTATTTTGCCGATGACCTGGATTGCAGAACCATTCTGACCAATGATGCCAATGCGGCCGCCATCGGGGAAATGCTTTTTGGAGGAGCCAAGGGCATGAAGGATTTTTTATTTATTACTCTGGGCACCGGACTGGGAAGCGGAATCGTTGTCAACGGGGAAATGGTTTACGGACACGATGGCATGGCCGGTGAACTGGGGCACACCATAATCATTCCCGGCGGCAGGCTTTGCGGGTGCGGACGCAATGGATGTCTGGAAACATATTGCTCGGCCACCGGAATCCGGAAAACCTATCTCGAAAAATCCGGGAAAAAAGACAGTGTAAAAATCGATTCGAAGTATATCTTTGAACTGGCGAAGGGCGGAAATGAATCTGCCCTTGAGGCCTTCAGACTCACGGGCGATTTGCTTGGATTTGCATTGGCCAACAGTGTTGCCTATACAAGCCCAGCCGCTATTTTTCTTTTCGGTGGACTTGCCCTTGCCGGTGAGCTGATCTTTGAGCCGACACGAAAAAGTTTTGAATCCAATTTATTAAAAGTATACAAGGGCAAGGTGCAGATACTCCCTTCCCAGCTTGCAGAAAGCGATGCCGCCATTCTGGGTGCCGCTTCGCTGGTGTGGAAAGAAACGTTGTCACCTGTTTATCCGCATGAAAACTGAAAATAAAAGTCACGCCGAAAAAGGCATCCTTTCTGCAATGGACAAATTGATCGGGCTGATCAGTTTTCTGTTCGTCGTGGTTCTTGTCATGTCTTATTTTTTAATTTTCGGTTTTCCAAAATTCAGCATCGGAACTGCGGCGCATAAGGATAAAGATGTGAGCGGCCTTGTTTCCATAACCAAAGATGGAGCGGCTCCGGTGAGCAGCGGAAATGTCTGGATGGCTCCGGATACTGCAGATATTCCCAAAGATGAAACCGGAAAACAGATCCGTTACGGGCGTTCGTTGATTGTCAACACATCTTCTTATCTGGGTCCGAAAGGAACAGTGGCAAAGATCAGCAACGGCATGAATTGTCAGAACTGTCATCTGGAGGCCGGGACAAAACCTTTTGGAAACAACTATGGCGCTGTTGCTTCCACCTATCCGAAATTCAGACCGCGTTCGCGAAAGACAGAAAGCGTTTACAAACGCATGAACGACTGTTTTGAGCGCAGCCTCAACGGGCAGGCCCTCGACACAGCCAGCCGAGAAATGCAGGCCATGAAAGCCTATATCGATTGGCTTGGGAAAAGTGTAAAAAAAGGTGTTAAACCCGAAGGCTCCGGCATTGAGACTCTCGCTTTTATGGACCGTGCCGCTGATCCTGAAAAAGGAAAGGCGCTGTTCCTGTCCAAATGCATAGCCTGTCACGGGGCCGAAGGTAAGGGTGTGCCGCTTGCAGACGGAACTGCCTATCAGTATCCGCCGCTCTGGGGCGATCACAGCTACAACACCGGTGCCGGATTGTACAGATTGATTCCTTTTGCCGGATACATTAAAAACAACATGCCCAATGGCGCCACGAAACAGTACCCTCAGCTAAGCGATGAGGAGGCCTGGGACATTGCCGCCTTTGTGAATTCTCAGTCAAGACCCCAGGGAAATGTAAGCAGGGATTGGCCTGAACTTTCGGCAAAACCGGTAGACAATCCTTTCGGACCTTACTCAGACAAGTTTGCTGTATCGCAGCACAAATACGGACCTTACGCCGGGATAGCGGAAGCCAGGAAAAAAGACAAAGACAAAACGATAACCAAAAAAATCAGCAAGTGATAATCGCACAAAGATGAATCTACTCACACAACCCTGGCCCTGGTACGTTTCCGGCCCGCTTATCGGATTGATGGTGCCTCTGTTGCTCATTGCAGGGAACAAAGCATTTGGTATATCTTCTTCGCTGCGTCATATTTGCGCGGCATGTATTCCCACAAAAAGAAATTTTTTCAATTACAGCTGGAAGGATGAATCGTGGAACCTGGTTTTTGTATCTGGAATTGCCCTTGGCGGACTGGTTGCCGGTTTTTTCTTTCAGAACCCCAACCCGGTGCGTATTTCTGAGGCCACCGTCAGGGATTTGTCTTTGATGGGAATCAAGAATTTCAACGGGCTTGTTCCCGAAGAGTTATTCAATCTTCATGCCTTGTTTACTCTGAAAGGATTTATCCTGCTTGTCGTCGGCGGTTTTCTTGTCGGTTTTGGCACGCGCTATGCAAACGGATGCACTTCCGGGCATTCCATCACCGGCATTTCAAATCTCCAGCTGCCTTCGCTCATTGCCACCTGTTGTTTTTTCGCCGGAGGATTACTCACAAGCTGGTTTGTGCTTCCCTGCATATTGAAACTTTAAGAAAGCAAAACAAGCAGTCATTTTAAAACGGGTTAAAAGCAGGTACATGGAAAAAGTAAAATTTTTGTTTCTTGGTTTTGTCTTCGGAATCATTCTCATCAAGGCCGAGGTGGTATCCTGGTTCCGCATTCAGGAGATGTTTCATTTTCAGGCTTTTCATATGTATGGCGTGATGGGATCTGCCATTGCCGTGGGTATGCTGGGCATCTGGCTCATTAAACGCAACGGCGTGAAAACCATTTCGGGTGACCCCATTCTGCTTGAAGAGAAAAAGTTCAGTAAAGGAAATGTCATCGGAGGGCTTCTCTTTGGTATGGGATGGGCTCTGACCGGAGCATGCCCCGGTCCTCTTTACGCTTTGGTTGGAAGCGGAATCGTTGCCATCGGAGTTGTTATTCTCAGCGCAGTGCTTGGAGTATTTGTTTACGGAGTTATACGCGACAGACTTCCGCATTGAAATTTGTTGAACAGGAATTGAGAAATGAATAAGCACCCATGAGCGATACATCTTGCAATAAACCGAATTGCAATTGCTCCTGCCACAATCAGGAACCGATTGTCAATATAGAGGAAAAGAAAGGCAATCACGGCCAGAGCCGGAGGGATTTTATCCGTTATGCAGGACTTGCCGGAATCGGCCTGGGTATCGGACCCGCGGTGAGCTGGTGGTTGCAGGACAAAGACAGAATAAAGGAAATCATTAAAAATCCGGCCATTCAAAACGGCAAGGCGCAGCGTTTTACTATTTTGCATACATCCGATATACACGGACAGCTGGACATCCATCAGGAATTCTTCTGGGAGAACGGGAAGGCCGTGTACAAAAAGCGCGGAGGTTTTGCCACCCTTCAGACGATGATTACCGAGCTCCGGAAACAGAACCCGGAGAACACACTGGTGGTGGATGGCGGCGATTGTTTTCAGGGCAGCGGAATAGCTTCCCTCACCCAGGGGCAGGCGCTCATGCCCCTGATCAACAAAATCAATTACGATCTGGTGCTGCCCGGAAACTGGGAAGTGGCCTATGGAAAGAAAATGCTGATTCATGACATGAACGGCTATACCGCAGCCAAAGTGTGTGCGAACATGTTCAATAACGACGACATGACCCACGATTCGCTTTTTCCTCCGTATCAGATATTCAATCTGGGGGGAATACGAATCGGCTTTATCGGATACAATGATCCGCTGACTCCGATCCGCCAGAGTCCGGCCTATTCCAAAGGAATTCAATTCACCAAACCCGAAAAAGATCTGGCCCGGTATGTCCGCATTCTCAGGGAAGAAAGAAAATGTGCAATGGTGTTTGTGATTTCGCACATGGGACTTGCCCAGCAGCTCCACCTGGCCAATGAAGACTGTGCACAGGGGGTTGATTATATCCTGGGAGCCGATACGCATGAACGCATCCGCGAACCCATTCAGGGCAAGTTCAGCAAGGTGACCGAGCCCGGGGCTTTTGCTTCATTTGTAGGGAAGCTGGACATCGTCATTGAAAACGGGAAAATCAAGGATGAGGTGTATGAGCTTTTGGATGTGGACCCGGAAAAATACAAGGAAGACCCCGACATGAAGCAGCTTGTCGAGTCGGTCAAAAAACCCTACAACAAAGTTCTGAATGCGGTGATCGGGCAAACCAAAACACCGCTTGTGCGCTATTTCATCATTGAAACGCCAATGGACAATCTGATCACCGATGCGGTGATGTGGAAAATGAAAACAGACATTGTGGTGTCGAACGGATTCCGTTTTTGTCCGCCTCTTGTTCCCGACCCACAGACAGGTGTTGCCGATATCACCAGGGACTACCTCTGGTGCATGCTGCCGGTCAATTCGGAAGTGAAAACGGCTGATGTAAAGGGAAAACAAGTGCTCAACTGGCTGGAGAAAGAACTGGAGAATGTATTTGCCAAAGATGCGACCAAGCGTTTCGGTGGCTGGTTTATCCGGTTCAACGGCATGCAGGTGACATTCACCATCGGAAACAAAAAAGGGGAACGGGTACAGGAGGTGAAAATTAAAGGAGAGCTTCTCGATGCCGAAAAAATCTATACCATGGCGGCCTGTGAGCGCGAGGGAGATCCCGACAACATGCTTTGCCGGATGATGAATGTCCACAATCCCGTTCCGCAGGGAATCCTGCTGCACGATGTTCTGGAAGATTATCTGGCCGAATTTTCACCCGTTTCTCCGAAGCTTGAGGGGCGTGCCATTGCAACGGATGGATCTCCCGAATTGCTGACTCAGGCCTCGGAAGGAATTGCTTACCAGTTTCGATAAGGATATTGAAAATAGCCTTGCATTATTCAAAGATCCAGTAAATAGTCTGTTCATCCGAATGATTCGAATATTCGCAATTTTCATTTTAGCCGTTTTTGCAGCAGACTGCTCTGCCCAGAAAATCATTGTGCCCATCATTCCCAACCCGTTTTTATGGAAGGATCAGATAACGGACACCGGTTCTTTTACCATCAATGCCGAAACCTTTTTGGTGGATAGCCTGAATGAATTTCCAAACGAACTGGAGGTTTTCAATGCACAATTGAAAAAAGTTTATGGATTCTCGCTGCCCATAGCCCATGAAAGTAAAAAGAGCAATTTCATCTGTGTTTTTCAAGGACATGAAGGAAACCGGAACATACGGGTGGATGGCTATATTCTGAATGTCAAACGAAATTCAATCGTTCTTTTAGGTTATCCGACAGGTATAAGTTATGGCCTTGAAACCATTTTTCAAATGATGCAGCAAAAAGCTCCGGAACAATGGACCGTGCAGACGCTTTTCATTTCTGATTATCCGAAGTATGAATGGCGGGGCATGCATCTGGACGTGTGCCGGCATTTTTTTTCCAAGGAAGAAGTGGAAAAATATCTGGATGATCTTGCGCTCTACAAATTCAATGTGTTTCACTGGCACCTCACCGATGATCAGGGGTGGAGGATTGAAATCAAAAAATATCCTTTGCTTACGGAAATCGGATCCAGAAGAAAGGAAACGGTTGTGGGGCACAATTCCGATTCGGCAAAATACGATGGAATCCCTTATGGCGGCTTTTATACCCGGCAGGACATCAAAGACATCGTGGCTTATGCCACGGCACGGCACATCACTGTTGTTCCCGAAATTGAAATGCCCGGGCATGCCCTGGCGGCGCTGGCTGCTTACCCATCCTTGTCATGCACCGGCGGACCCTTTGAGGTGGGCAGAACCTGGGGCGTTTACGACGATGTGTTTTGCCCGAAAGAGGAAACATTCAGATTTCTCGAGGATGTGCTGGATGAAGTCTGCGATTTGTTTCCTGGAGTTTATATTCATATCGGGGGGGATGAATGCGTAAAAAAGCGATGGAAAACCTGCGGCAGCTGCCAGGCGCTGATGAAGAAAGAAGGCCTGAAAAATGAAAACGAATTGCAGAGTTATTTTATCCGGCGGATAGAAAAATACCTGAATGCAAAAGGAAAACAAATCATTGGCTGGGACGAAATTCTGGAAGGCGGTCTGGCTCCCAATGCCGTAGTGATGAGCTGGCGCGGAATGTCAGGAGGACTAGCCGCAGCCAAACAAAAACACAAGGTGATTATGAGTCCGGGTACACCCTGTTATTTCGACCATTATCAAAGCAAGGACAGAAGCCACGAACCACTGGCCATTGGCGGATTCAATCCCCTGGAAAAAGTATATGCCTATGATCCTGTTCCTGCCAAAATTCCGGCTGCAGATAAGAATTTTATTCTCGGGGCGCAGGGAAATGTCTGGTCAGAATACATCGTTGATTTTGCACATGTGGAATACATGTCCATTCCGCGCATGTGTGCCCTGAGTGAGGCGCTGTGGTCTTTTCCAAACAGAAAGAACTATGCCAATTTTCAAAAAAGACTGAAAGTGCATGCCCTGCTGTTGGATAAGATGAAGGTCAATTATGCCCGGCATTTTTTGAATGAACCGGATGTCAAGTAATCACGTAATTTTACGTCAATGAACAAGGCTGCCGTTTTGCTGAAATTTCTTTTTGTGGCCCTCTTTCTGCTGGCCCTGGGAGGATGCAATACCCGTAAGGATAAGGAGCAGACAGGAGGCAGCGAGCTGAGCAAATACGTCGATCCGTTTATCGGAACCGGCGGGCATGGCCATACATTTCCCGGTGCCACCCTTCCTTTCGGCATGGTGCAGCTGAGTCCGGATACCCGAATTGACGGGAGCTGGGACGGCTGCAGCGGGTATCACACCAGCGATAAGGTGATTTACGGTTTCTCGCACACCCACCTGAGCGGTACAGGCTGCAGTGATTACGGAGATATCCTGCTCATGCCTTCTGTCGGAGAAGCCAGTCTTGACAATCAAATCTATTCTTCCTCTTTTTCACACGATCATGAAAAGGCCAGTGCCGGATATTATGCCGTGAAACTGGATAAGGGCGACATCCAGGTTGAACTGACAGCCACGCTCCGGGCAGGTTTTCATAAATATACATTCCCCAAAGCGGGCCCGGGCAATGTGGTCATTGATCTTCATCACCGGGACAAAACCCTGGAGTCGAGACTGGAAGTGCTCGACAAAACACATCTCGAAGGCATGCGGCGCAGTGAAGCCTGGGCCAAAGACCAGCACATTTATTTTTCGCTCGAATTCTCAAAACCCTTCAAAACATCCCTGCTCCTTGCCGATGCAAAGGAAGGGGAAAGCAGTTCGGGAAAGGACAGGGGAGGCGTTTTTACTTTTGATGTCAAAGCCGGCGACAGCATTCTGGTTAAGGTGGGTATTTCGACAGTGAGCATGGAAGGCGCCCGGAAAAATCTGCGGACTGAAATCCCCGGCTGGGATTTTCAGCAGGTGCGCAACGAGGCGGCCGCGGCCTGGAATGAGGAACTCGGGAAAATAGAAGTGACCAGCACCGAAAAGGATAAACTTAAATTATTTTATACTGCGCTTTACCACACGATGATTCAGCCAAACCTGAACATGGATGTGGACAGCATGTACCGCGGCCGTGACAATAAGATTCACAAGGCGAAAGGGTTTTCATATTACTCGGTGTTCTCGCTGTGGGATACTTTTCGGGCAGCGCACCCGCTTTATACCATCATCGAACAAAAGCGCACCGTGGATTTTATCAAGACCTTTCTTGCCCAGTACAAAGAAGGAGGCCGCCTGCCGGTGTGGGAGCTGGCGTCAAACGAAACCGACTGCATGATCGGATATCATTCGGTTCCTGTAATTGTGGATGCGGCCATGAAAGGCATCCGAGGCTTTGATATGCAGCTGGCTTTTGAAGCCATGAAAAAGAGCGCCACCTGGAACCATCTGGGTCTGCCGGATTATATCCATCACGGTTATCTGGCTGTGGAAGACGAATCCGAATCGGTTTCGAAAACCCTTGAGTATGCCTATGACGACTGGTGCATTGCAAACATGGCCGCATTGCTGAACAAAGAGGAGGACCGCAAGAACTACCAGAAACGCGCACAGAATTACCGCAATGTGTTCGACCCTGAAACAGGCTTTATGCGCCCGCGTAAAAACGGCTGCTGGCTGGAGCCTTTCGATCCGCGCGAAGTGAGCAACAATTACACCGAAGCCAATGCCTGGCAATACACCTTTTTTGTGCCGCAGGATCTTCCGCATTATATAGGCATGCACGGAGGCAAGGAAAAATTCGGTGCCAAACTCGATTCTCTTTTTGCCGCCAAAGAACAGACAACAGGACGCACACAGGCCGATATCAGCGGACTCATCGGGCAGTATGCTCATGGCAATGAACCCAGTCATCACATCGCCTATCTGTATAACTATGCCGCAGAGCCCTGGAAGACACAGGAACTGGTTCACCGCGTTCTCACACAGTTTTACAAAACCACTGCCGACGGATTGATTGGCAACGAAGATTGCGGGCAGATGAGCGCCTGGTATGTACTAAGTGCCATGGGGTTTTATCCGGTCACCCCGGGCAGTCCCCAATACGCGGTGGGGGCGCCTTTGTTCAGTCGTGTAAAGATTCACCTGGAAAACGGAAAGACATTTACCATTGAGGCGAAGAACGTGAGCGACAAGAACATATATGTGCAGAATGTAAGCGGCGGGAATGCGGGCTTCGATCCGCTTGTGCTGTTGCACAAGGATATCCTGAACGGCGAAACGCTGAAGTTCGACATGGGGCCCGATCCCAACAAGACTTTGCCGGGTAATGGGACTGTTGCCGAGCAGCAGGAGATTCAGGAAAGCAGCGGTTTTATTTCTGCCCCGGTTTTTCACAGCTCTTCTTTTCTGTTCAGGAACAGCTCGGAAATCAGCATTGCAGAAAACGAAAGCGGAGCGGTGATTTATTATACAACCGATGGAACAAAGCCCGATGCTTCTTCAAAAAAATACAATGAGGCCATAACCATAGAGAAGACGACCACCATCAAAGCCATTGCCTTTGACAAAAACGATACCAGCAAACAAAGCGGAGTGACCAGCGGCACGTTTTATAAATTTCCGCATTGGTGGACAGTTAAGCTGAAATCGCAGGCCGACCCGCTTTACGCTGCGGGCGGGGATGAAACGCTGATCGATGGAATTCGCGGCGATCAGAACTGGAGAAAAGGAAACTGGCTGGGTTTCCAGGGTCAGGATTTTGAAGCCACTGTGGATCTGGGCGAGGTGCGCGAGATCACCAAACTCGGCGCCGGCTTTCTGCAGGATGCACGTTCCTGGATCATGATGCCCAGGGAAGTGGATTTTTTCCTGTCTTCGGATGGCAAGAAATTCAAACACATCGTCACGGTCGATCCGATGGTGTACGATACGGACGAACAGATTCAGGTCAAGGAAGTAAGCAGTGCCATTCGTAAACAAAAGGCCAGGTATGTGAAAGTGAAAGCGACAAATTATGGCAAAATGCCTGCGGTTAATGCCGGTCCGCGTGGCAATGCGTATATTTTTATTGACGAGATTGATGTGCATTGACTCAACTCACCCCTGAATGCTTAAACGCCCGGAACTGTTTCTATGCGAAGCATACTACGGAAGCATAAAGAAAACAGTGAGCAAGGAGAGTAATTCTTTTTCAATATTATTTCTCTTTGTTTTTCTCCATGGCCTCCATGCCTCCGTGGTAAAGTTTGTTGTTGTTGTTTAAAATCAAAACTGTTTCTATACGAACAATGATCTATAAAACCACTCCCGAATTTTCGAAACGGCTGCTTGCTATGCCGGAGACTGGCATCGGGTATCAGATAGTGGCAGCCAACCGGATGAACAGTTTGGTGAGAAGCGGGTTTCTGATTTTCAACACCGAGCTGATTGTGGATATGGATTACCGGCTCAATGAATTCAGGAACGAGATTGCCAATGAAGGCTTGAAAAAAGTGGGCAACCGGCTGGCGGAAATTGTACTTCAGGATGTTGTTCTTTTGCCGAAAAGCAGTTTCGTAAAACCAGAGAAGTTGAAGAGTAAAGCGGCCATATTGGATTTGGCCCGCCGGATAAGCGATGGTGATGCATCAAAGCATCAAGCAGAAAAAGCAAGCGGAACGGAAGTGTTTATTCGCCCTACGGCATTTGAAGATGATGTGCGTGTTGATTTCATGAAAAACAGGATTCTTCCGGGTTCGTTTACCACAACGCGCGAGGATTTTCTGATCTGTAAAGAGAAAAAAGACAATCCATTGGATCGCTATGCCCTGGCCACCAGCGAGCCCATCAAATGGCTTTATCTGATTCAGCCGGCAGCCACTGAAGTCCTTCATCGCGGCGTTGTTCAGCCCTTGTTCGCTCAAAGCGGCGGAGGAGTTGAAGTGTTTTTTGAAAATGGAACGGCAAACCGGACGTCACTGAAAAAGGAGGAGGGGTATTGAATATTTCGGGTTTAGTAAATTCTGCCAGTTAATACTTCAGCCGCTGTCCCCTGATGGCGCAGGTGGCTCCGGCCCCTCTCCATAAAAAATGTCGCACCTCAGCCCCGGCCCCTCTCCATAAAAAATGGAGAGGGGAGAAAGAGAAAAGAAAACAGAAAGAAAGCAGAAAGGGGAATGGAGCATGAATTATGCGTGAGGGAAGCCTTAAGCGACC